>JBBQHT010000050.1:0-22377 GCA_038324235.1 Acidimicrobiales bacterium
GGCCCTGGCCAAGTCCGGGCTCACGATGGCCGACATCGACCTCGTGGAGATCAACGAGGCGTTCGCGTCGGTCGTGCTGGCGTGGCAGAAGGAGTTCGACGCCGACATGACCAAGGTGAACGTGAACGGCGGCGCGATCGCGCTGGGTCACCCGCTCGGCAGCTCGGGCACCAAGCTCCTCGCGACCCTGCTCAACGAGCTCGAGCGCACCGGGGGCCGCTACGGCCTGCAGACGATGTGCGAGGGCGGCGGCATGGCCAACGCCACGATCATCGAGCGGCTCGACTGATCCCCTGATCCCCTGATCCCCTGATCCCTGATCCCTGATCCCTGACCGTGGGGAGCGTCAGCACCCACGATCTTCGGGCGTCCAGTTGGACGTTCAGAACGCCGCCCCTCCCCGGGCGGCGTTCGCCGTTCCGGCGTCAGGTCCGCCTGGTTGGGGCGGACGGGCGGCGGGCCGTAACCTGACCCGGTGCGCAAGCACCCGGTCCTCCTCTTCGTGATCATCCTCGGCGCGGCTGTCCTCGTCGCGCTCGGCCGGCCGCCGTTCCAGGTGCTGGTGGCCGGCGTCTTCGTGTACCTCACGTTCCGCATCGGCATGGTGATGCTCGGCGGCCTGGCGCGGCCGGTGCCCGAGCCCCCGCCGGCCGGCGAGATGCGCAAGGTCAAGATCGCCTACCGCTGCAGCCTCTGCGGCACGGAGGTGCGCATGACCGTCGCCCCGGACGAAGATCCACAACCGCCGCGGCACTGCCAAGAGGACATGGAGCTCGTGGCGCCCATCGAGTGAGCAGGCGCACACCGGCAGTGCGATCGCCGCCACGGTTGCGCCAGGATGGCGATCGGTCGTCCACACAGTGTGCATGGACCTGTGCGGTGTAACCCGCCCGAAACCCAGGGTTCGCACCGCCGAGATGTAGGCGTCATCCCGCAACCTGTTCGCCACATTGCGTGACTGCGTTATCCCCAACCTGGGGAAAACGATGGCCTGGGCGGGACGCGGGAACTACCGGTACTGGGTGGCGGTGATGATGCCGGCGAGGATGAAGCCCAGGCCGAGGAGCAGGTACCAGTTGGAGGTGGCTCCGGGGAGCAGCCCGACGTAGTTCAAGAAGATCGACAGCATGCCGAGGCCGAAGAGGGTGAACATGAGGATCGGCACCCACAACGGGCTCGGCATGTCCTCATACCGCGCCGTGGGCGGCGTGTAGCGGGTGCTCGCCGACGGGGTGGTGCCCTTCGGCGTGACCCGCTTGTTGCCGCGCCGCGAGGCCTTGGCCGACGCCTTGGCGGCCGCCTTGGTGTCCTTGCTCGACGGGGTGTCCTTGGTGGCGGCCTTGGCCGCCCGGGACTTCGTGCCCGCCGCCTTGTCCGCCGCGCTGCTGGTGGAGGCCTTGACGCCGTCGTCGTCGGTGGCGTCGTCGTCGAGGTCCAGATCGAGGTCGTCGGCGGTCGAGGGATCCTCGCCATCCCGGCTGACCCGCTTGACGGGCTCGCGCGGTTTGCCGGTCGGCATCACCTTGTCGGTGCCCGTTTCGATCTTTCGTTTGGTTGGCCGCTTCGTCGGCTTTGCCACGGCCGATGAGGTTAGCCGACTCGGCCCGATGCGCCAGACCGCGCCCCACGCGCCGCGGGACCGTCCCCCCGACCATCCCCCGGGCCATCGTGCGGGCCGGACCCGAGCGTCGATCTGGTTGCGACCGGGTCGGCCACCACGGCTACCCTGCTGCGCCTATGGGCGCTCGGATCCTGGTCCTCGACAACTACGACTCGTTCGTCTACAACCTCGTCCAGTACCTCGGTGAGCTCGGCGCGGATCCCTTCGTCCACCGGGCCGACGCGCTCACCATCGAGCAGATCGTCGCCCTCGATCCCGACGGCGTGCTGATCTCCCCGGGGCCCGGCCGTCCCGAGGACGCCGGCCTGTCCAACGCCGTCATCGAGCGCTTCGCGGGCCGGCGCCCCGTGTTCGGGGTCTGCCTGGGGCACCAGTGCATCGGTCAGGTGTTCGGCGGCGACGTCGTGCGCGCACCCGAGATCATGCACGGGAAGACCTCGCTCATCCGCCATCAGGACATCGGGGTCTTCGCCGGGCTCCCCAACCCGCTCGAGGCCACCCGCTACCACTCGCTGGTGATCGAGCCCAGCACCATGCCCGCTGTCCTCGAGGTCACCGCCACGACCGATGACGGCATCGTGATGGGCGTGCGCCACCGCGAGTTCGACATCGAGGGCGTGCAGTTCCACCCCGAGTCGATCCTCACGGCCCAGGGCCACGACCTCATCGGCGCCTGGCTCGCGCGCACGGTCCCCACGCCGCGCTGACCCCGACCGACCTCAGACCCGGTCCCAGACCCGGCACCAGCAGCGGCAGCGGCCGCGGCCGCGGCCGCGATCTCGAGCGATGGCGGACGGCCTGGTCGCCGATCAGGTCGTCGTGGTGGTCTTGACCGCCGTGGTCGTCGTGGTCGGCGCGGCGGCGGTCGTCGTCGGCTTGGGAGCCGTCGTCGTGGTCGTGGGCTTGGCGGTCGTGGTCGGCGCCGCGGTCGTCGTGGTGGTCTCGGGCCCGTTGGACACCAGGATCACGATCGTGATCGTGGACGGATCCGCCTTGGATCCGGCATCGGGGTCGGTGCCGATGACCTTGCCCTTGGGCACGTCGTTGCTGAACTCGTTCTTGGTCGACGACTTGAACCCGGCCTGATCCAACTTGTTCGCGGCGGACACCGCCGACATCCCTGCGACATCGGGGATCTCGACGGCCTGCTTGCCGGTCGAGACGACGATGGTCACGTTGCTGCCCTTGGCCGCCTTCTGCCCGGCGTTGGGGGTCTGGCTGATGACCAGGCCCTTTTGGATCGTGTCGCTCGCCTGCTGGTTGGTGATGGGCACGAACCCCACGTTCGCGAGCTGGGTCTTGGCCGCCACCTCGGTGGCGTTGACCACGTTGGGCACGTCGGTGTCACCGACACCCTGGCTGACGCTGATCGTGACCGTCGAGCCGTCGTCGGCTGACGCCTGCCCCTTGGGGTCCTGGTCGAACACGCGGCCGGCCTCGACCTTGTCGTTGGGCAGGTCGAGGCGGTTGACCTTGAAGCCGGCGTTGACGAGCAGCGGCGTGGCCTGATCGACCGGCAGGTTCACCACGGTCGGGACCGTCACCTGCTTCTTCGATGACTTGCTGCTCATGTTCGACGCGGCGAAGAAGAGGCCCACGCCGAGCGCGATGAGCAGCAGCACGAGGATCCCGATGAAGATGCCGCTGCCGCGCCGGCGGGGCGGGTAGAAGTCGTCGGGCGGGATGGCGATCGGCGCCGAGGAGGCGACGGCCGCGGTCGCCGGCAGCGCCGTCGTGGCGTTCGGGTTCGACGCGGCAGCAGCCAGGCCGGCGGCGGCGAGCGCGGCCCCCGCCTCGGTGGCGGCGACCACGGGCTGCCCGTCGAGGAAGCGGCGCAGATCGGCGCGCAGGTCCTCGGCCGACTGGTACCGGTCGGCGGGCTCCTTGCGCAGCGACTTCATGATGATCGCCTCGAGCGGCGCGGGGACCGTGGCCCCCAACGACGACGGCGGGACGGGCTGCTCCTGCACGTGCTTGTAGGCGATGGCGACCGGCGACTCGCCCACGAACGGCGGCCGCGACGCCATCATCTCGAACAGCACGCAGCCGAGCGAGTAGAGGTCGCTGCGCTGATCCACCTGCTTGCCCTGGGCCTGCTCGGGCGAGAAGTACGTGGCCGTGCCCATCACCGAACCCGCCCGGGTGAGCTGGGCCTGCTCGTTGCCCGACAGGGCCTGGGCGATGCCGAAGTCGGCGACCTTGACCTGCCCGCTCGTCTCGACGATGACGTTGCCGGGCTTCACGTCGCGGTGCACGACACCGTTGCGATGGGCGAACCCGAGCGCGGACGCGACGTCGGCGGTGATCTCGGCGGACCGCCGCGCGGGCAACGGACCCTCGGCGCGGATGATCTCGGAGAGGCTGCGACCCTCGACGTACTCCATCGCGATGAAGTACGTGCCCAGCTCCTCGCCCCAGTCATAGACCGCGACGATGTTGGGGTGGTTGAGCTTCGCGGCGGCCTGCGCCTCGCGCCGGAACCGCTCGACGAAGGTGGGGTCCTTGGCGTACTCGGGGAACAGGACCTTGACGGCGACCGGCCGGTCGAGGATCTGGTCCCGGGCGAGGTAGACGTCGGACATGCCGCCGCGCGCCAGCTTGCGGTGCAGCTCGTAACGCTGCTTGAAGACGGTGGGGCCCTGGTCAGACATACGGCGGCGAATCCTAGTGGGCGCCGCCTCAGCGATCGGGCCACCCCACACCACCCCACAATCCCGAAATTGAGACCGCGCGTCGGGCCACTCCCGACGAACCGCCTCGATTTCGGGGAAACGTGGCCTCCGGGGGTCGGTTCAGCCGGTGCGCTTGGGCGCCGTCGACGGCGGCCCGCCCGGCGTGGCCCCGCCCGTCCCACCAGTCCCACCCGTCCCGCCGGTCCCGCCGGTCCCACCCGTCCCGCCGGTTCCGCCGGTTCCGCCTGGCGCGGGTGCCGGAGTCGGCGCGACCGGGTGGTTGATGACATCGAGCGCCTTGGCCAGCACGGCCTTGGCCACGGGGCCGGCGATCTGGCCGCCCGTGTTGTCGCTGTTGGCGGCGTTCTGGTTCAGCACGACGACCGAGATCGCCAGCTGGGGGTCCTGGCCGGGCAGCCCGGCCATGGCCATCATCCAGGTGTGCACCCGCCCGTCGCCCAGCTGCGCCGTGCCGGTCTTGCCGGCGACCTCGTAGCCCGGAACCTGTGCCGGCGTCCCGGTACCGCCCGTGACCACGCCCAACATGTCCGCCCGCAGCGTCGCCGCGTGCTCGGGGTCCATGGGCGTGAGCCACGTCTCGGGGTCGTAGGACTTCACGACCCGGCCCTCGCCGTCGCGCACCTCGTGCATGACGTGGGGCTTCATCTCCACGCCCTTGTTCGCCACGGCGGCGGCGACCATCGCCATCTGCAGCGGCGTGGACTGCACGTCGTTCTGGCCGATCGAGGCCTGCGCCAGCTTGGGCGGGTTCTTCACGACGTCGGTCGGGAAGTTGGACTGCGCCGGGCTGGGCAGGTCGATCGGCACGTCCGTGTTGAAGCCGAAGGACTGGGCGCCGTCGATCATCGGCTGGGCCGTGATGGTCTCGGTGCCCATCCGGGCGAACGCCGAGTTGCACGAGAACTTGAGGATCTCGGGGAGCGCACCGCCGCAGGACTCACCCGCGAAGTTGCTGATCTTTTTGGTGGTCTGGGGCGGCAGGTAGAACGTCTCGACCGGGTAGACGGGATCGGTGTCGGTGACCTTGCCGGTCTGCAGGCCGATGCCGGAGGTCACCACCTTGAAGGTCGAGCCGGGGAAGTACCGCTCCTGGTACTGCTTGGCTTGCAGCGGCTTGCCCGGCGCGAGGTTGAGCAGCGCCCACGCCTGCTGCTGTGACTCGAACGAGCCGAGGCTCAACAGGTTCGGGTCATAGGACGGGTAGCTCCAGAACGCCAGGATCTCGCCCGTCTTGGGGTCCATCAGCACGACCGAGCCCTCGCGGTCGGCGCCGGTCCGCGGGTCCTTCAGGGCATCGCGGGCGGTGGTCTGCAGGTCCTTGCGCACCGACAGCGTGACGTTGCCGATGGTCTCCTGGTTGTTGAACAGGTCGGCGAGACCCCGGATCTGCTGCTGCACCGTCGACCCGGACAGCTCGTCGTTGTAGGTCTTCTCCACCCCGGTCGCTCCGTAGGTGAGCGAGAAGTACCCGGTGATCTGCCCGAACAGGTCCTTCTCCGGGTACACCCGCTGGCGGCGCTTGGCCTCGTCGCCGGCGTCGATGCTCTGGGCGAGCAGCGCCCCATCGGCCGACGTGATCGCCCCGCGGGCCCGGTTGTACTCACGTTGGACGATCCGCCGGTTGTTCGGGTTCGCCGCAAGGTCGTCGGCCTGAAAGATCTGGATCTGGTTCATCTTCACGAACAGCGCGAGGTAGCAGAGGATGAGGAACACCCCCAGGTTGCGGATCTGCTTGTTCATGCTCACGAGACCATTGTCCTCATGCCGAGACCGTGGCGGGGGTCGGGGCGGGGGCGACCATCGCCGTCTCGTCCGAGATCCGCATGAGCAGGGCGAGCAGGACGTAGTTGGCAACGAGCGACGAGCCGCCGTAGGACACGAACGGCAGGGTCACACCGGTGAGCGGCAGCACCCGGGTGACGCCGCCGATGATGATGAACGCCTGGATGCCGATCAGCGTCGTGAGGCCGACGGCGAGCAACTTGTCGAACGAGTTCTCGGCGCGCACCGCCACCCGGAGCCCGGCGCCGATGATCAGCAGGAACGCGATCAGCACGATCGTCGCGCCGACCAGCCCCAACTCGCCGGCGATGATGGCGAAGATGAAGTCGCTCTCGGCCTCGGGGATGTTGATCGCGCCCCCGAGCCCGATGCCGGTCCCGCCCACGCCGCCGGCGGCCATCTCGAAGAAGCCCTGCACGATCTGGTAGCCCTTGTTGTCCGGGTCGGCCCAGGGGTCGATCCAGATGGTCACGCGGGTCTGCACGTGGTCGAACGCCCGCCACGCGAAGTACGAGCCGATGCCGAACAGCCCGATCCCGAAGACGAGATACGAGCCGCGCTGGGTGGCGACCCACAGCATCACGAGGAACAGCGTGAAGAACAGCAGCGAGGACCCGAGGTCCTTCTGCGAGATCATCACGACGAGCGAGGCGCCCCACGCCAGCAGCACCGGACCGAGGTGCTTGAGCTCGGGCAGCGAGATCGGTCCGATCCGTCGGCTGCCCATGGCCAGCAGCTCGCGCTTCTCGACCAGGTACGAGGCGAAGAAGATGGCCAGGGCGATCTTGGCGAACTCGCCCGGTTGGAACCGGATCGGGCCGAAGCCGACCCAGATGCGCGAGCCGTTGATCTCGCGGCCGATGCCCGGGACGAGGGGCAGCATCAGCAGCACGATGCCGATCAGCGCGAAGGTCCATCGGTAGCGGCTGAGGTCGCGGGCGCGCCGGACCACGATCAGCGTGAGGCAGTACAGCGCGATGCCGAAGGTGGTCCACGCGGCCTGCTGCCACGCCAACTGCTCGTTGATGCGGGCGATCACGACGAACCCGACACCGTTGAGCAGACCGGCGAGCGGCAGCAGCGTCGCGTCGGCGTTGGGGGCGAGCCGGCGGTTGACGATGTGGGCGACGAGCAGCAGCGCCAGCACCACGCCGAGGAAGGGCAGCACGTTCGGGGGGACGACCGCGTCCTGCCCGAGGCTGGCGAGCACGTAGGCGCCCCCGGTGATGATGACCACCATCACGAGGAGACCGAGCTCGGTGTTGCGGCGCACGCGTTACGGGGACGGGGAAGACGACGTGGGCGCCGTCGTGGTGGTGGTGACGTTCTCGCCGAGAGAGATCGCGCCGGCCACGCCAGTGCTCACGCTGCGCGACGTCGTGGACGTCGTCGTCGGGGGGCTGGTGACGACCGTGGAGCTGGCGACGCGAGCCACGTAGTCGGTGGCGTCCTGCAGGGTCGGCTCGGTCTTGCCCTTCGCGATGTCGGCCTGGAACTCGGCGGGCACCGCGGTGGCACTGATAGCGGTCCGCTGCGCGATGGTCGGCTGGAACCACAAGAAGCCGCCGGGGCGGCCCTGGAAGATGACGACCTCACCGTTGTCCAGACCCACGTAGTAGCTGTTGGACGCGACCCAGGAAACGGCGAACGCCGCGACGCCGAACACCGCGACGATCAGCACCAGGAACAACCCGACGCGCCAGGTGAAGCGGCTGCGGGACGCACCGGCGACGGTGGCGGGAGCGAAGGCGACGACCGGCGGCACGACGGGGGCGGCCAGCGGTGCGTTCGCGGCGCCGGGGGCCACGGGCGGGGGCGCAGCCGGGGCGGCCACGGCGGGGGCCACGGGCGCGGAGGCGCCGGCCGCGGCCGGTGCCGGGGGCGCGTCCTCCGGCGGCAGGCCGACGCGCTCGGGGCCGTGCACCACGTTCACGACGCGGTGATCGTCGCTGCGCTCGGCGATCTGGGGATGGTGCCCGGCGTCGTCGGTGACGTCCACGATCACGACCGAGATGTTGTCGCGCCCGCCGCCCTCGTTTGCGAGGCGCACGAGGATCTCGGCCGCCTCCTGCGGGTCGGGATGGGTGAGCATGACCTCAGCCATCCGGGGCTCCTCGACCTCGTTGAAGAGACCGTCGGAGCACAGGAGGTAGCGGTCGCCCTTGACCGGCAGCAGGTCGAACGAATCGGGCAGCACGCGCTGGTCGATGCCGAGCGCCCGGGTGAGGATGTTGCGCTGCGGATGGACCGCGGCCTCGGCCTGGGTGAGCTGGCCCTGGCGGACGAGGGTCTGCACGAGGCTGTGGTCCTCGCTGATCTGCACGAGCTCGGCATCGCCGGCTTTGAGCAGGTACGCCCGCGAGTCGCCGACGTTGACGATGGTGAGGATCTCCTGGCCGTCGTCGAGGTGCACGCGGGCCAGCGCGCACATGGTGGTGCCCATGCCCCGCAGGTCCGGGTCGTCCTTGGCTCGCTCGACGATCGCCGCGTTGGCGCTCTGCACCGCCTCGACCAGCGAGTCGGTGGTGCGCTCGATGAAGCTGGCCTGCAGCGCCTCGACCGCGACCAGCGACGCGACCTCACCACCACGATGGCCCCCCATGCCGTCCGCGACCGCGAAGACATCATCGGCGCGCAGGATGTTGTCCTGGTTGACCTGTCTCACCTGGCCGACGTCGGTCGCCGCCCCTACTGCGAAAGTCGTCATTCGAGCTCCAGCACCGTGTTCCCGACCCGGAGCCGGTCCCCCCGTTGCATGATCATGGCACCTGCCACCTTCTTCTGGTTGAGATAGGTGCCGTTGGTCGACCCGAGATCTTCAACAAGGTAGTTGCGTTCGCGCCTGAAGACCCGCGCATGCACCTGGGACACGAACGTGTCCTCGACCATCACCTGGCATCCCGCGGCCCGCCCCACGCTCACCTCGTCGGCCAGTTGGTAGGTGAGGCCGCGTGCTTCGGGGGGTTCCACGACGACGAGCCGGCCCACCGGTGGGGGCACCGGAGCTCGCGGTGCGCGTGCCGGCGCCGCCCCCTTGGGCACCCCACCCCGGGGGGCTTTGCCGCGCTTGGGGGGCTTGGCCGGCTTGGCCCGGCCGCGAGCAGGGACGGGGACTGGAACCGGCGCGACCTTGGGCGGTGTGATCTCGGCCCACACCGCGCGGAGCACGCGAAAAAAGAAGAGGTAGATGAGCGCGAGCAGGCAGAACTTGAGGATGGTGAGAAGTTGCTCGGACACTGAG
This sequence comes from Acidimicrobiales bacterium, assembly GCA_038324235.1. GTDB lineage: Bacteria > Actinomycetota > Acidimicrobiia > Acidimicrobiales > Acidimicrobilacustridaceae > JBBQHT01. The sequence goes on from JBBQHT010000050.1 coordinate 9,338, forward strand.
GGGGCAGATTACCGGGCCGGAGCCCTCCGGCAGGTGCTCCCCTGGTCAGGACGCCTGGAACACGAGGCGGATGTTGCCGAAGCCGAGCTCGTCACCATCGAGCAGCTCCCGCTGGGACACCCGAACGCCGTTGACCTTCGACCCGTTGGTCGAGCCCAGGTCGACGAGCACGAAGCCGTCGCCCGCGGGCCGGATCTCGGCGTGGCGCCGGCTCACGTTGGTGTCGTTGAGCGTGATGTCACAGTCGGGTAGCCGGCCGAGCACGACGGTGTGCTCGTCGAGCACGTACCGATCGCCGTTGGGCAGCAGCAACGAGCCGGCGCCCACGCCCCCGGCTCCCTCGCGCATGCGGGCATCGATCTTGAAGTCCCCCTCGTGGACCTTGGGGTCCACCACGAGCTCGACCTCGATCGGCCCCATGAACGAGTACGACTCGTCCTGGCCGTGCTCGCGGGCGGCCTCGCACAGCTCGCGGGTGAGCGAGTCACCGATCTCGGCGAACTTCGCGTAGTCGGCCTGGTGCAGACGGATCGTGAAGTGGTTGGGCGCCAACGGGCGGCCTCGCACGCCGATCGAGCGCTTCACGTCCATCTCGCGCACGAGGCGGCGGCCCAACTCGACGGGACGGAGGCCGCTCTTGAAGACGCGGGCGAAGACGCCTTCCACCAGATTCTCGAGCCGACGTTCGAAGCCTTGGAGCCCCACGGGGCGCCACGTTACCCACCCGCCCCTCAACCCGGCGAGCGAGGCCCTGACCGGGCAGTGACCAACGCCGCATCGGGATCGTGGCGGGCGTGCAGCATGAACAGGCTGGCCGGGACCTCGCATCGGCGGCTGGCGTCGGGGCGCGGCCATCGTCGCCGACGGGACGACACGGCCTCGCCGAGCTCGTCCTGGCCCACCGGGGGCGCCGGCGGTTCCCGCAGATCGATATCCACGCCGGTGGGGGCAGACGCCGTGCCAGCCGGCGGGTGGTCGGTGGCCGCGGCGGACGCGGCGGACCCGGACCCGGACGCGGGGTCGAGCTGATGACGATCGGTCCAACCGGTGCGAGCGCACCAGGTCATCACCTCGTCGATGGGTTGCTTGCCTCTGCCCTGCACCATCACGACACCCCTCGGGTTCGACTCAGGCGTTTCCCAGCGCCCGCGAATCCCTCCGAGGGGAGCATCGGCACGCGCAGGCTCCTCCTGCACTGAAAAGAGTTGGTGGCCACGCGGGCGGCGATCCACGGCGGCGACGCCCGGACGCAACTCACCTTGGCAATCGGGCGGCCCGCCACTAGGTTGTCGGGGCTACTTCACGCGCGAGTGGCGGAATTGGCAGACGCGCAGGATTCAGGTTCCTGTGCCCGAAAGGGTGTGGGGGTTCAAGTCCCCCCTCGCGCACCACAGTTGACCAGCAGGTTCTCGGTCGGCCCGGTAACGGGCGACAGTCTCCGAATCCCCGGTTTCAATCCAACGGGGCGCACCAGCCCGGCACGGGGTACGGGTCGGCACGATCCAACACCCGGGTCAGGCCGGCGACCTGGGCCTTGCGGGTCGTAGCCGATGCCGAAGATGATCTCGGCGGCGATGTCGGCGGCGCCCGATCGCGGGCTGGCCGCGCTGTTCGGCACATACTGGTTCGCATGGGCCCGAAGATTCCCTCGCACTGGACTTGATCTGGGCGGCCTCACATGAGCTTGGGCTCATCCGAACCCGACGTGGTGACACGCTTTCCACTCGGGTCATGGGCGTCTGGGTGTGTCGTGCGCCAAGTGCACTTCGGGTTGTTCTTGGATCTCGGCTCTGGCACCGTGGGCTTCGTCGACGCCGCCGGGATGGCCGAGGCGTGGGAGAACATTCCCGAGCGGCATACCTGGCCCGGGACCGGGGAGATCGTCACGGGTGTCGTTGTGCGAGTGGAGGCCGACCAGGCAGTCCAGGTTCGCCTCACGCTCCAACCTTCGGTTCTGGAAGGGGCCGCCGGCGTCTCGGAACCCAACAGACCGAGTCCGGAAGACGCGAACGGACCCGGACCGAACCCGTTTCCCACGTGACCCACGAATGCCGGGAAGCCCTTTCCGGCTCGCCATTGACGGGGGTACCCTGCGCCGATGGCCCGCCCAGTCAGAACCCTCAACCCGGACCCAGCGGTGGTCCCGATCGATGACGACTCCGACGGCTCCATCGATGACTGGTTGACGTCACTCAGGCGCGACGAGCCGATCGAGCTATCGGTCACCGGCGCAGATCTCGTCGCCGAGGCCCGCGCCGAACAGGAATGACCGCGCTCGTCCTCGACGCATCAGCCAGCGTCGAACTGCTGCTCGACACCACCACCGGACGAAAGCTCCACCAGCTCGTACCCGCCGGGGCCCAGTGGTGGGTGCCCGAGCACTTCTATGCCGAGGTCGTCGGCGCGCTCCGTCGGGCGGAGAAGATCGACGCCCAGGTCCCACTCATGCGATCGGTTAACCAACCCCAACCCGCGAGCGGCGTGGCATGGGGCGGCATCCCCCTCCGCCCGATCCAGGGTCCTGTCCGAAAGGTTGTGAGGTTCGGTTCGCTGCTCGCGCACCACCGTCGACCAGCAGGTCGCGGCGAGTCTCGACGAGGCGCATCGATGTCTGGCTCGCGGGTCGGGCCCCAGATGCACCGCTTGTCGATGCACCCCTGGTACCTTCGTCGGATCCGGTGGTGGTAGCCGGCAGCCGGAGCATGCTGGACGACCTGCGCCCACCCATTGTTCGGTACGTCGATGAGCCGCGGTCTCACCCGCCGTGGGGTGGAGCAGGTGATGGCCCAAACCGTGAGGAACCCGAGACGGCGTCGCCACCCTGTCTCCTCCGACACGACGGCCCACCCCGTCCCGGCTGCTGGCGCCGGGACCCGGATCCGCTCGCTCGACGGCCTGCGCGGTGTCGCGGCGGTCGTGGTCGTCCTCCACCACAGCCTGCTCGTCTCGTCCGCCTACGCCGATGGGTACCAGACCTCCACGATCGCGGCTCGGGGATCGGGCGCCTGGTGGATCCTCTACACGCCGCTGCACCTCGTCTGGGCGGGCGACGCCGCCGTGTGGATCTTCTTCGTGCTCAGCGGCGTCGTGTTGTCCCTCGCGTTCCTGGCGCCCCGTCGGCGCGCGACCGGTGACGCCGGCGCCGGCGCGGACAACTGGAACGGCTACTTCCCGCAGCGTCTCGCCCGCCTGTACATCCCGTTGTGGGCGTCCCTGGCGTTCGCCGCGGCGACGTTCGTCCTGTTCGAACGTTCGGCGGTCTCCGGCGGGAGCAGCTGGCTGCTGGCCCACCCGCTGACGCTCAAGCTGGCCGACGCGGCGCAGGACTCGACCCTGTACTTCGTCCCGCCCGGGCACCTCAACAGCGTGTACTGGACCCTCAAGTGGGAGCTGGTCTTCTCGCTCCTGCTCCCGTTGTTCGTGGTGGCGGCGAGGCTCAGCCGCCGCATCGCCGTGGTCTGGCCGGTCGGCGCGCTCCTGGCGTTGATGGTGTTCGGGACGTTCGTGCGCAACGACCTGTTCGTGTACCTCCCGATCTTCGGGCTGGGCACCGTGCTCGCCAGCCGGGCAGACGCGTTGCGGCAGTTCGCCGCCGGCCTCCGCCCGGCGCACTGGTGGGCGATCGGCGTCATGGCGATCCTGCTCGTCGAGAGCTCGTGGCTCGTCGCCGGGTTCGCCACCACGATGCCGGATCAGGTGCGCTACCTGATGCCCGCCGCCGCTGCGGGCGCCACGCTGTTCGTCATCATCGCGTGGTATTGCGCGCCGGCGGTGCGCCTGCTCGAGCATCGCGCGGTGCAGTGGCTGGGCTTGCGGTCCTACAGCCTCTACCTCGTGCACGAACCGATCGTCGTCGGGCTCGGCTTCGCCCTGCACGGCTTCACCGTGATGCTGCTCCCGCTGGCGCTCGCCATCTCGTTGGTCGTCGCCGCGGTGTTCCACCGGGTCGTCGAGGTACCGAGCATCCGGTTGTCACGCCGGGTGGGCGCCGCGGCGATCCGCCTCGCCCGCGAGGAACCCGTCCCGCCGCAGGTGCCCGACCTCCTCGACCTCTGAGGCGCCCGGCCACCCCGGGCGCCGCTCGCGGTGGGCCGGCACCCGAGACCAAGGCGACGGGAAGCGGAGCCCTCACGGGGAATAGGGCGCGCCCGCCGGCGGTTTGGATGACACGTCAACTACAATCCGGACCGACCGCCCTGCGGCCGCCCGACCCTCGGAGGCCACCATGCCCGCGATCACCGTCGACAACCCGCTCGTCCTCCCTCGCGTCGCCGCGACGGTCCCGACCGCCTCCTCGCGCTCGGTGGCCCAGGTCGTCCCCGCCCACCATGCGGTCGAAGGCGCCGGCTTCGAGGTCTGGCGCCCGTTCCCCGGCGGCGTCGACGCCCACGTGGCCGACCCGTTCTTCCTCCTCGATCAGCTCGGACCGATCGACTACGCCCCGACCGAGCCGGTCGGCGCACCGTGGCATCCCCACCGCGGGTTCGAGACCGTGACCTACGTGATGGACGGCGAGATCGAGCACCACGACTCGAACGGGGGCGGGGGCATCATCGGTGAGGGCGACACGCAGTGGATGACCGCGGGCGCCGGGATCCTCCACGACGAGGTGCCCACCCGGCCCTTCTACCGAAACGGCGGGCGGTCCCACGGCGTGCAGCTCTGGGTCAACCTCCCGGCCGCGCTCAAGTTCTCCCCGCCGCGGTACCAGGCGATCACCCGCAACGACCTGACGCTGCTCACCTCACCCGACGGGGGCGCGCTGATCCGGCTGATCGCCGGTGAGCTCGGTGGGCACGAGGGGGCAGGGGTCACGCACACGCCGATCACCTACGCGCACGTGAGCCTCAGCCCCGGGGCCGAGCTCGACGTGCCGTGGAACCCGTTGTTCAGCTCGATGGCCTACGTGCTCAGCGGTCACGGCTACGCCGGGGCGGAGCGCCGCCCGGTCGACGAGCACGACCTGGTCGTGTTCGGTCCGGGCGCCGGGGTCCGGGTGAGCGCGGCGCCGACCCAACCCGAGGACTCGCCGAACCTCGAGGTGCTCCTGCTCGGTGGCCTCCCGATCCGCGAGCCGATCGCCCACCACGGTCCGTTCCTGATGAACACGCGGGCCGAGATCCTCGAGGCGATCGACGACTTCAACCACGGGCGGATGGGCACGGTGCCGGCGGTCGAGACGCCCGTGACACCGGTGCCGCCCCAGACGCCGGAGGCCTGACCCGCGATGCGCGCCGAGGCGACGCCGTGGCTCGACGATCAGGAGCAGCACGCCTGGCGCGCCCTGCTGGCGATGAACCAGCAACTGTTCGGCCACCTCGCCCGGCGCCTCCAGGCCGACACCGACCTGTCGGCGCCGGATTACGAGGTGCTCCTCCATCTGTCCGAAAGCCCCGAGGACCAGCTGCGCATGTTCGAGCTGGGCGAGGTGCTGCAATGGGAGAAGAGCCGGCTCTCCCACCAGTTGACCCGCATGGAACGCCGTGGCCTGATCGAGCGCCGGACGTGTTCGACCGACGCTCGCGGCGCCCACGTCGCGCTGACCCCGGCCGGCCGCGCGGTGATCGAAGCCGCGGCCCCCCTGCACGTGGCCGAGCTCCGTGCGGTCTTCGTCGATGTGCTCGCCCCCGAGCAGCTCGACCAGCTCGCCCAGATCTGCCAGGCGGTCACGCGCGCCGTGGCCACGCGCGCGCCGTGCGCCTGATCAGTCCCCGGTGCCGCCGCCGAGAGCCGGGCCCCGTGCGTTGGTGGCGACGGCCTCGCCTTCGGGCACGTAGCCGGAGCCGAACGTGGTCAACGGGATCGGGATCCGGTCGGCGATCCGCCGGAAGATGCCCGGCGGGTCGTCCTCGTATCGCTCGAAGACCACCACGTTGACCGTCGCCGACAGCGCCAGCAGCACCCCGATGAGGAACATGTAGAACAGGATCGTCACCGTGATGCCCATGGCGCCGTAGGTGTGGGACGCGCCGGACAGGCGGTTGGGCAGGTAGTAGGTGGCGAGGACCTGGAGCAGCAGGTGCCCGAAGGCGCCGACGGCCATGCCGGGCAACAACCAGAACCACTCCTTGCTCCGATGCGGCAGGATCCACCCGAGGCCGAAGTAGGCGATGGCCGTGCTGGCCAACGTGGTGGTGGAACCGGCCACCCCCGCGACCGCGCCGGCCTGGCGCACGAGCGCGGAGACGTAGAACACGAGACCGAAGAGCAGGAGGCTGCCCGACAGCCGGAGGAACGACTTGGCCTTGCCCGGGAAGCGCCGCGTGGGGATCTTCCACGCCTGCGCGTAGACGAACTGCAGCGCCCCGAGCATGCCCCACGCGGCGATCACGAACGCGACCAGGCCGGTGATCAACAGCGCGAAGCGACCCGACCCGGCCTCGGCCCCCGCCGTCGCGATCGTCGACGTGAGCGCCTGGCCCAGCTTCAGGTGCTCCGACGCACCCTGGGTGGTCGTGCCCGAGATGCCGGCGAGGGCCACCACGATCGCGGCGAGAGGCAAGAGGAGCAGGAACAACCGGTAGGCCAGGTAGCCAGCCAGGATCGAGCCGTTGATGCCGGTGAACCGCTCGAAGACCTCGACGCCGAGGTCGACGATCGGGAACGTTTGGCGGGTTCGGTCGAGCTCGTGGCGGCCGCGGTGGACCAGCAGATCGACGCGCGCCCGCATCCCCGCGAGACGGCCGGCCTCCCCGCTCTCGCCATCATCCTCACCTGCATCGGTCACCCCGCCATCCAATCACGGCCCTGCGTCGGGCGGATCCGCCGGGGCGCGCATGCCGGCCAGGACGACATCGATGTAGCGGTCGCGCACGCGGTCAGGCACCCCGCTCGCCGGCACGCCGGCCAGCAAGGCCATCAGATCTGCCGGGGTGAGGTCGGCGCGCACGCTCCCCTCGCGCTGGGCCGCCGCCAGCAGGTCCTGGATCGCTTCCCAGGCCCGCAGCTCCGGCGAGTCCGCCGGCAACACGATGTCCGGCCCGTACGCGGTCACCGGGGAGTACGCCCCCATCGACGCGGCTGCCTCCTTCACCGCCCGGTCCACGGCGTAGCGCCGCGCCACCAGCGCGAAGAGGCGCGCCGCCTCCTCACCGGCGGGGGCGCCCTGCCCGACGCGAGCCGTCGCCGCCACCGTGGCCTCGGCCAACTGGTCGAGCGAGTGACCGATCACCGCCTCGACCAACGCGGCCTTGGTCGGGTGGTGCCGGTAGAGGGTGCCCACGGCCACGCCGGCCTCGGCGGCGATGGCGTCCATCGACACCCCGGACCCCTCGCGCCCGATCAGATCTCGGGCCACCTCGAGGATGCGGGCCCGGTTGCGGGCAGCGTCAGATCGCACCTTTACAACATGAACCATCGCTCACTATGTTGCAAGGTGAGCCCCAGTTCACTTTCTGTCCGACGCCACCCAAAGGACCCCGACATGGCCGATCACTGGACCACCCGAGACATCCCGGACCTCACCGGCCGCACGGTCCTGGTGACCGGCGCCAACGCCGGGCTCGGCCTCGAGATCACCCGGCACCTCGCCACCCACGGGGCGCGGGTGCTCATGGCGTGCCGCAACGAGCAGAAGGCCGAGGCGGCCGCGACCGACCTCCGCGAGGCCGGGCTGCGCGGCCAGGTCGAGACGAGATCGCTGGATCTGGCCAGCCTCGCCTCGGTCGACGCCCTCGCCGACACCATCGGGCGCGACGAGCCCACGCTCGACCTGCTCATCAACAACGCCGGGCTGATGGCCGTCGACGAGAGCCACACCGACGACGGGTTCGAGACGCAGTTCGGCGTGAACCACCTGGGCCACTTCGCGCTCACCGCAGGCCTGATGCCGGTGTTGCTCGCGACGCCTGGCTCTCGCGTCGTGTCGATGTCGAGCATGGGCCACCGCGCCGGTCGCCTGCACCCCACCGATCCGATGTTCGAGCACCGCTCGTACCAGCGCTGGCCCGCCTACTTCCAGAGCAAGCTGGCCAACCTCCTCTTCACCGCCGAGCTGCAGCGCCGGCTGGGCCCAGACGCGCCGACCCAGGCCTTGGCCGCCCACCCGGGGGCGTCGCGCACCGACCTCGGGTTCGAGGGCACCGGCCTGACCAACCGGGGGGCGCGCCTCGTCATGCCCATCAGCACGCAGTCGGCCGCGAACGGCGCCCTGCCCGCGGTGCGCGCCGCCACCGATCCCGAGGCGCGCGGCGGCGAGTTCTACGGCCCGCGCTGGCTCATGATGGGGCGCCCAGTGCGCGAGACCCCGAGTCGGCGCGCGCGGCGCGTTGACGACGCCCGCCGCCTGTGGGACCTGTCCGAGCAGCTCACGGGCCACACCATCGACACGACAGTGCCCGCGGTGTGACCTCGAGCAGCCGTTCTTTGATCCGGCTTGCCGACCATGGCGGCGGCTCAGCTCAAAGCAGCCCACCTCCCCCGCCGTCACCCGCGCCAGCCGTTCTTTGATCCGGCCTGCCGACCATGCCCGCGCAGGGGCGCAAAGAAGCGGTACGCCTGTTGCGGAGAGGTCTGAAGGTCGCGGTCAGGCCCCCGCCGCCTGGCCCGCGTCCCTGGCTCGAGGGCGATCAGTCGGCGAGCGGATGGGTGGCGGCTGCCGCGACGCCATCTTCGATCTGCACGCCCAACGTGTTCAAGGTGCACGACACGAGCAGGTAGTGACCCACCACCATCGGCACCTCGATGAGCTGGCGCTCGTCGTAGCGATCCGCGAGCTCGGCCCAGGTGGCGTCGCTCACGCAGCTGTCGTCCTTGAGCTCGTCCGCGGCGCGCAGCAGCGCGGCGTCGAACGCGGACCAGCCCGGCGCGTCAGGCCCGTCCTTGATGCGGTCGATCTCGTCGTCGGTGATCCCGACCGCGAGACCGATCGGCACGTGCTGGGCCCACTCGTACGGGGCGTGGCAGCGGAACCCGATGCGCAGGATCAGCAGCTCTCGATCGCGGGCGGGCAACCGGCCGGTGAGCAGCTTGCCGCCGAAGGGCAGCCAGCGCCGGAACAACCCGGGATGACGGACCAGCGTGAAGAAGATGTTCGTGGTCGACGAGTCCGGCCCGATCGCCTCGACCAGGGTCGCCTGCTCAGGGCTCAGCTCGTCACGGGCCAGGGGCGAGATCCGGGCAACGGCAGGACGGGGCGGGACGGGACTCGGCATCGGGGGCTCCTCGAGACGGTGGGTCCCCGGAGTCTGTCAGCCGTCGGTCGGTGCCACGCAGCCGCCACCCCAGGGGGCGGTGCCGGCCTGCTGGTAGAGCGACGTCGCCAGCAGGTCCTGGGTGGACGGCGCCGCCCGTTCGGGCCGGGTGCCCACGAGATCGCCCCGGCCGATGGTCTTGGCGGTCTGATCCCAGGTGGCCTGGTGGAACTGGTAGGCACCGCCGGTGCCCGAGCTGGGGTTCACGGCCTGGTAGTTGCCCCGCGACTCGCGCTGGCGCACGCACTGCAGGAACGAGCTCGACACCGCCTTGGTGGCCTTGGGCTTCGCCGTGGTCGTGGTGGGGCTGGGGGCCGTGGTCGACGAGGTCGTCGTCACGCGGGTGGTCGGGGTGGGCCGGGTCGTGGTCGTGACCCGGGCGGTGGGCGCTGTGACCGTCGATGAAGGCGCCTGGTCGGTGGTTTCTGGCGCCGCCTCGTCGGGGGAGGCGGCCACGGGCTCGGCCACCAGCTCATCGGCCTCGGCGGGTTGGCTCGTCGCCGGGGCGGCAGCGGCCGCCACGGGCTCGGGGTCGAGGTCCTCCGCCGCACTCCGGTTGCCGCCGGAGAACGCCAGGATCGGGCCGGCCAGCGCCAGGATGCCGAGGCAGATCGTCTTGCGCGCCCGCAGCGACACCCGGGGTCCGTTCGCGCCGACCACCGGAACGGGGCGGCGAGGCAGGGTGGTCGGCGGGGTGCGGGGATCGGGGTACGACATCAGAAACGGCCTGCTCAGGGTGGTCTGCGGACTCGAGCTGCGCACCGGCCAGGACCCTCACCGTCCCAGGCCACATGCGGGCGGGAGCGGGCGACGATCGGCAGTGACACAGGGACCGGAAGCTCCGGTCGCGTCCCACGGACCCCGAGAACCTACCGGCCACCCGCCGCGAACCCACCCGCCAAAGCCCGACGTGACGATGTTCACGTCCGCGAGCACACCCGCCGATCAGGCGGGGCGATCACCGCGGGCGGGGCGCCGCGTCAGACCTGGCTCAGACGCCGTTGAGGGTCTTCACCGCGGCGAACAGGTTGCCGCGGTTGTAGAAGTCGACCGTCACGAAGTTGGGCAGATGCGCCCGAGCGGTCTGGCAGGTCTGGGCCTGGGTGACGAGGAACGGGTTGTAGTTGACCTGGTCGGCCAGTGGGCGGCGAGCCACCGGATCGGTCAGGAAGTTGTTCAGGATGAACAGGCGGTTGGCGCCGTTGCCCCGGTTCACCGTGCACACCAGGTCGGCCGGCACCTTGGCCGAGTACGGGTTGTCGAACGCCTCGGCCCACACGTCGAGGTACCACGGGTAGCTGCCGCCGCCGCTGTCGGTGAAGGCGACGAGCCGGGTGCCCGCGGCGATCATCTGGCGCAACGTGGGCCACGGTGCGTTGGCCGCGTGCGCGGTGACATAGGCGGACAAGCCGCTCTGGCTGAACGCGGCCGCCGTGTCGGCGGGGGTCACGTAGGTCTCGAAGATGATCGACACGACCTCGTTCGGATGGGTATCGAGGAACGTCTTGATCTCGCCGAGCCCGTCCCGCAACGGCTTCCACCCGAACTGGCAGTAGGCGTGGCACAGCAGCGGTACGTCCGTGGGGGCGTCGGGCGCGGTGAGGCTGCCGACGTTGTAATGGGTGTCGAGCATGAGCGCCCGCACGCCGTCGTTGAGCTGGCGGGTGATGCCGTACTCCTGGTTGGGCCCGGCCCAGCCCTCGGCGGCGTTGCTCATCGCGTTGTGCGTCGTGGGGTAGGCCACCGCGTCGAACGCCCGGTCGCACAGCGCGGTGTAGCCGTTGCACTTCTGGACGGGCTGGCAGGCGACCGTCGCGGTGGCGGCCAGCAGCACCAGGCCGAGGGCGGCGGTGGCCCGGCGCACGGTGGCGCCCGGGCCACGCTGCGGGGTCTCACGCGGCAGGCCGGCGGATGACAGGTCGGTGGGGCGCATGTGACAAAAGTAACCCAGCGACGGCCGTGGCGCCCTCGCTGCGCCACGATGGTGCCCGCCCTGCACCTGTCGCGAAGGGCGAGGCCGAGGACATGGCATCATCGGGCGCCATGCCCGACGGCCGCTTCGCTCCGAGCCCGACCGGTGATCTGCACATCGGCAACCTCCGCACCGCGCTGCTGGCCTGGCTCCTCGCCCGTTCCGATCACGCTCGCTTCGTGATCCGCATGGAGGACCTCGACCAGGGGCGGGTGCGGCAACCGTTCGTGGCCCGCCAGCTCGCCGACCTGCAGGCGCTCGGGCTCGACTGGGATGGCGAGGTGACCCAGCAGTCCGATCACCTCGACCGCTACCGCGACGCGATCGACCAGCTCGTGCGCGCCGGGGTCACCTACCCCTGCTACTGCACGCGCCGCGAGATCGCCGAGGCCGCAGCGGCACCGCACGGGGAGCAGGCCGAGGGCACCTACCCCGGGCTGTGCCGTGATCTCACCGCGACCGAGCGGGCGCACCGGGAGGAACAGGGCCGCCCGCCGGCGTTGCGCATCCGTGGCGAACAGACGACGGTCACCTTCCACGACCGCATCTGCGGCCCGCAGCGCGGCATCGTCGACGACGTCGTCATCTTGCGCAACGACGGCACCCCCGCGTACAACCTGGCGGTGATCGTCGATGACGTCGCGCAGGGCATCGGCGAGGTCGTGCGCGGCGACGACCTGCTCGCGTCGACACCGCGCCAGCTGCACCTCGCCCACCTGCTCGGCCTGGCTGCACCGACCTACGCCCACGTCCCCTTGGCGCTCGGCCCCACCGGCGCGCGCCTGGCCAAGCGGGACGGGGCGGTCACCCTGGCGGACCTGGCCGCGCAGGGCCAGGACGCCGGGACGGTGTTGGGCCGGCTCCTCGCGAGCATCGGACTCCTCACCCCCGACCCGGGCGTCGCCGACACCCCTGACACCCCCGATGGCCCGGGCGCCCCCGACAGCCCGGACGTCCCCGGCGGCCCGGTCGCTCCCGCCGTGATGCCGGCCGAGCTCGGCGACCTCGTGGCCCGCTTCCGTCTCGGGGACCTTCCCCGCGAGCCGTGGTATCCGCTCGGCCGCGACCGATGAGCGCCCCGCGTCACTTGGGCGTCACCGACGGCGTTCTTCGTCGGCGGGCCAGCGCGCGTCATCGAGCCTGGCGCGGGCATCGTGCCTGGCCAGCGGCGTGGTCCGTACGGCCCAGTGCGAACCTGACGACGGGGGGGACATCAGATTGCGGATGTGTTACGCTCCCGTTGCGATCGTCCATGCGGTCGATAGTGCGTTTCGAGTGACTTGCCCTTCCCGTATGGCTTCGACCTCCTCCTTCCTCCCCCACCGGCCCCGCACCGGCCCGACGCCCCGCCCGACGGGTCGACGGTCGCTCCGCTGGCTCGGCGCGTCCGTCCTGGTCGTGGCCTTCGCCATCCCCTCCGCCGGTGCCGCCACGATGGCCGGCGATCCGATCAGCCAGGCCCAGCAGCAGCGTGACGAGATCCGCCGCCAGCGAGCCGACCTCGCCTCGCAGATCGACCTGGTCAAGGCCAGCGACAACGAGGTGGCCGCGGCGCTCAACGCCCTCGACCAGAACGTGCGAGCCCAAGAAGCCAAGGTGGCCGACGCCCGCAAGGCCATCGAAGACGCGGAGCACCGCCTCGACGATCTCAAGACCCAGCTGGATCAGAACCAGGCCGACGTCGCCCGCATCGAGCTCGATCTGCGCAAGCAGGCCATCCAGCGCTACGTGAACCCCGAAGGCAGCTTCGACTCGGCCCAGATGCTCAAGTCGTCCAACTTCGACCAGGCCGAGCAGCGCAAGGCGCTCGCCGACACGGTGAGCGGCAACCACACCGACGTCATCGACCAGCTCAAGGGCGCCAAGGCCAAGATCGC
>JBBQHT010000051.1:0-22241 GCA_038324235.1 Acidimicrobiales bacterium
GCTCGACCTGATCGAGCTGCGGTTGCTGCTCGAGGGCGAGGCGGTGCGCGCCGAGTTCCACGATCGCGGTGCCCTCGACGAGGCGCGCGCCGCGCTGGCCGTGATGCTCGAACCCGGGATCGAACCCGCCGCCTTCCACGACGCGGATGTGGCGTTCCACATCGCGCTCGCCGGGGCGAGCGGCAACGCGGCGTTCCCCCTCGTGATGACGGTGCTGCGCGACGCGATCGCCGGCTACCTGCTGGGGGCGCTGACCGCGTTGGAGGATCCCACCGCGGTGCTCGCGACCCTGGCGGCCGAGCACGCCGCGATCCTGGCCGCCATCGACGGCGGGGACTCCGACCGGGCCGGCACGCTCGTCTGCTCGCACATCTGGGACTTCTACACCCACGAGCTCAGCGCGCCATGACGGTGCCGGCAGGTCGGGACCTCGACGTCGATGGGCCTGGCGACCCGCGAGGCGACCAGGTGGTTGAGCAGCTCGTCGCCCGATTGGGCGACCAGCTCGTCGTCCGGGACCGCGACATCATCGAGACCTACCGCCACGACCGCACCCCGTTGCTCGATGCCGGGATGCCCCTCGCCGTGGTGCGCGCCCGCACGACCGACGATGTGGTCGCGACGCTGCAGGTGGCGAGCGCCCACGGCGTGGCGGTCGTGACCCGCGGGGCGGGGACCGGGCTGGCGGGCGGGGCCAACGCCCTCGATGGCAGCATCGTCTTGTCGACGGCCGGCCTCGACCGCATCCTCGAGATCGACGTCGCCCAACGCACCGCCACCGTGCAGTGCGGCGTGCTCAACGGCGACCTCGCGGCGGCCGTCGCCGACCAGGGCCTCTGGTACCCCCCGGACCCCGCGAGCCGCGCCATCTCCACCATCGGCGGCAACATCGCTACCAACGCCGGGGGTTCGTGCTGCGTGAAGTACGGGGTCACCGGCGACCATGTCGCCGCGCTCACCGCCGTGCTCGCCGACGGCACGGTGATCACCACCGGTGCGGTCACCCGCAAGAACGTCGCCGGCTTCGACCTCACCCGTCTGCTGGTCGGCTCCGAGGGCGCCCTCGCCGTGATCGTCGAGGCGACCGTGCGCCTGCGCCCCACCCCCCGCCCGCCCGCGACGCTCGTCGCGACCTTCGCCACCATGCGCGCCGCCGGCGACGCGATCGTGCGCATCGAGCACGCGGCGGAACCGTCGCTGCTCGAGCTCATGGACCGCACCACGATCGGCGCGGTCGAGGGCCTCACCCACATGGGGCTCGACCTCGACGCCGGGGCCCTGCTGATCGTGCAGTCCGACACCGCCACGGCGCTCGCCGACATCGAGCGCTGCGAACAGGCCTGCACCGACGCGGGCGCGACCTACGTCGCCCACACCACCGACCCGACCGAGGGCGAGATGTTCCTGGCCGCTCGCCGCGAGGCGCTGCCTGCCCTCGAACGGCTGGGCTCGACCCTGCTCGACGACGTGGCGGTGCCCAAGCCGACCATCCCGGCGATGATCGACACGATCGAGCGCATCGCCCGCGAGCACGAGGTCGTGATCGGGACGTTCGGTCACGCCGGTGCCGGCAACCTGCTCCCCACGATCGTCTTCCAACCCGGCGACCCGACGTCGGCGGCTCGGGCCCACGCGGCCTTCGAGGCGATCGTCACCGCGGCGGTCGCGCTCGGGGGCACGATCACCGGTGAGCACGGCATCGGCTCGTTGAAGACCAGCTACCTCGACCAGGTCGTGCACGGGCCCGAGCGCGGACTGATGGCGCGGATCAAGTCGGCGTTCGATCCCCAGGGCATCCTCAACCCGGGCCGGGCGATCTGACCCCCCCCCGGCTATGAGTCCGGACTCGTGGCGTGACGGTGGGAGCGTACGTGATCCCGCTCGTCGACGTCAGGACGGACGCGATGCCCGCCGAGCGCAGCACCGTGTCGAGGTGGCCACGGTGGGGCCCCAGGAGGAACCCGCTGCAGACCTTGAGCATCCCCCCGCGGGAAGGACACCTTGCACCTGGGGTACGTCCGTATCCAGCCGGAAGAAGGTCACGGGTCGGGCGTTGGGGTTGGCCGGTGAACCAAACGTATGTACATTGACGCCATACAATGTCTGCCATCGAGTGATGGAGACCGTGGACGGAGGATGAGCACGATGGCTAGCCCCACGAAGGACTCCCGCTTGAACGTGCGGCTCCGAGCCGCCGACGACGAGCTGATCCGTCATGCGGCAGCCCAGACCGGCCAGAGCGTGAGCGACTTCTTGACTGCTTCGGCGATCGAACGTGCCCACGAAATATTGGCTGACCAGCGAGTATTCGTGCTGGACGAATCGACCTGGGAGCAGTTTGTCGCTCTTCTCGATGAGCCCGTCCGTCCTGATCCTCGTTTGGTTGAGCTCTTCGCTCGACCACAGCGCATCACTCGCTGAGGCGGGTGAATCATGCGGATCGCCCGATTCGACGAGGTCGAGCCGTCGAAGGAACAGCGCAACGAATTCGACTGCGGCGAACCGTCGCTGGACCGATGGCTCGCCACCCAGGCTCGCCAGAGCATGGAATCACGCGACGCCGTCACGTATCTGCTTCTCGATCACGCGTCTGACACGGAGCGCATAGCCGGGTACTTCTGCCTGTCCTCCGGGGAAGCAACCAAGGACAGCGTTCCTGACACGACGGCGAAACGCGCCCCGGATCGGATCCCTGCGGTTCGGATGGGCCGCTTCGCGATCGACCGGAGCTACCAACGGCAGGGATGGGGAGCCGACCTTCTTCGCGAGGCCCTCCTCAAGGCGGTCACCGGCGGGACACTGATCGCGGCCAGAGTGATGCTCGTGGATGCCATCAGCGAAGACGCGTTCGCGTTCTACGTTCGCTTCGGCTTCAGGGCGTCTCCGATCCATCCGATGCAGGTGCTCTACGATCTCCGAACCGTCGCGGCGTCCGCTGGCGTCACGCCCTGAGCATCGACCACCGCCCTGTGGTTGACGGTCTCAGATCCGGGCGACATCGAGGCCGCCGAGTACGCAAATGCGGGCGCCGCCGGCGTCAGCGTTGGGGGAACAGGGGGCGGGGGTCGAACACGGCCCGGATGCGCTTGATGATCCCGGTCTGGCCCTTCAGCGCTTCCTTGACCCCGGCCTCGGCGTCCCAGGCCCGCTCGACCAACACGTCGGACGGCTCCTCTTCGCGGTAGAGCGTCGAGTCGATCACCGGCCCCAGTTCGGCGAGGCGCGACGCCGGCTCGGCTCCCGCCACCGGCGTGCACGATTCGACGAGCTCGGCCGTGGTCATCGATCGCGACGTCGGGACGCCATGGGTGCGCAACCGGTCCATGGTCTCTCGCCACGCGCCGACCACGCGCCGCGCCGGTGTCCCGCGCGTGCGCCGCAGCCGGCGTCGGACCATCTTGGCGATGACGACGACGATCGGCGCGACGAACACGACGAGCAGCAGGAGCAGCGGCCACCAGACCACCTCGGTCTCGTCGGCCAGGCAGTTGGCGTTGGCGACGACGTCGCAGGTGGGCGCGGCGGCAGCCGGCACCTTGCGCGCGGTCTGAGGCAACGACGAGGGCGGAGACGTGACGGGCACGATCGTGCTCTGGGGCGGGGCGGTCGCGGTCTTCGGGTTCTGGGGGTTCGTCCCGTCGAAGGGCACCCAGCCGATCCCCTTGAAGTTGACCTCGCTCCACGCGTGCACGTCCTGGGCCCGCACGTCGATCTCGGCGCCGCTCGCGACGAGCGCCGGATCGAGCCGGTAGCCCACCACGACGCGCGACGGCAGACCCTTGAGCCGAGCGATCACGGCGAAGGCGGCGGCGAACTGCTCGCTGTCCCCGACCCGGCCACCCGCGGGATCGTTCTCGCCCGCGGGCGCCCGTAGGAACGTGCGCAGCACGCCGTAGCTGTGGCCGGGGGTGCCCTTGGTGTCGTAGCCGAAGTGGTTGCTCTTCATGTCGGCCTCGATCGCCTTGAGCGATTCGAACGGCGTCGCCTTGGCGAAGTCGGGTTGCTGCGCGTAGGTCGTGATCTCGGTCGGCACGATGGCCGTCGTGGGCAGCAGCGCCAGGTCAGCCACCAGCGGGTCGTTGCCGTTGGGCGCGGCCTTGAGCGTCGCGTCGTCGTAGCGGGGCACGGCCGAGGTGACCTGATAGCGGAATCCCGCGTACGGCCCGCCGTCGATCACGACCATGCCCGACTGGCGGTCGAACAACAGGCCCTCGCCGTCCACCGACGTCGGGCGATCGAGCGCGGGCAGGAACGAGCTCCGGTAGCCGCCGGCGAGGGTGACGGCCTGGCTCATCGACGTGGTCGGGGCCGGCGCGGGTGGACCGGTCGGGAGCTCTGTCCCCACCTTGGTGAGCTGGGCGCCGGTGCCCCACACCGCGCCGTCGTAGTGCTCGAGCGCGGCGATCCGGATCCGGTCGATCGGCGGCGCGTCCGCGCCGTTGGCCGTGACCGTGACCTTGAACACGAGCGGGTTGGCATCGTTGTTGAGCCCGGCCGACACCTGCGCGAGCGGGCTGATCCCGTCGACCTGGTCCACGGGCGGCTGGTACCGCTCGCGCAGGTCGGCCCGCTGGTCGTCCTGCACGACCGGCAGCCGGTCCCCGGCGAACACGCCGAGCGCGGTCACCACGAGCAGCAGCGGGACGCCGACCCGCACGTAGGTCGGCACGCGGGAACGGGGCGGGTCGGACCCGACCGTCGGGCGCGCCGCGGAGGTGGCGGCCGTGGCCGACGCCGCGTTCATGCGGATCAGCACGACCGCAAGGGCGCCGACGAGCAGCAACACCGGCGCGATCGGAGAACCCACGGGGCGCTGACCCGTGAGCAGGAGCGCGACCACGAAGGCCGCGATGCTGGGGACCACGACCGCCGTGATCAATCGGGTCCGCGCCGCCAGCTCGACGCCGATGAAGCTCGCCGCCCAGGCCAGCAGCACGGGCAATGAGACGAGCGTCGGGCTCGAGACCGCGGGCAACGAGGTGGACAGCATCTCGTTCCACGAGCCGCTCACGCCGGACCAGATGTCGTTGAGGTCGCTCGTCACGAGCGCGCCCGCGTGGAAGACCACGAACACGATGTACGCGACGAGCGCCACGACGGCCGCCACCAACGTGACCACGAAGGGCACGCGTCCGGAGAAGAGCGCGGCGACCACGAGCGCAACGACCGCGGCCCCGGCGGCGTAGGCCAGGAACACCGCCGACGCAAAGAGGCCCGTGAAGGGCGCCGTGGCGAC
Source organism: Acidimicrobiales bacterium (assembly GCA_038324235.1). GTDB lineage: Bacteria > Actinomycetota > Acidimicrobiia > Acidimicrobiales > Acidimicrobilacustridaceae > JBBQHT01. The sequence continues at coordinate 5,237 of JBBQHT010000051.1, forward strand.
CACGGCGAGTCCTACGAGGATGAGCCTGTCGAGGTGGAAGAAGAACTCGACCGTTCGACGGAGCATGTGCATGCGTCACCGAATCCGAGCAGGTCAGGCGAAGCCGGGGCGGACACGGAAGGCCACACCCTAGCGGTGCGGCCGGGCCCGTTCCCGGACCCAAAGGGCAGCAATGGTTGCCCTTTCGGGCAGCAATGGGCCCGACAGCCCCGGAACGAGGCCAGAACCGTGCGATCCTGTTGTCCGGTCCGTCGTGGCGTGCCACGGTGGGGGCCCGCCGGCCGACCAGGCCATCGGGAGCGCAGGTCCGGCCTGTTCGCGACACGGAGGCGACCCGACGATGATCCACGAAGTCGATGAGGCGCTGCGCCGGTTCGTGCGGCGCGACGCCTTGCCCGGCACCGAGGTCGAGGTGGCCTTCGAGGCGCCGACCAAGGACTGGGCGAGCCGGCGGACCGGGCCTGTGGTGGACCTCTACCTGTACGACATCCGCGAGGACATGCGCCGCCGTGAGTACGGCGAGATCGAGCGGCGGGGAGCGAACGGGATCGTGGATGCCCGCTTCCAACCGCCGCGGTGGTTCAAGCTGTCCTACCTCGTGACGGCCTGGACCCAACGCGCCGAGGACGAGCACCGCTTGCTGTCGGTGCTCCTCGGGTGCTTCCTCGCCCGCGACGGTCTGCCGATCGACCTGCTCGTCGGCGGCCTCGCCGAGGCGCGCGCCGCGATCCCCTACACCTGCGCCCTGCCCCCACCCCAGGACCGCGCGCTGTCCGATGTGTGGTCCGCCCTCGGCGGCGAGCTCAAGCCCTCCCTCGATCTGGTCCTCACCGCACCGTTCGACCTGTCTCGTTCGCTCGAGGTCGGCCCCCCCGTCGAGGCGCCGCTCAGCATGGACATGCGCGACGTCAACGACGGTGCGCTCGACGAGCGCCGGCCGCCCAAGCTCGCCCTGCCGACCGCGTCGCCCGACGAGGCCGGTGACGACGGCGCCGACCGCGGTGGTACCCGGACCGTCACCCGGCAACGGGCCGGCGTCACGCGCAAGCGAGCGCCGAAGAGCCGATGACGGCCGACACCTACGTCGTCGGTCTCAGCGAGTCGTACCTGCTCGCCCGGTTCGATCTGCTCCGCACGCGCGTCCGCCAGGCGGTCGCCCGCCGTCAAGCTCAGGATCCCCAACCCGACGACCGCTTCCGCGGGCTCTACATCACCGACGATCAGGCGCTGCGCCTGCTCGACGACCGCGAGCCGCTCCTCGCCGACGAGGACGCGGACGCGGCCGAGGAGCGTGAGCTGCTCGAGCGGTGGGCCGATCAGCAGGAGGCCGCGGGCATCACCCTGCGCCTGCGGCGTGCGGCCCGGGCCTTCGACCTGGTGGCCCTCGACATCGACATCCTCCTCGTCGCCCTCGGACCCGATCTCGACCCTCGCCTCGAGAACGCCTACGGGTACCTCCACGACGACGTGACGCGGCGGCGCGCGAGCATCGGGCTCGCGCTCGAGCTCTGCGGGCTCACGCCCTACGACGCGATCGGTCGCAACCGCTTCGAACCCGACGGACCGCTCGTGGCCAACCGCCTCGTCGAGGTGGAGGAGCCGGAGCGCCCGTACCTGACCCGACCGCTGCGAGTGCCGGATCCGGTCACGCGGCACCTGCTCGGCGATGACGGGCCCGATCCTGTCCTCGCCCCGTTCGCCACCGACGCGCTCGCGTCCGCCGCCATCGACGGCTCGCCGGTCAGCCACGCGCTCGATCTCGGGATGGGGTTGATCTACCTCCGCGATCGGACCGGCGCCGCGTCGCTCTCCTTCGCCGCCCGGGGCGTCGAGGGCCATGGCGCCCCGATCCTCGCCCTGGACCTCGGCACCCTGGCGCCGGACGACGATGTGGTGGCCATCGCGAAGGCCGCGGGCCGCCAGGCCGGGCTGCGGGGCGCCGTGCTCGTGGTGGCGGGCCTCGACACGCTCGTCGAGCGCGACCGCGCCGGGGTCCGGGCGTTCACCGATGGACCGGGGCCGGTCGTGCTGATCGGCAGCGCGTCCTGGGATCCGTCGTGGTCCCACGGCCCTCCCCTGGTGCTCGATCCGCCCGACGTGACCGAGCTGCTCGACGGCCTGGCGTTCCGCCTCACGCCTGAGCAGGCCCGCCGCGCCGAGGTGGCCGCCGATCAACAGGCGCGGGCCAACGGTGAGCAGGTCTCGGTGCAGCACCTGGCGGCTGGGGCCCGGCTGCAGAACGCCGGGGGCCTCGAGCGGCTGGCGTTGCGCGTGGCCCCGACCGCGGGCTGGAGCGACCTCGTGCTGCCCGACGAGGTGACCGAGCAGTTGCACGAGGTGGTGCACCGCATCCGCCACCGCGACCTGGTGCTCGATGGCTGGGGCCTGCGGCGCAGCGCCGGCAAGGGCAAGGGCGTCACCGCCCTGTTCGCGGGTGATTCCGGTACCGGCAAGACCCTCGCCGCGGAGGTGCTCGCGGGCGCCCTCGACCTCGACATGTACGTGATCGATCTGGCGAGCGTGGTCGACAAGTACATCGGCGAGACCGAGAAGAACCTCGATCGCATCTTCCGCGAGGCCGACCGGGTCAACGGGGTGCTGCTGTTCGACGAGGCCGATGCCATCTTCGGCAAGCGCTCCGAGGTGCAAGACGCCCGCGACCGCTACGCCAACGTCGAGGTGGCGTACCTCCTGCAGCGCATGGAGCGCTTCGACGGCACCGCCATCCTCACGACGAACCTGCGCGCCAACATCGACGAGGCGTTCCTGCGCCGCATCGACGCCCTGGTCGACTTCCCGTTGCCCGACGAGGACATGCGCCTGCTCATCTGGGAGCGCCACCTCCCGCCGGCGCTGCCCCGGGCCGACGATGTCGATCTCACGTTCATGGCCACATCCTTCGATCTGGCCGGTGGCAACCTGCGCAACATCGCCGTGGCGGCCGCCTTCCTCGCCGCCGCGGACCACGGGGTGCTCACGATGGAGGCGCTGATCCGAGCGACCGGCCGTGAGTACCGCAAGCTGGGTCGCCTGTGCGTCCCGAGCGAGTTCGGCCCCTACCACCACCTGGTGAGCTGATGCCCGATCGCCTCGTGACTGTGGGAAAATGCCCGAGCTGTTGTGACGGTTGGCGCCGTAACCGGCTCGGTCAGCGTCCGTCGGGACCAGTGCCGGTGCCCGCCGGTCGTGGTCGGGCCGGTCAGCACGCAGCCGGAACCGAGGGTGGCCCCACACGATGAGCGTCCGCAATGTGTTTGCCGGAGTGGTGACGGTCGTCGTGCTCGCGCTCGTCGGCGGTCTCGTCTTCGTCGGCCGCGGGCAGGCGTCACCGACCCTCCACCTCGGGTCCGGCGCCGCGTGGTTCCCCACCACGCGGCAGGGCTCGGTCGCCCTGATCGATGGCGCCACCGGCGGCCGGGTGACCAGGATCGACGGGGTGGCCCGCGCCAACGGCCACTTCGATGTCGAGCAGTCCGGGTCGTCGGCGCTGGTGGTCGATCAGGATGCGGGCACGGTCACCAAGGTGGACGCCGCGACCTGGCAGCTCGGCACCCCGGTGGCGGTCAGCGCCGGCGGTGACAACAAGCTCGCGGTCCACGCCGGGGGCGGCGCGGCCTGGGTCGTCAGCCAGTCCGGCACCATCGTGCAGCAGCTCGATCCCGCCGCCATGACCCTGATCGGGTCCCCCCAGACCCTGCCGTCGGCCATCTCCGGCCTCGCCGTGGCGGGCGACGGGCGGCTGTGGGTGACGTCCCAGACCGGTGAGCTGCGCTCGTACCGCGGTGGCGAGCAGGTCACCTCGGCCCCGTTGCCCGGCATGGGCACCACCGCGCTGGTGCTGGTCGACAAGCAGCCGGTCGTCGTCGATCTCACGAGCAGCCACGCCCAGCTGGTCGACCCGGACCGAGGCACCCTCGACCGGAGCACCTGCCTCGACACCCCGACCGACCCGATCCCGTCGGTCGGTGGTTCCACGAGCGACGTGTCGTGGCTGCTCGCCGTCGCCCCCAACGCGGGCACGCTCGTCGTGTCCGACGTCTCGACGGGGACGTGTCAGGCCATCGCCCTCGGGCCCACCGCCACCAAGGCGCGGTACGGCACGCCGGTCGAGAAGGACCGCTTCGTGTTCGTGCCCGACTTTCTCACCGGCCAGGTCATCGCCGTCGATCCGGGCGCGCCGCCCGGCCAGCAGATCCGGGCCCGCATCGACCACGGGCTGCCCAACGCGCAGATCGCGCTGCTCGTGCACAACGAGCACGTCTGGTTCAACGACCCGGGCGGTGACCAGGCGGGCGTCATCACCGACGACTTCCACGCCCTGACCACGTCGAAGGCCGACGCCGGATCCTCCAACGGCCAGACCCCGGCGCCGGTGCCCACCCCGACCCCGGACCCCGCCCCGCCCACCCCGGACAACAACGCCAACCCGGGCGCACCCGATCCGGGCGCGCCCACCCAGGGCCAGCCGGATCCGGCCTCCGCCGCGCCTCCCGGCGCCGGGCCGCCCCAAGCCGGTATCGGGCCCCCGGGCCCCGACCTGCCCGCCCCCAAGGACAACGGCCACCGCGGCGGTGACAAGGCCCCCGCCGCGCCGGCCGCGGCCGCCGGCGGAGGTGGCGGTGGGGCGACCACGACGACGGCGCCCGCCACCGGTGGCGGGCCCACGACGACGACCCCGCCGGTGATCACCCCGCTGTTCACGATCTCACCGAACCCGGCGATCACGGGGCAACCGGTGACGCTCACCGACGCCAGCACCGGCGAGCACACCGTCGCGGGCTGGCAGCTCCCGGGCGCGCTGCCGGCCACCTCGAAGGCCGCCTCGGTGTACGCCACGTACGCCGCACCGGGCACCTACACCGTGACGCTCACGATCAACACCGCCGCCGGGGCCAAGTCCGTGTCCCGGCCGCTGTCGGTCAACACCCTCCCCAAGGTGCCCAACCTCCAGGGCCTCACCCCCACCCAGGCCAAGGACGCACTCGACGGCTTCGGGCTCAAGCTCGGCACGCGGACCAAGACGGTCGACAGCAGCCTGCCGCCGGCGCTCATCGTGGACAGCAACCCCGCCGCCGGCGCCGTGGTGCCGGCCGGCACGACCGTGGACTACCGCGACAGCGCCGGCATCGGGATCATCACGACCGTGGCCGGACCGACCTCCACGCCCGCCATCAGCCTCCCCGGTCGACTGTCCTCGGACAGCATGGGCAACGTGTTCATCTCCAGCCAGGGCAACAACCAGATCCAGATGCTGAGCACCTCGGGCGTCCTCAGCCTGCTGGCGGGCAACGGCACGCCCGGCTTCGCCGGCGACGGCGGGTTGGCCACCCTCGCTTCGCTGAACCACCCCATCGGCACGACCGTCGACGCGCTCGGCAACATCTACATCGCCGACGAGCTCAACTACCGGGTCCGCAAGATCGACGCACAGACCAAGGTGATCTCCACGGTCGCCGGCAACGGCAGCAGCAGCCGGAACCCGGCGGTCGCCGGCGACCCGCTCGCCACGAACATCTGGCCCACCGATCTCGATGTCACGCCCGACGGCACCCTGTGGATCTCGGCGCGGTGGCAGAAGCAGATCCTCAAGCTCGGCACCGACGGGCAGCTGTCGATCGTGCCCCCGGCGGTGTCGGGCCCCCAACTCGTGGATCCTGCGTCCATCGAGTTCGATGCCAACTCGGTGATGTACATCGCCGAGCCACACGGCAACCACATCCTGCGCCTCGACGGCGATCACTACACGGTCGTGGTGGGCATGACGGGCCAGTCGGGCTTCAACGGCGACGGCCTCACGGGCGCTGCCACGATGCTCCACGACCCCGACGCGATCCGCTTCGACGGGTTCGGCAACCTGTACTTCCCGGACTGGGGCAACAACCGGATCCGGCGGTGGAACATGGCGACCGACCTGGTCGACACGGTGGCCGGGGGGGCCACGGCGGGCAACGGGGGCGACGGTGGCCTGGCCACGAACGCCCAGCTCCAGATCGACAACTCGTGCTGCTCGTCGGGGCTCGTGTTCGCCGCCGACGGTTCGTTGCTGATCTCCGACCTCAGCAACAACATCGTCCGCAAGATCTGGGTGAAGCCACCCGCGCCGTGATGGCCAGCGTCGCCGGGCAACGATGCACATCGGTCGTGGGATCAGCGGCGTCGTGGCCGTGGCGATGCTCGTCGCGGTCGCCGGGCTGATGTTCGTCGGGCGGGGACAAGCGGCCCCCACGCTGCACCTGGGGTCGGGAGCCGCCTGGTTTCCCACGATCGGGCCAGGCTCGGGCACCAACTCGTTCCCGGCCGGTGACACGAGCTGCTGATCGCGTTGACCCTGCCTCTCCCGACGGGACCGACCCGACAGTAGGGTGGCGCCGTCAGGTTCTTTGGTCGCCACCGGGGCGCGGCGAGGAGGTCGGTCGGTGGGCAACGTCCGCACGGTGGGCGCGTGGGTGATGACGGCGGTCCTGCTCGCGGGTGTGGGCGGGATCGTGCTCGTCGGCCGGGGCCAGGCGTCGCCGTCGTTGCACCTCGGCTCGGGCGCCGCGTGGTTCCCGACCCTGCGCCAAGGTTCGGTCGCGCTGATCGACGGGGCGACGGGCGGGCGCGTGACCCGCGTCGACCGGGCGGCGAAGCCGAACGGGAACTTCGAGGTGGAGCAGTCCGGCTCGTCCGCCCTGGTCGTGGATCGCGATGCCGGGACCGTCACGAAGGTCGACGCGGCCACGTGGCAGCTGGGCACCCCCGTGCCGGTGGGGTCGCCCGGCGACGACCGGTTGGCGGTGCACGCCGGGGGCCGCGCGGCGTGGGTCGTGAGCCAGTCCGGCACCATCGTGCAGCAGCTGGACCCGGCGTCGATGACCCTCATCGGCCTGCCGCAGACCCTGCCTTCGACGATCTCGGGACTCGCCGTGGATGGTGACGGCCGCCTGTGGGTCACCTCGCAGTCCGGTGAGCTGCGCTCGTACCGCAACGGCGAACAGGTCACGTCGGTCCGGGTGGCCGGCGGTGGGGCGACAGCGTTGGTGCTGGTGAACCACAAGCCGGTCGTGGTCGACCTGGACCGCGGGGGCGCGCAGCTCGTCGACGCGGAGCAGGGCACGCCCGACCGTGCGCTGTGCCTGGACGTCCCGACCTCGCCCCCGCCGGTGGTCGGCGGCTCGGGTGGCGACGCTCCGTGGTTGCTGGCGGTCGGACCCACGGCCGGCACGCTCGTCGTGTCCGACGTGGGTGGGAGCTCGTGCCAGGCGATCACGTTGGGCCCGACCGCGACGACGCCTCGGTACGGCACCCCTGTGGAGAAGGACCGGTTCGTGTTCGTGCCCGACTTCCTCACCGGCCAGGTCATCGCCGTGGATCCCCAGGCCGCCCCCGGCCAGCAGATCCGGGCGCGCATCGATCTCGGGTTGCCCAACGTCCAGGTCGCGCTGCTGGTCCACAACGAACACGTCTGGTTCAACGATCCGGTCGGCGACCAGGCCGGGGTCATCACCGACGACTTCCACGCCCTCGCCACCTCCAAGGCCGACGCCGGGTCCTCCGCCGGGCAGGCTCCGGCCCCCACGCCGACGCCTGACCCCGCCCCTCCGGCGGACACCGGCGACCCGAACGGCGCGGCGGCCGCCGATCCCGCCGGTCCGGTGAACGCCGATCCCGCGGCCGGGCCCGCAGCGCCGTCGAGCGCCGCCCAACCCGGGATCGGGCCGCCCGGACCCGAGCTCCCGTCACCCGCCGACAACGGCAACCGCGGCGGCAGTGGGGCCAAGGCGGGGGGTGCGGGTGGCGCCGGGGGTGGCGCCGGTGGCGCCCCTCCGACGACGGCCCCGGCCCCGGTCACGACGGCCCCGGCGGTGGTCGCCGCCCAGTTCACGATCTCGCCGACCGCCGCGATCACCGGCCAGCCCGTCACGTTCACCGATGCGACGATCGGCGACCACACGGTGGTGTCGTGGGCCGCACCGGACGGGCAACCCAAGGGGGGCGCCGGGGCGTCGTTCAACTCGACCTTCGGCGCGCCGGGCACCCACGATGTGACCCTCACGATCAACACGGCTGCGGGCGCCAAGAGCGTGACGAGGCAGGTCAGCGTGAACACCCTGCCCAAGGTGCCCAACCTGCAGGGGCTGACGGCGGCGGAGGCCAAGGTCGCGCTCGAAGCCGTGGGGCTGGTCATCGGCACCAAGACGGCGACGGTCGCCAGCGTCATCCCCGCTGGCCTCATCGTGGACAGCCAGCCCAAGGCGGGCGCCACCGCCGCGGAGGGGACGCCCGTCAACTTCCGCGACAGCGTGGGGGTGGGCATCATCACCACCGTCGCCGGGCCGGCGGCACCCGCGGCGCTCAACCACCCCGCTCGGCTCGCCTCGGACCGCGTCGGCAACATCTACATCGCCGACTACTTGAACAACCAGGTGAAGAAGCTGGCGCGCAACGGGACCGTGACCGTCATCGCGGGCAAGGGCGGGGCGTACGGGTTCAGTGGCGACGGTGGGCCCGCGACGCTCGCCGAGTTCGCCGGGGCGCTCGCCGTCGCCCTCAATGCCGCGGGCGACATCTTCATCGCCGACCAGAGCAACGAACGCGTGCGGAAGGTCGACCACCTGACCGGGATCATCACGACGGTAGCTGGGACCGGGAACGTGCCCGCCGGACCGGTCGGACCCGGCATGGCGCTGGCGACCGACCTGGGGGCCCAGGACATCGACATCACCTCGGACGGATCGTTGTGGATCACCTCCCGCGGCCAACGCCAGGTCCTGCAGGTGAAGACCGACGGCACGTTGACGCCGGTGCCGACGCCACCGCTGCCGGGCATCCAGCTGACCGACCCGGCATCGATCGAGTTCGATGCGAACAACGTGCTGTACGTGGCCGAGCCGCACGCCCACCAGATCCTGCGCTACGACGTGGATCACTACACCCGCATCGCCGGCCTCGGTCCCAATGTGAACCCGGGCTACGACGGCGACGGCAAGCTCGGCCCGGACACGTTGCTCAACAACCCCGACACCATCCGCTTCGACGGCTTCGGCAACCTGTACTTCCCCGATGAGGGCAACGCGCGGGTCCGCATGCTGAGCGCCGCCGACGGCAAGGTGTACACCGTGGCCGGCACCGGCGTGGCGGGCAACAACGGCAACGGTGGCCCCGCCGATCAGGCGCAGATCAACAACGCGGATGGGTGCTGCTCGGCCGGACTGGTGTTCGACAGCGACGGCTCGCTGGTGTTCTCCGACCTGGCCAACGATCGCCTCCGCAAGGTGTGGGTGGCCCCGCCCGCCCCCACCGACCTCGCCACCCCACCCTGACCCGCGAACAGGGGCACCCACGTAGCCGAGATCCCTTCTCGGCTACCTCAGCGCCCCTCGTCGAGCCCCGATCACCGCGAACAGGGGCACCCACGTAGCCCAGAAGCGTTCTTGGCTACCTCAGCGCCCCTCGTCGAGCCCCGATCACCGCGAACAGGGGCACCTACGTAGCCCAGAAGCGTTCTTGGCTACCTCAGCGCCCCTCGTCGAGCGCCGATGACCGCGAACAGGGGCACCCACGTAGCCCAGAAGCGTTCTTCGCTACCTCAGCGCCCCTGAGCGCGGCACGTCACACCTTGAGACGCTGGCGGAGCAGCTCGATCGCGAAGTCGATCTGCTTCCGGGCCGCATCCTGCACCTTGCCCTGTTCGGGGACCGGCGCCGCCTCGCCTCGCCGCTTGCCATTGATGCTCCACTCGTTGGCGGCAGAACCGACGGTACGGGTGACGCATCGGGCGAGTGACACCTCCATCCCGGTCTTCACCCGCTCGAACTGGGCCTGCCGTGCTTCCTCGTCCCGGCCCCGCAGCGACTTGCCCTGGTGCGCCTTGTCGAGCTTGTCCTTGCCTCCGAGCATGTTGCGAATGCGGCGCGCCCCCACGTTGTCGCCGCCGAAGTAGTTGGTCTTGCCCTTCGCCGCCCGCTCGTAGATCATCACCGTGGTCATCGAGTTGTACTCCGAGTCCGAGAGCGCAGCGACGTGCCCGCGCAACGCGAACTGGTTCGAGATGAGGTCCCGGGGCACGACGTGCTCGGACTCGAGGCTCCACTCCTTCCACTTGCTGTCGCGGTGCCGTGGTGTCCCGGCGTTGTGCGCGGCCACGATGCCGATGCTGGGAGCGCTCTTGCCCGGACCGGTGTGGCTCGCCTCGTACTTCGCGAGGGTCTTCATCAAGGACGAGAGGATGCTCTTCGCGGCGGCCTTTGCGTTGGCGCTGCCACTGTCCAGCAACTTCTTGTACGCCTTGGCGAGCGCTCGGATCGGCGGATGGGAGTGGTACCGCAGCGTGATCGGGTTCGAGTGCATCACCAGTTCGTTCGAGCCGGAGTTGTTGGACACCGTGTGGCGGCCCTCCGCCTCGCCGAAGGACTCGTTCACGTTGAGGATCGCCTTGATCTTCGCCTTGGCGCTGTCGACCTTGCCCTTGACCCACTTCTTGGCGGCCGTGACCTTCTTCTTCACGAACGCCTTGCCCTTGGCGTAGGCGGCTTTGGCCTTGGCCTTCACCTTCGCCGCGGCCTTGCCGATCTTGGAGCTCTTCAGCTTGGACAGGATGCCCTTGCCCCACTTGACGGCCTTGCCGATCAGGAAGTCGAAGACCTTGTTCACCGGCTTCTGCACGGTCAACAGGATCTTCTTGATCTTCTCGCCGAGGCCACCGAGTCCGAGGAGGCTGGCGAGGAACCCGATGGCGAGCGGCAGGATCTTGGCGAGCGAATCTTCGATCATCGTCGCGACCTTGCCGATGTTGCCGGCGACGATCGATTCGACCGAGTCGAGCACGGAGTCCACGAACTCCTTGATGCGCTGGCCGTTGTCGACGAACCACATGATGACGTCGTAGATCATCTTGCAGGCCTTCACGAAGGCCGCGGCCGGGTTGAGCAGGCCGATGAGCCACTGCACGCCGGCCATGACGACCTTCGTGATCACGAACTCCTTGACCTGGTCCATGACCATGTCCTTGAGGTTCCCGATCTTGGTCACGATGAACTCCCAGGCGCCGCCGAGGCCACCCGAGGCGATGGCCTTGACGAAGTCCAGGCCCTGCTCGATGCGCCCGGCGGTCTTCTCCCCCACCTTCGCCACGAGGCGGGTCCGGAAGTTGGCCCACGACAGGCCGAGGATCGAGGCGACGAGGTTGAAGATGCCCTTGAGGTCGAACTTCTCGGGCAGCTCGATGCCGGCGTTGGACAGCTCGCCGAACAGCCAACCCATCAAGCCCTTCTTGAGGTGCCCGGCGATGTTGGCCACGAAGCGATCCAGGCCCGACCGCACGCCGCTGATGAGGTTCCCGAGGAACTTCATCGGGTCCTCGATGATCTTCTCCACCGCGCCCTGGGCCCGGGCCAGCACCCCGAGCAGCATGTCCTTGAGCTTGAGGATCGTGTCGATGGCGCCGGCGACTGCGCCCTTGGCCTGTTCCCACAGGCCCTTGTTCTCGTCCTGCAGCGCGGTGATGCGCTCGTCGATCCCCTTGCGCGCGTCGACGTACTTCTCCGCGAGGTCGTCGACCATGCCCGCCTGCTTGTCGTCGACCGACTTGTCGAGGTCGTCGAACTTGCCGGTGATCGAGGACTCGGCGTCCTTCGCGACCTTGGCCAAGTCGCCCTTCTGCTTCGCCACGAAGTCCTTGACCTCCTGGCGGCCCTGCGCGATCCGGGTGCGGGCCCGGGTGAGCTCGGTGCCGATCAGATCGGCGACGTTGGAGATCACCGCGTCCATCTTCTGCATGTACACGGCGCGGGCGTCGCTGAAGATCTTCACCAGCTCGGGGTTCAGCGGCTTGAACTGGTCGATGCCCCACTGGATGAGCCCCCCCACCGGCAGGAGGTAGCGCTTCACCTTCCAGTCGGTCACGCGTGAGGAGTGGAACTCCTCGAACGCGGCTTTCGCCTCGGCCTCGCCCTTCTCGAAGGTGGTGTCCACCTTGCCGTCGAGGTCCTTGAGGATCGTGTCGGCGTCGGTCTTGGTGTGCTGGTAGATCGTCTCGATCTGGCTGGCCACCTGCGCCCGGGCAGCCTCGTCGGCGGACTTGGCGCCGGACTTCTTCTGCCCGACCGCCCCGTTCGCGCCGACCTTGGCGGCGAGCATGGCGCCGAGCGCCCCCTTGGCCGCGCTCGAGGCACCCGCCTGCGCGCCGGAGAGGACCTGTTGTTCCTGGGCGCGCACCGCCACGGGCGCGGCCGCGGAGTGGGCCTCGCCGGTCTTCTTGGCCGCGAGCGCGTCCTGGAACTGCGGCTCGTTCGAGTTGGCGAGGGTCTGTTCGGACACGTGCGCGTCCGCCATCTTCGCGTTGACCTCGTTGGGGGCACCGTTGAGGTCGGTCTGACCCGGTGGCGCCCGGGCCGGCATCGCGGCGGCCGCGCCGGGATCGGGCGGGGTGTCGGGTTGCTTGGTCGGCTCCATGGCGGCGACTGGCTTGACCTGGGCCTTGGAGGGATCGGGCGGCGCCTCGGCCTTGCCCTTGATGTCCGCCGCGCTCGAGTCCTTCCCCGCGGCCACCTGGCCCTTGACCTGCTGCTTGACCTGGTCCGCCTTGCCGGTCGACTTGAACTCGTCGGCTTCCTTGTTGTCCTTCGGTGCGGCCTTCTCGATCGCGGCGCGCACCGCGACCATGAACGCAGCCTTGTCGAACACGCCGGGCTTGGCGGAACTCATGTCCTCGACCGCCGCGGCCTTCGCCTGGCTGGCGGCGTCGTTGGTCGGCGGGACCGCCGCCTGCTGGGCCCGGTGGGTCTCGGTGGCGGCGCTCGGGTGCGACCGGAGCTTGGTCGCGGTGTGCTTCGTGCGGCTCTTCATCGCCCGGAACCCGGGATGGTGCTCGGCGGCCGGACCACCCGGCGGGGTGGGCGGGGCGAAGGAACCGGGAGCCACGAGGCGCTGCACCAGCGCCGAGCCGGCCTGGCGCTCGCCGTCGGCCGGGCGTTCGCGAGCCTGGGGCGCGAGCACGGTCGCGACGGCCTGGTTGCCCGCGGACTGCTGGAGCCGCATGACCGACGTCGCCGGTGTCGCCCCGTGCGGGCCGGGCGATCGCGCGGGCGTCCTCGACCGTGAGGCCGGGGCCCGGTTGGGAGCGGCGCGGAAGGTGCTCTTCATGGCCCGGTCGGCGCCAGCGTTCAGCCGGCCTCTTCCTCCTCGTCACCCTCGCGCTGCACCGACTCCGCGTCGCGCTGCACGAACAGGCCCTGCACGGGCTCCTCTTCCTCCTCGGGCGCCCCTTCGCGCTGCACCGATTCCGCGTCGCGCTGGACGAACAGGCCCTGCACGGGCTCCTCTTCCTCCTCGGGCGCCCCTTCGCGTTGCACCGACTCGGCGTCGCGCTGGGCGAACAGGCCCTGCACGGGCTCCTCTTCCTCCTCGGGCGCCCCTTCGCGCTGCACCGACTCCGCGTCGCGCTGCACGAAGAGACCCTGGACCGACTCCTCGTCCTCGCGCTGCACCGCGCCGGCGGGCGCCGCGGCCGGCGCCATGGCCGGGGCGGCGGGCTCGCTCATCACGCGCTCGGCGTTCGCCTCGGCGGCCTGCTCGAAGGAATCCGACGGATCGCTCACGCGGACGCCGGTGCCGGTGAGCTCGCCCGACACCGGGCCGGAGCGTTGCTGGACGACGTGGGTCAGCTCGTGGGCGAGCGTGCGCTGCCCACCGTCGGAACTGGGGTCGTACTTGCCCTGCGCGAACACCACGTTGTTGCCGGTCGTGTACGCGTGGGCGCCGAGGCTCTTGGCCGACTGGTCGGCATCGGCTCCGGTGTGGACCCGCACGTCGGAGAAGTCGGCGCCGATCGCCGTTTCCATCTGCACGCGCGTGCCGACGTCGAGCGGGCTGCCCCCGCCCCCCAACACGGATTGCAACTTGTGCGGATCCTCGTCTCGGTCAGCCATGAGCTGCACCACGCCGCTGTTGCCCACCGCGCGTTGCAGGTGGAGCAGTGACGCGGCGGTCTGCGGTGCCCCCGCAGCGGGGGCGACCCCGGCGTCGGGAGCGCGGATGGACTCGGACTCTCTCGACGACGTGCGGGCCAGCGCCGCGGCGTCATCATCGAAGAGGTGCATGGTTCCTCCTCCCGAGCGACCCAGGAGCGGGACGCGACCGGGTTGATCGTAGAACAGATCGGCACCGGATGGGATGGTGCGCGCGCTCGGTCATGAGCCGCCCACCCGCCGCTTCCAGACCCTCACGAGGTCCTCGCTGGTATCGGCGCTGATGCCGAGCACGCCGGTGATGCCCATGCCCGGTCGGCCGTGCTTCTCGCCGACCTGCACGAGCGTGATCATCTGGAAGCGGCTGCGGACGCGACCCACCGATTGGGCCCGCTCCCGGGGCGGCTGGCCGGTCACCACACCGAGCGAGACGCCCTGTTCGCGCGAGGCTGCCATCGAGGTCAGCGCCGGGAGGCCGGGGTCGTCGTCGCGGCAGGTGACGGCGGCGAGCTTGTCCATGATGTCGTTCAGGCCGTAGCCCGACGGGTCGACCGAGCCCGTGACGCCCCCGGTCGTGCGGAACTCGGTGGGGAACCGGTGGTCGGCGCACGCCACGATCAACGAGGCGGCGATGCGCACCGCGTCCTCGAACGAGTCGTCGGCGTACGCGCCCGCCCACGTGTCGAGCACCACCATGATCTTGGGCTCGTTCGTGATCACGGTGTGGCGGACCATGAGCTTGTCGAGGCGGGCCGACGAGCGCCAGTGGATCAGGCGCAGGTCGTCGCCGGGCTCGTACTCACGCAGGCTGTGGAAGGCGATGCCGCCGCTCGGGGCCCCCGACGACGTCGGCCCTTCGAGCTCCTGGCTGCGCCCGGTCGGCACCGGGCTCATGCGATGGACCTGGGGATGGACCCACAGGGTGGCGTCGGCCCCGATCGAGCGGGTGGAGTTGACCAGCTTGAGGGGGTCGGAGTGGGCGATGCGCAACGGCCCCACCGCGTAGCAGCCTCGACGGTTGGCGGGGAGCATGTAGCTGCCCGTGTAGGTGCCGGATCCCGCGATGCCGGGGACCGGGATGGTGATCGATCCGTCGCCGAACGCCTCGAGCGCGGTCATGGGGGGACAGCGCCGATGGGCGACGTTGCGGATCTTCAGCACGCCCGCCGCGCCTTCGCCCTCACGGACCCGCGCCGGGATGACCTCGCGCTGGACCTCGAGCCGCGGTCGCAGGGCCAGCCAGCCGGCCGCGAAGAGCAGGCACAACAAGAAGCCGACGCCGAGCATGATCAGCTCGCGGTAGTTGAGCAGGAGGCCGAGCGCGAAGCAGCCCCCGGTCAGCGCCACGAACGACCACCCGTTGCGGGTCAGCACGGTGCCACCGTCACTCCCCCGGTCAGCCCCGGTCGTCGGGCAACGGCACGGCGCTGAGGATGCCCTGCAGCAACGACTCGGCGGTGTTGCCGGCCAGTTCGGCCTCGCTCGTGAGCAACATCCGGTGGCACAGCACGAAGGGGGCCACCGTCTTGATGTCGTCGGCGGTGACGAACTCGCGTCCGTTGGACGCGGCGTACGCCTGCGTCGCGGTCACCAGGCTGAGACTCCCTCGGGGGCTCACCCCGAGCCGGAGCTCGGACAGCTTCCGGGTCGCCGCGCAGATCGTGACGATGTAGCTGTGCAACGCCGGCGCCACGTACATCTCGTGACTGATCGCGACCATCGTCGCCGCGGTCTGGATGTCGATGATCGGCTTCACGTCGTCGGTGGACCGGCCGGCCGAGCGGTTGCGCAAAACCTCGACCTCGAACTCGTGGTCTGGGTACCCGACTGCGAGGCGCATCATGAACCGGTCGATCTGGGCCTCGGGCAGCTGATAGGTGCCGTCGAACTCGACCGGGTTCTGCGTCGCGATCACGAGGAACGGCCGGGGGGTCAGGTACGGGGTGCCGTCGATCGTGACCTGACGCTCCTCCATCACCTCGAGCAGGGCGGACTGGGTCTTGGGCGACGCCCGGTTGATCTCGTCGCCGACCACGATGTTGGCGAAGATGGGACCGGGCCGGAACTCGAACTCTCGGGTGTTGGCGTTCCAGATCTGCGTCCCGGTCACATCGGAGGGCAGCAGATCGGGGGTGAACTGGATCCGGGAGAACGAGCCGTGGATCGAGTTGGCCATCGACTTGGCCAGCGCCGTCTTGCCCACACCGGGGATGTCGTCGATGAGCAGGTGGCCCTCGGCCATCATGCACACCAGCGCCATGCGCACCACGGCGGTCTTGCCCCGGATGAAGCTCTCGACGTTGCCCTGGAGCTTCACGAAGTTGTCGGCGAACCACGCAGCCCGCGAGGAGCGAGCCGCGTCGGTGATCGGCGCCGCCGCGACCGCCTGGGGGGCTGCGCTGTTGGACCATTCGGACATGGGTTACCTCGTTGCTGGTGTGGAGGCGGGGGGGACAGAGGGCACACGCGTCTGCTCGTTGTGGTTGCGGACCACGGCGACCCCGAGGAACGCGAGCAGCGCGACGACCGCGCACACGGAGGCGATGACCGCCACACGGGAGGAGCCGACCTTGGCCTCGCGGGGCACCACCGCCTCGACCGGGACGACGGGGGCCACCTCGGGCTGGTAGGTCGACTGGAGGCGAGGCACCTCGGCGGCGGGTGCCATCGCGGGGATGGCCGCCGCGGCGGGCAGGCGCCGGAACGCGTCGGCGGCCGCGGAATCGGCCCCGAAGCCGACCACCACGTTCGGCCGCTGGAGCTGGAGGCCGGTGATGATCGCCTCGATGCGATCGCGCACCGCCGGGTTCCAGGTGATCGGGCAGGACACCGTGATGCTCTCGGGCCACGCCTGGCGGATCCGCGCCGGCCGGCACACGACGCCCCAGATCAGCTCGCGCATCGCCTGATCGGGGGTCAGCAGCCGGCCGGCGGTGAGGAACAGGCGATCCACCGTGAACTGGTCGACCACGTCTTCCACGAAGCCCTGCGACCGCCCGGCGCCCTGTTCGATGGCGTCGCGGCCCGCCCAGATCTGACCGGGTTCGCAGAACAGCACC
>JBBQHT010000052.1:0-22141 GCA_038324235.1 Acidimicrobiales bacterium
TACCTCGCGCTGGCGGGCCAGAAGTCGTCGATCACGATCGAGAGCTCCACTTCGGCCACCTCGATCAAGGCGTTCTTCGGCGGCGACAAGAGCGTGGTGAGCGGGGCCGACACGGGTTCGATCGATCCGAAGGCGCTCGACATCGGCGCCGGGCCGGTGTTCGGCGTGAAGGGTCCGGGTCGCGCGCAGATCGGAGGCAACGCCTTCTACATCTTGAAGACCTCGTCGGATGCGAAGCAGTCCGCGGCGTGGGACTTCATGAAGTGGTGGAACCAGCCCGACCAGCAGGTCACGTGGCACCTCGAGGGGTCGTACCTGCCGTTCCTGGCGGCGGCCGCCCAGGATCCTCGCGTGCAGACCTTCTGGAAGGACGACATCGCCGGCCGCTGGCTGGCCATCGCCAACGAGGAGTTCACCAACGGCGTGGACCCGGCCTTCACCGGACCGGTCATCGGCCCGTACGACAAGTTCCGGGCCGCGATCGCCACGGGCATGGACTCGGTCGCGTTCAAGGGCGCAGATCCGAACGACGCGGTCGCCAAGGCCGCGCAGGACACGACGACGGCGCTGAAGGCCTACAACGACGGCGGCTTCTGACCCGGTCCCGCGGCGGGCGGGGCGCCGAGGCGAAGAGGTCGAGGCCGAGGCGCTGGGACAGGTGGCTCGGGCCTCGGGGCCGTCACGCGAGTGAGATGGGTAGGCCGTTCGGCTCATTTGTGCAGGATCGCTGCGAATTGATGCGTGCGGCCCACGCGGTCGCCCGGAGGGCCCAGGTTCGCTCACGCTGCGTGTGGCCGGAGACCGTTGACGGCCCCATTGGCTACCAACCGTGGTCCCCGCACCGGCGCGACCGTTGCCCCGGGGACGCTCCAGACCCCGCCAGGGGGGCGACCTTGACCTGCTCTTGACGTTGGTGAGGCATACTCCCGCCCACACTCCGTCGCCGACGCGCGACAGAGTGGCGTTTGTCCCTTTCTCGGGCGCCCGGGGTTCATTGTCCCCGGGTGCACTCGGCGGCGCATCACTCATCTGAGGGGTTTTGGCTTTGAACACGAACGTGGCGAGTCGGATGGTCGGATCACGACGCTCCCGCATTGTTGGCATCGCGCTGGTAGCCGCGCTGCTGATGATCAGCAGCCTGGCGACGCTGAGCGCGCCGGCGAGCGCCGAAGGCAGCCGCAACGCGTATCCCACGAACGCGACGTGCCAGGCGAACTCCCTGAGCGGTAGCTGTCGAGCCAACCTCGAATGGCGCACGTCGGCCTACGGTCCCGTCGCCGGTCAGACGATCCGACGTCGGACCTTGCTCTACGTGTACATGACGACGGGCCAGGAGCTGCTGCTCGGCAGCTCGGCGGTCGGCGTCGCAAACGGCGCCACGAGCGGCGACGCGATCGTCTACAACCCCGGTGTCGTCACCGATGCGAATGCCGCCACGCTCCCGGTGGTCACGACCGGGACGAACGGCTTCAAGTGCTCGGATCAGCGCACGACGTCGGGCATCGCCGCCCAGGGCAAGATCACGACCCGGGCCCAGGAGCTGGCCGGGCCGCAGGCCGTGAGCGGCGGCGGCAACCCCACGGGCTACGTGCCCTGCCACTACACCGCGCCAAGCACCGGGTTCTACAACGTCGTGTTCCTCGGCCCCAACGGCGCGAGCAACGACACCGACGCCGCCGTGGTCGCCGACACCAGCCTGGCGTCGGCCAACGACTTCAACGCCACCCAGGCCAGCTCGGTCGCCGCGTGGGACACCACGGTGCGCGCCAACCAGACCACCACGACCAACATCGACGGTCGCACGTTCACCTACTCGCTCGCGGCCTTCACCTCGAAGAACGCCGCCCCCGTCAACTCGAGCTACTACATCACGACCACGGACGGCTTCAAGTACCGCACCGACCTGCGCGGCCTCGATCCGAACGGCTTCTTGATCTACGGCAACCAGATCGGCTTCCTCGACAACGACGGTGTCACGCCGCTCTACCACGACGTGCTCGGCCTCACCGGCGGTGCCTCCATGACGACCGTGTCTGGCGGCGTCACGTTCTCGCCTCCCACCTATCCGCTGTCGTTCCAGCCGCTGGCGGCTGAGACCCTCGCCGCGCTGTCGATTCCCGCCACCCCGGTGGTCCCGTCGATCTCGGCCATCAGCTTCGCCGGCAACGTCGCGGGCAACACCTCGGTCGTCGGCAGCGGCGGCACGTTCAGCTACACGTCCACGGCGTCGGGTGTGTACGAGATCATCGTCAGCCGGGACGGCGTGAGCTTCGATCCGGGCCTGCCGACCAACCGCGTGCTGCGCGGCGTCCGGGCGTCGGGGACCTCGACCATCACCTGGGACGGCAAGGACAACGCGGGCACCAACTTCCCCGTCGGCGTCAACTACCCGTTCAAGGCCACGCTCCAGGCTGGCTCGTACCACTTCCCGTTCGTGGACGCGGAGAACAGCACGCTCGGCGGGCCGACCTTCACGCTCCTCAACCCGCCCGGTGGTGTCTGCCCGTTCGGCAACGCGGCGTGCACCACCGCCTTCTACGACGACCGCGGCTACCACTCGGTGGGACCGACCGGCTCTGACGTCGGCACCCCGGGCGCGACGCTGTGCGGCATCAACCCGCCGACGATCAACCACGCTGACCCGGTCACGGGCTACATCAGCTCGGGCAACCAGCGGGCGTTCGGTCAGGACTCCGGCGGCAACGACAACACGTCGTGCACCGGCTCGTTCGGCGACGTCAAGGCGCTCGACACCTGGACGTTCTACCCGAGCTCCGCGGTCAGTTCGACGCTGAACATCGTCGCCGCCTCGATCTCGGGTCGCGTGTACTACGACACGAACGCCAACGGCATCTACGACAGCGGAGAGCCCGCCATCTCCGGGGTCACGGTCACCTTGCGCAACAGCGCGAACGCCGTGGTCGGCACCACGACGAGCGCAGCGGACGGCACGTACTCGTTCGTGCCGCCGAGCAGTGGCACATACTCGGTGACCGAGACCCAGCCGACTGCGTACAACAACGGTTCCACCACCGCCGGCACCGGCGGCGGGACGACGACCGGGACCGATGACAAGGTCGCCGCGATCGTCTACACCTCCGGTACTGCCATCACGGGCTACAACTTCGGTGAGCTCGGCGCGCCGATCTCGGGCAAGGTGTTCGTGGATGGTTCGAACGCGCCGATCGTCGGTGTCACGGTCACGTTGAAGGACAGCGGCAAAGTGACCGTCGGGACCACGACGACGGCGGCCGACGGGACGTACTCGTTCGCGAACGTGGCGCCGGGTTCGTACACGGTGAACGAGACGCAGCCCGCGGGGTATGCGGCCGGCCTGGTGAACCCATCGAACGTGATCGCCGTGACCCAGACCAAGACCGGGCTGGTCAATCAGAACTTCTCCGAGACGGGTCTGGGCATCGGCGGCAAGGTGTTCGTCGACGGTTCGAACGCCCCGCTGGCCGGCGTCACGATCACGCTGCGAGACAGCACCAACGCCGTCGTCGGCACGACCGTCACCGCGGCCGATGGGACGTACTCGTTCACGAATCTGTTGAACGGGTCATACACGGTGACCGAGACCCAGCCGACCGGTTATGGCAACGGGGTGGTGAACCCGACGAACGTGATCGCGGTGACCCTGGCGGGGACGTCGGCGGTCAACCAGAACTTCTCCGAGGCGATCGGGTCGTTCTCGGGCAACGTGTACTACGACTCGAACAGCAACGGCACCCTGACGGCGGGCGAGCCCGGCCTGTCGGGTGTGACCGTGACGCTGACGGGCACGGACGCGCTGGGGGCGGCGGTCAACCGCACGACGACGTCGGCGGCGGACGGCAGCTACTCGTTCGCCAACGTGATCGCCGGGACCTACACGGTCACCGAGTCTCAGCCGGCGGCCTACAACAACGGCTCGACCACGGCTGGTTCGGCGGGCGGCACCACGACGGGCACGAACGACATCGTCGCCACGATCGCGCTGGCCGGGGGCACCAACGCCACGGGCTACAACTTCGGTGAGCTCGGCGCGCCGATCGCGGGCAAGGTGTTCGTCGACGGCACGAACGCACCGCTCCAGAACGTCACCATCACGTTGCGCGACAGCCTGAACAACGTCGTCGCCACGACGACCACGGCGGCGGACGGTACCTACACCTTCGCGAACATCGCCCCTGGCTCCTACACCGTCACCGAGACCCAGCCGGCCGGTTACGGCCCCGGTGTCGTGGTGCCGGGCAACGTGATCAACGTGACCCAGACCAAGACCGGGTCGAGCGACCAGAACTTCTCCGAGACCACCGGCGTGTTCCAGGGCACGGTGTACTTCGACAAGAACGCCAACGGTGTCCTCAACGGCGGCGAGCCGGGCATCGGCGGGGTCACGGTGACCCTGACCGGTACCGATGTGAACGGGCCGGTGAGCCGGACCACGACGACCGCGGTCGACGGCACGTACAGCTTCGGCGGACTGCTGAGCGGCACCTACACCGTGACTGAGACCCAGCCCGCGGCCTACAACAACGGTTCCACCACGGCCGGTTCGGCGGGCGGGACCACGACCGGGTCCAACGACATCGTGTCGGCGATCACGTTCGCCGCGGGCTCGACCGCCAGCGGTTACAACTTCGGCGAGCTCGGCGGACCCATCGCCGGCACGGTGTTCGTCGACGGGACCAACGCCCCGCTCGCCGGGGTGACCATCACCCTGCGCGACAACCTGAACAACGTCGTCGGCACCACCACGACGGCCGCAGACGGAACCTACAGCTTCACCAACATCGCGCCGGGCTCGTACACGGTGACCGAGACCCAGCCCGCCGGCTACGGCCCCGGCGTCGTGGTGCCCGGCAACGTCATCAACGTCACGCACGTGAAGGCGGGCGAGTCGGGCCAGGACTTCTCCGAGAAGATCGGGTCGTTCGCCGGCAAGGTCTACTTCGATTCGAACAACAACGGCGCCTTCGACAGCGGCGAGCCGGGTATCTCGGCGGTGACCGTCACGCTCACCGGCACGGATGCGAACGGCTCGGCGGTGAACCGCACGACGACGTCGGCGGCGGACGGCACCTACAGCTTCGCCAACGTGATCAGTGGGACGTACACGATCACCGAGACCCAGCCCGCGGCGTACATCAACCGGGCGACCACGGCTGGCACGGCGGGTGGCACCACCACCGGGACAAACGACATCGTGGCGGCGATCGCGCTCACCGCCGGGGTCGACGCGACGGGCTACAACTTCGGTGAGATCAGCGGGCCGATCGCCGGCAAGGTCTTCGTCGATGGTTCCAACGCACCGATCGCGGGTGTCACGATCACCCTGAAGGACAGCACCAACGCGACGGTTGCGACGACGACCACCGCCGCCGACGGCACCTACTCGTTCGTCAACATCGCCCCGGGCTCGTACACCATCGTCGAGACCCAGCCCGCCGGCTACGCCGCCGGCGTGGTCAACCCGAGCAACTCCATCGCCGTCACCCAGACGAGCAGCGGCCTGAGCAACCAGAACTTCTCCGAGGCGGTCGGCGCCGTCACCGGCACCGTCTTCTTCGATGCCAACGCCAACGGGTCCCAGAACGGCGGTGAGCCGGGCATCGGTGGTGTGACCGTGGCCCTCACCGGCACCGACGCCCGCGGCAACCCGGTCGATCGGACCACGACGACCGCGGCCGACGGCACCTACTCGTTCGCCGGCGTGGTCGGTGGCACCTACACGGTGACCGAGACCCAGCCGGTGGCCTACAACAACGGGTCCACCACCGCGGGCACCGCGGGGGGCACGACGACGGGCACGAACGACATCGTGTCGGCGATTGCCCTCGGCGCCGGCGTCACCGGTAGCGGTTACACCTTCGGCGAGCTCGGATCCGGCATCAGCGGAAAGGTGTACCAAGAGGTCACCAACGTCCCCCTCGCCGGCGTGACGATCACCCTGCGGGACAGCACCAACAACGTCGTGGGCACCACGACGACCGCCCCGGACGGCACCTACAGCTTCGGCAATCTGCCCCCGGGCACCTACAGCATCATCGAGACGCAGCCCCCGATCTGGAACAGCGTCTCGCCGAACACCCTGAACGTGACCTTGACCAAAACCGGTCTGGTCAACCAGGACTTCATCGAGAACTACCCGCCGACGGCCGTGGACGACTACCGATCCGCCCCGGCGGGGACGCCGACGGTCATCGATCCGCTCGGCAACGACACCGATCCCGAGTCCGACAACCTCACGATCACCGTCGTGACACCGCCGGCGTCGGGCGGCACGGTGACGATCGATCCGGGTTCCAAGACCGTGACCTACACCTCGCCGTTCAACACGACGGGCTACGACGTGTTCACGTACACGATCATCGACGGCAAGGGCGGGTCGTCCACCGCCAAGGTGCACCTGTTCATCGACGCCAGCAAGCTGGTCGGGAACGACAAGATGTACTACTTCGGTCTCGGGGGCACTGAGCCGGTACCGACCCCGGGCACGGCGGCGGGGACCTATGACCAGCTCGCCCTGACCGGCGCCGTGCGGCTGTCGAACCAGCAGCTCGTCATCCGGTTGCGCAACGGCTTCATGCCGTCGGCCGGCCAGACCTTCGACGTGCTCACCGCCGGCAGCATCGGCGGGGCCTACGCCAAGGTCTACGGGCAGGTCCTGCCCAACGGCCTGGTGCTGGCGGTCCACTACCTGCCGGATCGTGTGCAGCTGGTCGCCGAGCGTGCCCTCTACGTCGACACGTTGACCGATGCGGTCGATACCTCGCCGGGCGACGGCGTCTGTGCGACCGCCGCGGGCGAGTGCTCGCTGCGAGCGGCCGTCCAGGAAGCGAACAACCCCCCGCAGGAGACGCTGGGCCTGGCCATCGTGTTGATGCCCGGCAAGGTGCACCAGCTCTCGATCGCCGGGAACAACGAGGACGCGGCCGCGACCGGTGACCTCGACCTGAGCTTCAACATCGACATCCTCGGCCAGGGCGCCACCGTCAACGGTGGCGGGCTCGACCGCGAGTTCCACGTCATCGAGGCGAACGTCACGATGACCAACCTGACGCTGACCAACGGCAACGTGACCTCGGGTCGCGTCCCCGGCGCCGGTGCGCTGTTCAACGAGGCCGGCACGATCTTCCTGGTCGACGTCAACCTCACCAACAACACCGGGGCGCTCGGTGGCGGTCTCGGCACCTACTTCGGCACGACCACGCTGGTGCGGGGCGCGATCACGGGCAACACGGCTGGCATCGGCGGTGGCGCCGCGGCGTTCGGCTACACGTTGCTCGACGCCGTCGTCGTGTCCAACAACACCGCGCTCAACCTCGGTGGTGGCCTGGCCGCCGGCGGGGGCGGGCAGCTGGTCGTGAACAACGCCGTGGTGTCGTCGAACACGGCGCCGATCGGTGGCGGCGTCGGGTCGACCAGCCCGTCGGTCGTGCAGATCGCCCGGTCCACGTTCTCGGGCAACACGGCCACGAGCAAGGGCGGCGGGCTGGCGACCAACGGTGAGGCGTCGTTCACCGACACCCGGGTCACGGGCAACTCGGCCCCGGAGGGCGCGGGCGTCTACAACTTCGGCTCCCTCAGCCTGCTGCGGTCCACCTACGACGCCAACACGGCGACGGTCCGGGGCGGCGGGCTGGTCAACGACGGTGGCTCGACGACGATCAACCAGTCGACGCTGTCGGGCAACCAGGCCCCCACCGGGTCGGCGTTGGTGGACGTGGTCGGGGGCATCACGGTGATGAACTCGACGATCACCAAGAACCGGGCGACCGGCTCGGCCGGGTCGGCGACGATCATCAGCGTCGGCGGGGCGCCGGTGTCGTTGAACAACTCGATCGTGGCCGACCAGACCCAGGGCCCGAGCTGTGCCAACCCGAGCACCGGGGTCACGTCGCTCGGGTACAACCTGTCCTCGGACGCCACGTGCGGGCTGACCGCAACCGGCGATGCCCAGAACCTCGGGGCGCTGCTCGGAGCGCTCGCCAACAACGGGGGCTGGTCTCCGACCCACTTGCCGCTGGCGGGCAGCCCGGCGATCGGCACCGGCAACCCGACCTGCACCGGCCCGGATCAGCGCGGGTATCCGCGTCCCCGCGGCGGCGCTTGCGAGAAGGGCAGCGTGGAGAAGTGAGCGAGGTTCAGCGTGGAGGTCGTGTCGGTAGCTCCCCAGCCCCTAGGATGTCCGGAATGTCTCCGACCGGTGCCGACCACTCCGATGCCTCCCGACCCGGCTCGCCTCTGGACGAGGCTGGTGGTGTTGGCTCGGGACGGCTCGACCGTCGCCGCCTGATCCAGGGAGCAGCCGCAGGCGGGGCGATCGTGTGGGCGCTCCCCACGATCCTGTCCGCCCCGGCCCAGGCGCTGGGCAGCTGCGCTCCGGCCCGACTCACGTGGTCGGACTGGGAGATCGACATCGACAACCTCACGCCGGCGCCGAGCAGCTTCGGCGCGGCGATCGGCGCGTCGTCCACGGCCACCGTCTCGTTCAGCACCTCGGGCATCGGGAGCGGCGCGGCCACCACGGCGTACGCCGCACCGAGCCCTCTCGGCGCCGAGACCACCAGCTTCATCGTGTTGAACCTGCTCGCCGCGGCGCCTGGCGACTCGTGCTCGTTGACCATCTCGTTCTCGAACCCCGTCAGCTACCTCAACTTCACCCTGCTCGACATCGATCTCGGGTTGGGCAACTGGCAGGACCAGGTCGACGTCACCTCGAGCTACCTCGGCAGCCCGGTCGTGCTCGCTCCGGGCGAAGCGACCTTCAACGGCGTGCTGGTCAGCCAGGCCGAGCTCCCCGCCCCCGGGCCCACCAAGGTCACGGATCAGTTCACCGGGATCCTGGACCCGTCCGGTACGGGCGCCGGCGTCCCGAACAACACGGCGAGCGCCAACGTGGCGCTCGGGTACAGCAACGTGAAGATCGACCAGGTCGTCCTCACGTATCGGGCCGGGCCGACGATCGCCACGCCCCAGCCCCAGCAGATCGGCATCGCCGACTTCGTGTTCTGCCTGTTCGAGTAGCACCCGGATCGCTCAGTACTTGGCGATGTACTCCTCGGCCCACCACGACAGCGAGTCGACCCGGTTCTGAAGATCCTCGGGATCCTTCCCGGTGAAGTACCACGGCACGACCTGGAGCTCGGTGACCCCGGCGTCGCCGAGCCGCCGGAACCCGTCCAGATCGAACACGTCGGTGCAGAGCGCGTTGATCTCGAACGGCTCGTCGGCCCGGCCGCACTCGGCGCGATAGCGCGTGAGATCGGCGATGGCCCCGGTGATCTCGGCTTCGGTGTTCTGCACGGAGATCCAGCCGTCGGCGAGCCGGGCCGCACGCCGCAAGCCCGGTTCGGACAAACCGCCGACGTAGATCGGCAGGCGAGCGTCCGGCGCCGGCGCCATCATCAGCCGGTCGAAGTCGTAGAAGCGGCCGTGGTACTCGACCCACTCGGGCCCGTTGCCGGCGCACACGAGCTTGATGATCTCGATCATCTCGTCGGCGCGCTTGCCCCTCGTGCGCATGTCGGTGTGGGTCCAGGTGAACTCTTCGGGGATCCAGCTCAGGCCGACACCGATGCTCATGCGGTTGTGCGAGAGCGACGCCATCGACGAGAGCTGCTTCGCGACCAGCAGCGGGTCACGGATCGGGAGCTTCACGACGTTGGTCACGAACCGGATGCGTTCGGTCACGCCGATCATCGCGGAGATGCCCACGAACGGATCCACGAACGGCGTGTCGGGCGCCCAGAAGCGCCCGCCGTCGGCTGAGTACGGGTAGTCGGCCGACACCTGCTCGGGGAAGAACACCGAATCGGGCATCGCGATGGTGTCGAAGCCGGCCGCCTCGGCGGCGCGAGCCATCGGGACGAGATGATCGGGTTCGAACAGCGGGAACGGCACGGTCCACTTCACGCCGCCACCTTACCGACGCCCCGTCGCCGTTTCTGACGGTTCATCAGATATCTTGTCCGGCCTGGGGTCGATCGGACCTCGCCGAACGGGGGAGCGGGTATGGAGAAGCTGATGTACCTGGTGTGGTTGCCGGCGGGCACGACGCCGCGATCCACTCGCGAGATCATGATCGACGGTGTCGCGCCCCGCCTGCTCGCGCTCGATCCCCGCGCCCTGAGCATGGATGTCGACGACGAGGACGCGCAGGTACCACCGCCACTGCCGCCGACCGACGGCGAACCCCAGGTGTCGGCCATCGTGTCGATCTGGCTGCGTCGGTGCGATGACCGCGGGCCCTACGAGGCGGTGCTGGCGTCGGCCGCGGATCGAATCGCGGGATATGTGGTGACCGAGTCCCTCTACGACGACTACGGGGATACACCGCACTCGGGTCCGCGCACGTGGGCCGACGGCGAGCGGTCGCCGGCGGTGCTCACGTGCAGCTTCTTCCCCGTGAAGCGGGACATGGCGTACGCGGACTGGATCGACTTCTGGCACAACACCATCTCGCCGATGTCGGCCGAGGTGCAGCCGCGCATGCGCTACGTCCGCAACGCCGTGGCCCGACCGCTCACCCCTGATGCGCCGCCGTACGCCGGTATCGTCGAGGAGGCGTGGCCGAGCGCGGCGCACATCGAGGACCCGATGCTCTTCTACAACGCGGACGGCGATCCCGAGCGCATGAACGCGAACCTCAGCCGGATGATCGGGGATATCGGCCAGTTCCTCGACCTCGACGCCATGCGGAACAACACGATGAGCGAGTGGCTGCTCAAGAGCCTGCCCACCTGATCGCTGCTGCCCCTCGTCAGACCGGATGGGTCAGAGGAGGGTGGCGACGACGTCGAGGGTGGCCTCACGGTTGAGGAACGGCACGACGACGAACTCGGTGGCGCCGGCCTCGACCACGCGCTCGATGCCGGCTTTGACCTCGGCGGCGTTGCCGACGATCGCGACGTCGGCGGGCCCGGCGGCGCCTTCGCGGTCGAGCATCGCCCGGTACGACGGCAGGTGGCCGTACACCGAGAAGTTCTGGCCGGCGGTCTCGCGGGCGGCGGCGGCGTCGTCGGTGACGGCCACCGGGAGTGCGGCGACGAGGCGCGGGGCGGGGCGGCCGGCCGCGTCGGCCGCCGCGCGGATCGACGGGCCGACGTGCGACTGGATCGTGGCGGGCCCCGTCATCCACGTGACGGTGCCCTCGGTGCGCGTGCCGGCGACCTTCAGCATCTGCGCGCCGAGCGCCGCCACGAGCACCGGGACGGGCTCGGGGACCGGGACGTCGAGGGCGAGGTTGCCCGTGAGCGTCTCGCCCGTGAACGACGACTGCTCACCGTGCAGGAGCGGCAGCAGGATCGACAGGTACTCACGCAGGTGCCGCACCGGCTTGTCGTAGGAGTAGCCGAGCATCGATTCGATGACGATCTGGTGGGACAGGCCGATGCCGAGCGTGAAGCGCCCGCCGCTGATCTGCTGGAGGGTGAGGGCCTGCGCGGCGAGGGTCATCGGGTGGCGCGGGTAGGTGGGCACGACGGCCGTACCGAGCAGCAGCTCGGGGACCTCGTGGGCGACGATGCCGAGGGCACCGATCGTGTCCGGGCCGAAGATCTGCGGCGCCCAGAGCGAGCCGAAGCCCCGTTCGGCGACGTCGCGAGCCTCGTCCACGAGCTTCTCGACGCGGTTGTTGTCGGCAAAGACTCCGATGCGCATGGCCTGGTTTCCCCCGGTGGTGATGGATGGCGTCGACGGCCGCAGCAGCGGCGACGCCTCAAGCTACCGGGGTCCGACGGCGGTTTGGCTGGCCGCGGTTCACGTGTGGGCCAAAGGGCCTACGCTATGTGCGTCAGGAACAGTGCAGGGCGTGGTCGACCGTCGCGCCGAGTGGTGCCCCGTTGGTTCTGTCCGGTGGGTTGGTCGGGTGGGCGTTGGAGGTTGCCAGATGGCCGGTGTGAACGGAGAGAACCCAAACGGCGCCGAGCCGAACGGGGCCGCGCCGACCGACGCGGCCCCGCCGCCGCCTCCACCTCCACCTCCACCACCTCCGCCCCCGCCCCCGCCCCCGCCGCCACCTGGGTCGTTGGCAGCGATCGACGCGATCGATGCGGTACCGACCGTTCCCATCGTCGCCCTCAACGTCCCTGACGACGTCATGGGTGCCTTCCAATACGGCGGCACCGTGGCGCCCAAGGTCGTCGCGCCGGCGGCGGCGTCAGCGCCAGAGAACGCGTCCGTGTCCGAGGGAGCGTCCGAGTCCGCCGCCCGGTCCGCGATGGGGACCCCGGTGGGCCCCGGCGTGGTCGTGGGCGCCACGGCGGCGGGCTCTCGCTCGGCGTTCGGCGCGCGCCCCGACGGCTCCGCGCCGGGGGCGCATCCCGGAGTCGGGCCGGGAACTGATCGTGAAGGCCGCACGCCCCTTGTGTGGCTCGGCGCCGCGGCGGTGTTCCTGCTCCTCGGTGGGATCGCGTTCGCGGTCACCCGCGGCGGGGGCGAGACCGACCAGGTGGCCACCAGTCCCACCACCGCCAACATCCGCAAGGGCGCGAGCTCGCCCGGCACGACGGTCGCCGTTGCCGACGGCGACGCGACCGCGGGCACGACCCCCGATACCGAACTGCCGACCGACACCACGGAGGCGCCGGCCGGTGACGGATCGACCGCGGCCGTGGCCCCCGCGGTGCCGGGGGCGACGACGACGACCGCACCACGGCGTTCGACCACCGGCGGCCCGCTACCGACGGTGGGAAGCGGGGCCAACAACGCAGGTGGGGGAGGCGAGGTCGCCGCCGGTGGTGGGCAGCCGGCGCCGGATCCGACGCCCGTGCCGACCGCGGCGCCGATCCCGCCACCGACGGTCTCGATCAACGCCGCGCCGGGTTCGAGCGTGGTGTCGGTCACCGTCGATGCGCAGAACGCATCATCGTGCGACGTGCACGTGGGCCCGATCGTGAGGAGCGGGGCCTGCGGTTCTCTCAGCGTCGGCGCCGACCCGTACTACACGACCTACGACGTCTTCGTGCGCGCCTCGAACGCGTCGGGCGTCGCGGACTCGAACCACGTGTCCGTCACGATGCCCACGCCGGCGTCGCTGGCGGTCAAGGTGGCCCGCGGCAAGAAGGTGGACTCGACTCTCGACATCGGCCTCTGGGGGCTCTTCGGCACACCTGATGAGTACTCGCCACCGATCGCGGGAGCGTCGATGCGACCGAACGACTCGGTGACGATCCTGTGCCAGCGAACAGGGAAGGGTTGGCCCTTCGGTGCCGCGACCCAGACCACGATCTATGACTACGTGCGTCTCGGGAACGGCGCGACCGGTTGGACGACCGACGGGTTCACGAACGACACGCTGCCCCGCAAGTTCGACCCACGGCTCACCCAGGCCTGCCCGCCGGGTGTGTAGTCGGCGACACGGGCCAGCGCAGGTGAGCCTGGTCAGCTCGCGTCCGCCGGGTCCTTCGGCGGCGGGACCGGCATGGCGTTCGCGGGCATCGTGGACGCCGCCAGCTTGGGGGGCGTCGCGAACGCGGGCGGGCCGTCGAGGTCGAGCGCGTCGAGCAGGTTGCTCGCGTTGGCGTCGCGGTAGGTCATCGCGCCGAGGTTCCACTTGGTCTCGACGAGCCGCAGGATCGACGTGTGATCGTGCGTCACGTGCGACACGTAGTCCTGGCGGGCGAACGGCGACACGATCACGGTGGGCACCCGGAAGCCGAGCTGGTCGAACCCGCCGGGGGTGCCGTTGGTCTTGGCCGGATCGGGCGGCACGTCGTCCGGGGCGAACGCCTTGGGCGGTTCGACGTGGTCGTAGTAGCCGCCGTGCTCGTCGTAGGTGAAGATCAGCACGGTCTTGTCCCAGTTCGGGCTCTCGAGCACCGCGTTGATGATCGCCGCGGAGAACGCCTCGCCCTGCTTGATGTCCTGAGGGTTCTCCTCGCTCACGTCGTTGTGCGGCGTGACCACGCTGTAGGCGGGCAGCGTCCCCGCCTTGGCATCCGCGAGGAACTTGTCGGCCTTGGACACCTTGTCCTGGTGCGAGAGGTAGACCGACGGGTACAGCGCCAGCTCGGGCAGGGTCACCGTGTAGTTGCGCCACGAGACGTTGTGCTTGTCGAGCAGGTCGAAGATCGTGCCGTTCGGGGGCGGCGGCTCGTCCAGCTTCGGCAACGTGGTGCTGACGTTGCCGCGTGACGTCGCCGCCTGCGCGTAGCGCCGGTTGGGGTACGTCTGGGCGAGCACGGAGCAGAAGTAGCGATCGCAGATCGGGAACTGCTTCGCGAGCGAGTGGTAGAAGGGCAGGTCGTCCGCGGTCCAGTAGCCCATCGACTGCTTGCCGCTCGTCGTCACGAAGCCGTCGAGCTTCCCGCCGTCGAGCTGCTTGTGCGACGAGGTCCAGTTCTGGCTGACCTTGTTCTCCTTCTGCGACGTCGTCGGCAGGTGGTACGCGACCACGGGCTGGCCATCGGCGTCGGGGTTGCTGTTGGTCGGCCGGCCATCGGGGCCGAGGGTGAGGCCGTCGCCGCGGCCGAGCATGCCGAAGTAGTTGTCGAAGCTGTGGTTCTCCATCATGAGCACGACGATGTGCTCGATCTGGGGGAGCAGGTCCGTGCCTTCGGGGCGGCTCGGATCAGGGCGGGTGCCCGGCTCGATCGCCTTGTTGGTGACCGGGTTGCCGAGCAGCACCGGGGCCTTCGCGGTTCCGGCCACGGTCGGGATGCGCACCTCGGTCGTCCCTGGCGTCGTGCCCGGGGCGGTGCCGGTGGCGCCGCCGTTGTCCGAGGCCGAGGTGGTCCCGCTGCACGCCGCGAGCGCGATGGCACCGGCGCCGATCACGAACCCCTGTAGCACGCGCCGCCGCGAGACGCGGCCGATCTCGGGATCCGGCGCGCTCGGCGCGGTGGCGCCTGGCGCGGACGATGGTGGCAGGAACGACGACGTCATGGAGTCTCCGAACGGGGAAGGTCCGAGCGCCCCTCCGCTCGGAAGAGCCGACCGTAGCAACGATGGTCCGGCGCCGGCCCGCGAGGCGGGCCACGGCGACGGCTGTTCACCATACCTTTGGTAACCGGTTGCGGGGGGTTCGCCGCGAGGTCACTCAGGCCGGCGTCGCCGCGGGCCGGTTCGGCCAGGTCGCGAACGTGCGGCGGTGGTCGGCCATGCCGCGCTGGATCAGGTCGATGTAGACCAGCTTGCGGATCAGGTAGGAGTGGGTCTCCTTCGGATCCAGGTAGAGGTTGAACAACCGGCCGTAGGCGTAGTTCTGCACCGTTCCGGTGAAGCCGCCGGGGTTGACCACATCCCGGTCATCGTCGCTGATCGACGTGATCATGTACTTGTACTCGCCGACGCGGATCGCGGAGAAGTGCAGGGTCAGCCAGTAGTAGTGGAACTTGCGGTTGGACAGCGCGATGACCGTCTCGTCGGACAGGCCGCCGGTGCCGAGCAGGAACGAGGTCTGATCGATCGCGTCGATGTAGCGGTCGGTGGGAACCGCGTCCTCCGCGCCGGCGAGCGTGAGGAACGTGGCGAACAGATCCAACTGGTCGAAGATCCCATCCGAGCTCTGGCCGGGTTCGATCATGCCGGGCCACGAGACCACGGCGGGCACCCGCACGCCGCCCTCCCACGTGGACCCCTTGGCGCACCGGAACGGGGTGTAGGCCGAGTCGGGCCAGGTCTCCATCTCCGGCCCGTTGTCGGACGTGACGAACACGAGCGTGTCCTCGAGCTGGCCGGTCGCCTCCAGCGTCGCCAGCAGCCGCCCGACGATGTCGTCGAGCTCGATGATCGTGTCCTTGTACGGGTGCTTGGCCGGTGACGAGCCGCGGAAGCGCTCGGCGGGGTAGTTGTCGAAGTGGGCGCCGCGGGTGCAGTGGTAGAGGAACCACGGCGTCGACCGGTTCTCGTCCTCGCCCATGCGGTTGATGAAGTCGATCGAGTACTGCGCCCACCGGTCGTCGAGCACCGAGAGCACCGGGATCGTGACCTCCTCGACGACCTCGGGCTCGCGGCGACGGGCGGCGTGCACGAAGCACTTGTTGAACGGCTCGTTGCGGATCCACTCGGTGCGCTCGGGGCTCGCCACGACCTCGGGGAAGAAGTACGGGTCACGCCACTCCGAGTACATGTCGGACACCGACAAGAACCCGTAGAAGTCGTCGAAGCCGACGAACTGCGGCTGGGATTCGAGGTTCTCGCCCATGTGCCACTTGCCGACGGCCTGGGTCACGTACCCGGCCTCGCTCAGCAGCTCGGCGATCGTGACCTCACCGGCGAGGCCGCCGGGCATGCCGTACATCGGCGGGATCAGCAGCCCGTGGCGCATCGGGTAGCGCCCCGTCATCAACGAGGCGCGCGACGGCGTGCAGGACGGCTCGGAGTAGCAGCTCGTGAGCAGCATCCCGTCGCGGGCGAGCCGGTCGATGTTCGGGGTCGGCGCGCCGGCCATGGCCCCGCCGCCGTAGCAGCCGAAGTCACCCCAGCCGACGTCGTCGAACATGATCACGACGATGTTGGGCTTCCCGCCGACCCGCCCGGCGGCTTCCGCGCGGGCCCGGTAGGCCTCGAGCTTCTGCTGGGTCACCGCCTCCTGGGCGTCGTGGCGGAACCGGCGGTCGCGGTTGTCGGCCACGGCGACGGTCGGGGCGGTGATCGGATCGTGCGTCATGGCTTCCCCCTCGTACCGAGATGGGCACTCACGCTGGGTGACCCTAATCCCGCGTGGCGGGTTCGCGCCGAGGCGCTCACCGCGCGCACCTCGTTCGCGCTTCGTTCGCGCCCTGTCCAGCACCATCAGGGGGTGACGACCACGATGTCCGGCTTTCCCCGATCCGCTCCTCGCCGCCCCGCGCATGGCCGGCGCGCCGCGCTCTCGTTCCTGGCGGTGCTGCTCCTGGCGGCGAGCCTCGTGCTCGGCACCTCGACCCCGGCGAGCGCGAGCACACCCGTGACGGCGGCGTTGCCGGTGTGTGGCGCGATCCCGAACACGATCGCCGCCGGCGGCGACTACTGGCCGATCGACGTGCCCTACCGCGCGCTCGACGCCGACCACTGCGCCATGCAGGGGGCGTGGCACCAACTCGACGAGTCGCAGAACACCTGGGACATCACGCAGCACGAGTGGGCGGCGAACTGGATGTCGATCACCCCCTCTCCCGGCGTGGTCGACATCGATCCGGCCGGGTTGGGCCGCGTCAACCTCACCGCCACGAGCGGGACGACCCACGGCGTCTGGCGGGCGTGGCACTGGGGCACCCAGGACCGCTGGCCCGAGCGCGACCAGTACGTGGACGGGCACTACACCGGCATCTGGACCTACCAGAACGTGTACTGGCGGACCGACGCCGATGGGGTGTGGAACCGCTTCGGCGTGTCGGCCCAACCCGTGAACGACGCGGACTGCCAGTCCGTCGAGGACGCGTACACCCCGTCCTGCGAGTTCAGGCTCTACGCCCAGCCCACCGCCGCGCAGTATGACAACGTGACGCACCAGAACGTGTGGGGCCCCAATCCGGTGCTCACCAAGCCCGCCCAGATCGTCGTCATTCTCGGCTCGCAGGGCGTGTGCGACTCCGTGAACAGTTGCTTCCCGGTCTACGACAACGACCAGCCCGGCGGCAATGCCGACTACCGCTCGAGCTCGGCCGAATCGATCCCGCCATCCATGAAGGCGCAGTACCAGGTGGTCTCGCTGCTGACCAAGCCCGCCCGAGGCCTCGAGATCGCGGGCGTCACCTACCAACCAGAGCACCCCAAGGTCGGTGACGAGGTCAACGTCACGGTCGACGTGCGGGCCAAGGGCGTCGATGCCCACGGGGTCGAGGTGGGTACGCCCAGCGTCGCGCCGGAGAACATCGTCAGCATCGACGAAGGCCCCACCCCGGCCACGCGTGACATCCCGGCGGGCGAGACCCGCACGTTCTCGTACAAGGCCACCGCGAACGACAAGGGCACCGCGTCGCTCGGTTTCGACGTCACCGGCACCAATGCGGACGGTGACGTCGCCGACCACCTCACGTCGCACCTGGTGATCGACGGGGAGTCCTCGTTGCACGTGACCGTGACGCCGGCCGACAACGATCTGGCGTTGAAGCAGGACGACGCCGGCAAGGTCATTCCCCAGAGCGTCGACGTGAAGGTCGAGGTCGAGAACACGACCGACCAGACCGTCAAGAACGTGAACGCGTTGAAGCTCGTGCTGTCGGCCGCGGACGTGCACCATCCGTACGACTTCTTCCCGGCGGACTTCACCGGGGGCAACGATGACAACGACCTCGGGGATCTCGTGCCACACGAGAAGAAGGTGTTCACGCGCCACCTCCAGGTCACCGGCGACGGCACGATCCTGATCAAGACGCTCGTGCTCAGCGACGAGGGCACGACCAGCGGTGAGGGTCGGCTGCACATGACGCAGCAGAAGAAGCTGAAGATGACGACGCATCTGGCCGAGGGGACCGCCGGGGTGCCGGTCAAGGCCGGCGGCAAGGTGTTGGTGTACGGAACCTTCGAGAACCTCTCCAACGACACCATCCTGAACCTGCCGACGATGATGAAGCCGCTGTCGACGGGCAACATCGGTGGCGGTTACCTCGGCGTCGCCGACGGCGACGAGGTGCCCACGCCGTTCGGCGGCGAGATCAAGCCGCGCGTGACCAGGGACTTCGTCGTGCGGATGCGCACGATGCGGCCATCGGCCGAGGACTACTTCGACGGCACGCAGGTCCTCGACGAGTGGACGAAGGGGTCGGTCGTCTTCCTGCCGCCCCGGATCGAAGTGACCGGCGATGACGGGAAGCCGAAGACGCTGCTCGGGGCCACCGTGACCGACGGGGCGAACATCGACGTCACGATCGACACGTCCGAGCCACCCCCAACCGATCCGTTCCGGGCCGAGAACGCCGTCGTCGGCCTCGGGGGGGCGGGCCTCGAACGCGTGCAAGAGGTGCTCGACTCGTACTTCGCCGTGCTCGTCAACACCACGAGGTTCGGGTATGACGAGCAGTACCGCACGGAGACGCTCGGCACGATGGCTCGCGCCGTCGAGTACGTCTACAACGTCCTGCACGACATGGGCCCGGCGGACTTCGCCCGCCTCCAGGACGAAGTCGTCGCGAAGGTGACCCCGGTACTCACGGGGGAGACCGGCGACGCGATCCGCGGCGCGGTGGCGGACTACAGCCGCAAGGTGCAGTTGGCGTGGCAGAGCGGCGATCAGAACGCGATCTTCGAGGCGACCCGCCCCGTCGGTCGGGGCGTCGGTGATGTGGCGACGACGATCCTGCTCGACGAGGCGGTCGGGCGCATGGTGATCAAGCTGGTGTCGGCCCGGGCGGTGTATCGCGAGGCGGCGAGCGCCGGCGAGATCGCCAAGAAGGAGAAGATCTTCGAGAAGTCCAAGTCCAGCTTCCCGACGCTCGAGGAGTTCTACGACGCGAAGGCGGAGGTGCCCCGCGAGGTCGTCGCCGACTACATGACCACGACCGAGATGGCCCAGGCCGAGGCGCTGGACCGCTCCGGCATCCAGTCGGTGGCCAAGCCCAACGAGGTGTCCGCGACGCGCCTCGTCGAAGGTGGGCTCGCGGCCCGCAAGCACGAAGAGATCAAGAACAAGACGATGGCCGAGATCGAGAAGCTCGTCTTCGGCGGGGGCGACGACGTGGGCAAGGTGCTGCTGCGCGCCGACATGCCGGCCAGCGAAGGTGAGGTCCAGGCGCTGTTCGACAAGGCGCTCGCGGCCAACGCCGACTTCCTCAAACCCGAGGACATCGCGGCCGCGAAGCAGATCTGGAAGAACCGCACGAAGGAGTGGGCGGGCTTCAACTCGGGTGATCTCAAGACCGAGTTCGGTCGCCTCAAGCAGTGGGCCGAGACGAAGAAGATCCCGTTCGAGTTCCAGGCGGTGGAGAACGGGGTGAACCTGCGCAAGGACTTCGGCTTCTTCGACTTCGCCCTCGAACCGGGCATCGACGCGGCGGGCAAGGAGATCCCGAACTACTGGGTGCTCAAGATGCGGGACCCGATCACCAAGAAGATGGTGGCGATCTCGGGTGACGTGGACTTCTTGTTCTTCATCTCGAAGAACGGGTTGAGCATCAGCCAGGACGTGCGCCAAGGCGTCTACAACTTCCTGCTCCCGTACCTCACGTTCCTGCACCCCGAGACGGGCTCATTCTCGACGCTCCTCAAGAAGAAGCTGTCGTTCCTGACCGCGCACTTCCGGGACGGCGTGCCGTTGCTGACGGTCAAGGACGGCAAGTGGTTCGCCGTGAAGATCGACGAGCGGTTCACCCGGTTCCGGCCGGGCACGACCGACCAGTACTACCTGCACCTGGCGGGCATGCCCACCAACTTCAACATGCTCAAGTACCTCGCGCCGTTCACGTGGGCGGAATCGAAGGCGAAGTTCCCGGCGTGGTTGCCGATCACCGCGCTGCGCCGCGTGCTCGGGCCCAAGCCCGGAGGATCGGGCGGCGGTGGTGGCGGGGCCGGTGGCGGTGGCGGCGCGGGCGGCGGGTCCGGTGGTGGTGCCGGCGGCGACGTGGCGAGCGACGTGCACTACGTCGCCGCCGCCGGCATCTACCGGGCCACCGAGGACGGCGTGCAGCAGTGGACCCAGGACGGAGGCTGGGTCGATGACCCGGTGGCCGCCCAGCAGGTCGATGACGGGACGCTCGTGCTCGCGCCCCAGACCGCCGTCAGCCACGATGCGGCGGCGGGTGACGGCCGGGTCGAGATCGTCTCGCAGGACGAGGCGGGCATCGCCGGCGCATGGTTCGGCATTGGCGACGAGGTGATCATCGACCCGGGCGGACCCAACGAGGAGATCGCGACCATCAGCGGCTTCGGCTCGCTGATCTTCACCGCACCGCTGACCAAGGCGCACTCGGCCGGCGAGCTCGTCGTGCAGCTGCACCCCGCGTCCCCGGTCGCGGCGGCGCCGCCGACCACGACCGCAGCGCCGACCACGACCCCGCCGGCGGACGACCTCGCCGCTGCGCCCGCCGCGGCCGCGGTCGAGCCGGCACCCGTGAGCGGAACGCTGCCCCAGACCGGCACCGACGTGGGGGCCCTGGTCGTTCTCGGCCTCGGCCTGATCGTCGGCGGTGCCGTCATCCTCACCGCCCGCCGCCGCACCCGCCGCCGACCCATCTGACCCCAAGCACCAAGGGGCGCTGGCGTGGCCAAGAACGATTCTTGGCCATGTGGGTGCCCCTGTTGGGGGTGGGTGAGGGGCGCTGGCGTGGCCGAGAACGTTTCTTGGCTCTGTGGGTGCCCCTGTTGGGGGTGGGTGAGGGGCGCTGGCGTGGCCGAGAACGCTTCTTGGCTATGTGGGTGCCCCTGTTGGGGGTGGGTGAGGGGCGCTGGCGTGGCCAAGAACGTTTCTTGGCTCTGTGGGTGCCCTGCCTGAGCGGGCGATCTCAGGGTGGGGTGGCTCGATCTCGGCCGACCATGAAGAACGTGACCGCGTCGTCGACCGAGCTGATCGCGTCGGCCGGGGTGGACGCGCCCCACGCCTCGTTCCAGAAGGCACCGTCGCGGGGCGGCGGCGACCACGGGCCGACGTAGAGGTACGGCTCGGGATGGTCGGCGTCGCCTGGCGACCCACCGAAGTTGATCTCGCCGAACGAGATCGCCACGTCGAAGTGCTCGGGCCACAGCGTCGGCACGGGGGCCGGGGTGGCGGTGGCGGCGGCCGCGGACCCGGCGCTCCACCGCTGGCCGCACCGGGTCAACGCATCGTGGGCCAGCATGAACCAGTCGGCCAGGCGCGCGGCGTGGCCCGGGTCGATCCTCAGCGGCGCGTCGAGGTCGAGCGCGGTGGCGGGGGTGTAGACGTCGACGGGAGCGCCCGGTTCGATGCCGACGAGGGCGCCGGCGGCGCGCAGCGTCGTCAGCGGCTCCCGTCGCTCGGCGGTGGTGTTGCCGCGGGCGTCGCGGTCGATCACCACCAGCTCGGTGCCATCGACCAGCAGCCGCCGGTCGCCACCCCCCGGCTGGTCGAACCGCTCGGTGCCGAACCCCCCGGGTGTCGCCTGCAGGCCGATGTGGCCGGTGGCGGCGTGGCGGGCGGGGGACAGGATGTGCTCGGCCACCGCCTGCAGCGCGACGCGGGTCGCGGCGAGGTCGCTCGTCCCGGTCTCGCCGATCGGTGAGTGCGAAGGGTCAGCGGTGGAGGTCATGGTGGTTCCGTCTCGGGGCGGTCCACGGC
>JBBQHT010000053.1:0-22054 GCA_038324235.1 Acidimicrobiales bacterium
GTACTTCGGGTAGTCCTTCCAGCCGAAGATCGCCCGGCTCAGCTGGCGGCCGACCCACTGGAACGGCTTGACGAAGCGGCGGGTGGTCTCGTAGAGGAACCACACCGCCAGACCGGAGCTGACGGTCTTCGGCGTGGCCCGGCTCCCCGACGAGATCGGCGCCCCGGTGCGACGGGCCATCAGACGCGCCGGATCTCGACGACGGTCTGGGTCTTGCGACCACGGCGTCGGCCCAGCCAGAAGGCGGCGACCACGACCACGACCACGGCGCCGATGCTGGCGGCATAGCTGCGCACGTCGTCAGTGACGATGTCGACCTCGCCCTGCAGCTCGCGGAACTTCTGCTCGATGTCGTCGTGGCTGATCGCCTTGGCGTGGGTGCTCATGGCTGCTGGCCTTCCGCGGCGGTGCTGGTCTCGGAGGAGACGATGGCGGGGACTGCTCTGGCCGGGGCGCTGGCGAGCGCCGAACCTTTGGCCTTGCGGTAGGCGAGGACGCACACGATCAGGAGGAAGATCGTCGAGGCCAGGTACGGCAGGTACGTGTGGTCCATCGTGAACTGAATGTGGGTCTGGAGCCAGCGCATCAGGCCGAGCGCCAGGAGCAGGGTGCCGAGGGAGAACAGCATGGAGCCCATCACGCCGTAGCCGACCTGGCGCCCGAGGTTCTTGAGCGGTCCGATGGTCTCCTGTTTGGCGTACGCCTTCAGGAGCTCCCAGAGCTCCTGAAGTATGTGCTGGAAACTCTTGGGCGCTTGAGCCACGAGCCGTCCTTGGCGTTGGATGGGGGGTGGCGTGGCCACCGGCGGGGGATCCTGGCGCAGTTCCTACCGTGCCGCTCCCGTTTCATGCAAGCATCGCACGACCCGAGCCCGTCGGTCGGCATGACCGAGCGGCGGTGCCGGGAGTGGTGGCGTCGTTGACCGTCACCGTGAACTCGCTGGCCCGACCGAGGGTGAGGGTAAGGGTCGCCGGGGTCTTCGCCGCGGTGCCCTCGGCGCGGGTGACGTCGTTGATGCTGATCGTCGGCGCCGCATCGTCGACGTTGAACGAGA
The DNA here is from genome assembly GCA_038324235.1 of Acidimicrobiales bacterium. Classification (GTDB taxonomy): domain Bacteria; phylum Actinomycetota; class Acidimicrobiia; order Acidimicrobiales; family Acidimicrobilacustridaceae; genus JBBQHT01. Next base: position 1,055 of record JBBQHT010000053.1, read on the forward strand.
GTTCGTGGAGGCGGTACTCACCTCACGGAGCGTCGCCGCCCGAGAGGTCGTCGTCACCTGGGTCATCGAGGTCGCCGATCGACTCGTCCATCGTCAGGCGCTGCTCGAGGAACTGCTCCTCCTCGCCCAACAGCGCGTCGAGCCGGTCGAGGCGCGCCTCGACCGTGGCGGCCGCCAGCAGCGCCCGTTGGTCGAGCGGTCCCAGGCCGCTGATCGCGACCGCCTGGTAGGACGCGAGCACCGGATCGTCGCTGAGCTCCTGAGTGGCCGCCACCGCGGGATCGCCGAGCTCGGCCTGCAGCGCCAGGACCCGGCGCAACCGGGCGACGGTCACGCCGAGCGACTCGATCGCATCCGGCGACGGGTCCGGGTCCGGCCAGTCCTCGACCTCGGCGCGCGGATAGGGGTCGTCGGGGAGCCAGCGGACCACGCGGATGCGCCGGGATCCCACCGCACCTATCGCGTAGCGGCCATCGGGGAACTCCGCTGCTTCGATGATGTGGGCCACGGTGCCGATGTCGCCGCGCACCTCGCCGCCGCCCACCTCGCTCCCCCGCTCGATGAGCACCACGCCGAACTCGCGGTCGCCGGCCAGGCAGTCCCGGGCGAGGGCCAGGTACCTCGGTTCGAACAGGTGCAAGGGCAGCACGACGCTCGGGAGGAGCACGGAACCGAGCGGGAACATCGGCAGGACCGGCATGGTGGCAGCGTATGCACCCGCCGCCGTTGCGGTCGGATCCAGGCCCCACCCACCTCGAGCCGCGGTTTCTGACTGGAACTGATGCTGCCTGACGTCGTGAGCGTCGACAGATCTGCGGGGTCGGGTCAGGGTGCGGGTGGGCGCGGGGCGACCGTGGAGAGATCGGGGGCCTGGGGGTAGTCGAAGAGCGCCTGGGCCATCTTGTCCTGCAACCCGACGTCGGCCTGCGGGCCGTTCTGGATGAACGTGAAGGTCAAGGTGCTCCCAGCCTGGGTCTTCTCGAACCCAGCGAGGCTCACGACGGGCGGATTCGTCAGGGTGCCGGTCTTGCCGAGGATGTTGCCATCGAGCGGGGTGCCGCGCACCCGGCGCCGCAGGGTGCCCCGCTGGCCCCAGATCGACAGGCTCGACGCGAGCACGGAGTCCGGCCCCTGCTTGTCGAGCACCGCGTTGAGCAGATCGCACGTGAGTCGGTTGCCGTCGTCGAGTCCGGACCCGTCGTTGAGCACGAGTCCCGCCGTCGGGAGCCCGAGTCGGGTCAGGGTGTCCTTGGTGACCGCCAATCCGGCGGTGGTGGTCCCGGTGCCCGACACCTCGAAGCCGAGCTCCTTGTTCAGCAACTCGGCGGTGGTGTTGTCGCTGAAGCTCAGCATCTCGGTCAGCGCGTCGCCGAACGTCGTCTCGATGCGGGCGATCTCGGTGGTCCCCGCCGGGGCCTTGCCACTGGTGGCCGCACCGGTGACGGTCACGCCCCGCGCGGCGAGGTAGCTCTTGAGCGTCTCGGCGGCGAGCACGGGCGGATCGCCGGGCATGCGCACCTTGCTGGTCGAGTCGGGGGCCGCGGCGTACCCGGTCACCCCGTCGTTCACGATGAGCGCGCTCAGCGGGCCGACGGTGTCCTCCCGCTTGTACCGGTTGGGCCACGACGGGATGTAGCGCTCGGCGTCGAACCGGGAGTCGTCGCCCACGAGGTCGCCCCGGATCTCCTTGACGCCGGCGTCGCGGATCCGGTCGGCCAGCGGGGCGAGCTCGCTGAGGCCCTGCCCGGTCTCGACGAAGGATTGCTTGTACCCGGGGGTGGTGAGGATGGGATCGCCGCCACCGACGAGGTACACGTTCCCCGTGATGACGCCGTCCTGGGCGGCGGCGGGAGTGACGACGGTGGTGGCGAGCTTGGTGTCGGGCTTGAGGTGCTCGACGAGCCCGGTGGCGGTCAGCAGCTTGTTGGTCGACGCCGGCTCGAGCGGCGTGTCGCCGTTCGCGCGGAACACGGGGCGACCGCGCTCGCTCACCTCGAGGCACGAGGTCGGCGGGGCGGTGGCCATGAGGTCGGTCAACGACTGCTCGAGCTTCTGGTCGGCGATCCTGGCCTTCATGAAGCTGGGCACCCGGCGGGCAGAGAGCAGCGGTGTGGTGAGGTGGAGCTTGGGGGCGGGGGTCGTGGTCCCCGGGGTCTGCGCCGCCGCCAGGTCGGGCGCGACGACCGAGGCCAGCGCGCTGAGGAGGGCGACGGCCGCGACGAGCACGCCGGCGGGGTGCGATCGGACGAGGGTCCGTGAGGGCATCCGGGGCAGGATAGAGAACTCCATCGGGTCGGTGGTGTCACCCGCCGGGCGCCGCCGGATCACAACCCCCGGCGCTGGCGCCAGCGGCTGTACGCCCACAGGTGCTCCAGCGCCGCGACAGCGCGGTTGGACGACGGGTAGCAGTACTTGCCGCTGTCGATGACCCCGCGGACGGCCGCGTTCTCGGGCATCGCGGTGGCGAGCTCGGTGGCCGTCAGGATCGGCTTGCCCAGCTCGCGACTCAGCTCGGCAGCGGTCGCGGCGAACCGGGCCTCTTGGCGCTCGTGGTAGGCGACGATGCGGTCGAGGCCGTGGTCCGGGAAGAACGGGCCGTCGCGCTCCATGCGCGCCACGTTGCCCTGGATGCCCATGCCGAGGAACACGATCGCGTCGACATCGGGCCAGCGCGCGGTCGTGGCGAGCACCTCGGGGATCGTGTCCTTCGTCTCGCCGCCGGCGAGGTCGACCGGGTTGTTGCGGCTCCACCGCGGCGGGAGCATGGTGTCGAGCTCGTCACGCAGGCCGTCGGGCATCGCCATGAGCTCGAGGTCGCTCGCGTGGATCGCGTCGGCGGTGACGACGCCCCATCCGCCGGCGGTGCTGACCACCATCGCACGCGGTCCGGTGGGCAGCGGCTGGGTCGCGAACGTCGCCGCGACCTCGTACGCCTCCTCGATGGTGGCGGCGCGCACCGCGCCCGCCTGGCGGCACATGCCGTCGAAGACGCGGTCGTCGGTGGCCAGGCTGCCGGTGTGGCTGGCCGCCGCGCGGGCGCCCCCGGCGGTCGCGCCGCCCTTGACGAGCACGACCGGGATCTTCTCGCACACGCCCCGGAGGCGCTCGTAGAACGAACGACCGTCGGGCACGCCCTCGACGTAGGCCAGCGCCACATCGGTGGCGGGATCCTCTGCGTAGAACTCGAGGAAGTCGGCCACCCCGACCTGCGCGGCGTTGCCCGCCGACACCGCCCGGCTGATGCCCACACCACTCGCGATGGCGTAGTTCATGAACGACGACACGAAGTTGCCCGACTGGCTCACGATGCCGATGCGCCCCGCTGGTGGGTAGGGCGCCACGATCTGGGCGCACAGTGAGACCGGCGTGGAGATGAGCCCCTGCCCGTTGGGGCCGACGATGATCATGCCGAGCTCGTCGGCCAGCGCCACGAGGTCGTCCTGGGCCTGCTTGCCGGCCTCCCCCGCCTCGCCGTAGCCGGCGGACGCGATGAAGGCGGCAGTGATGCCCTTGGCGGCCGCGGCCCGCAGCAGGTCCGGGTTGGTCGAGGCCGGGGTGCAGACGAAGACCAGGTCGGCGGCGCCGTCGGGGATGTCGCTGACGTCAGGCACGCTCTGGATGCCGAGCACCTCGATCGCCTCGCGGTTGGTCGCGAAGACCGGACCCGCGTAGCCCGCGGCGAGGATGTTGTGGAGGGCGACGAACCCGAACTTGCCGGGGTGCGATGACGCGCCGGCGACGACGACGCCCTTGGGCTCGAAGAGCGCTCGGAACTGCTCGGGGGTGGCCATCAGCTGCGCACCTCCACGAGTGCGTCGACGGCGATCGGCCGGCCTTCGACCACGATGAGCGGGTTCAGGTCCGCCGACTTGATGCTGGGTTCGGCGACCGCCGCCGCCGACAGCCCGAGCAGCACGGCGACGAGCGCGTCGCGGTCCACCGCCGGCTCACCTCGGAACGGTCCCAGCAGCGACTGCGTCGCGAGGTCGTCGATCATGTCCTCGGCGTCGATGCGCTCGATCGGCACGAGGCGGATGCTCACGTCGGCGACCGCTTCGGCGAGGATCCCGCCGACCCCGAGCATGACGGTCATGCCGAACTGCGGATCGTCGTTGAGCCCGGCGATGAGCTCTCGCGATCCCTTGACCATCGGGGCCACGAGCACCTGCACCGCGCCGTCGTCGGGCGTCGCGGCCGCGAGCAGCTCATCGGCGGCGGCCCGGACGGCGGCCGGGTCCCCCAGGTTGAGGCGCACGAGCCCCCGCTCGGTCTTGTGGGCGATGGCGTCGCCGCACAGCTTGGCCACGACCGGGTAGCCGAGCGCTCCGGCCGCGGCCACGGCATCGTCGGCGTTGTCGGTGAGGCGCTCGTCGGCGATCGGCACGCCGTAGCGGCCGAGCAGTTCCTTCGACACCGCCTCGGAGAGCGTTGTTCCTGCTGCGACTGACATGGGTGCGTAACGTACCGGTCATTGTCATCCGGGACCCAAACGACCGGGTGCGTGATCAGGGGGATCCGGCACATGGGCGATGCGGGTTCGACGTGGTCGTTCCGAGGGGTGATCGAGGGCTTCTACGGTCCGCCGTGGACGTGGGCGGCCCGGGCGGCGGTGATGCGCTTCGCCGCGGCTCGGGGCATGACCGACTACCTGTACGCGCCCAAGGACGATCCGCGGCATCGCGATCGGTGGCGTGAGCTCTACCCGCCCGCCATGCTGGCCGGGTTCGAAGGTCTCGTCGCCGAGGGCACGTTGCGCGTGGGCTTCGCGCTGTCCCCCGGCCTGTCGATGGACTACGACGATCGGGGCGATCGCGCCGCGCTGGCGGCGAAGATCGATCAGCTCACCGGGCTCGGCATCGGTCTGATCTGCCTGGCGGTGGATGACATCGCGATCCGGCCGGGCCTCGGCGAGGAGCACGCCGCGCTCACGGCGTGGCTCCACGATCACCTCGCCGGCCGGGCCGACCTGGTGCTGGTGCCGACCGAGTACACCGGCACCACCTCGACCCCGTACCTCGACGCCCTGGCGGCGGGGGTGCCCGACGACGTGCCCATCGGCTGGACCGGTACGCACGTCGTGAACGACATCATCACCCGCGCCGAGGCGGAGGCCCGGGCGGCTGCTCTGGGCGGTCGGCCGCCCTTCGTCTGGGACAACTACCCCGTGAACGACGGCACGATGGCGGATCAGCTCTTCCTCGGCCCGCTGCGCGGCCGCGACCCCGCCCTCGGGCTGGTGTGTTCGGGGTACGCGGCCAACCCGATGGTCCAGGCCACGGCGTCGCTCCCGGCGTTGGGGTCCATCGCGGCCTACCTCGATGGCGAGGATCCCCTGACGGGATGGGCGGCGACGGTCGACCAGCTCGGTGTCCGCGTCCTGGCCGAGGCCTGCGACGGCGTCGCGGTCCACGCGCTGGTCAGCGCCGTGATCGAGGCGGACCACCCCACGCCCGAGGTGCCGGTCACGGGCGCCATCGTGGCCGACGACGGGGCCACGAGCGATCAGGGCTCGGTGTGGGTCGAGCCGGTCCGCGCGCTCGACACGTGGTTGCGGGCGGCAGCCCGAGTCGACCGCGACTCCCTCGGTGGGGAGGTGTCGCCCTGGGTCGATCAGGTGCGCGACGACGCCAACCTCGGGCGTGTCGCGGTCCGGCTCCTGCAGGATCTGCGGCCAGTCGTGCAGGTCGATGACCAGGGCCGCGGGGTGGTGGTGGGCCCCGACAACGAGGGCGCGGTGGAGCAGGCGTTCGCCGCCGGCGTGCTGTGGGCGGCGGTGCGCCGGGCACCGTTCACCGTCATGGGGCCCCGCTTCGCGATGCGACCTGTGCTCGCGCAGTGGCCGAACGGGCAGTGGCGCTTCCGCTCGGCCTCGATCACCGAGGACGCCAACGCCATCGACCGGCTGCTGCGCCACGCCTTCGAGGTGCTCGACCAGTTCGACAACGCGACCGAGATCCGCGTGACCGTCGATGACGAGCCGGTGGCCCTCGAGCCCCTCGCTGATCGACGGTGGGCCTTCGAGGCGCGGCCCGGATCGGTCGTGCGGGCCGCCGTCGGACAGGCGACCACGACCGTCACCGCACCATGTGACCCCGCCCTCGCGGACCGCCGACTCGCCGGGCTGGCGGCTCCGTGAACGGCGAAAAACCTGCAGAACAGACGCGCGTCATTGAGCGGGCATCTACTGTTCTCCTGCGGTTTCCTTCAACAGGGAGGCCGCTGGCCGAAGGCAGGTGTGGGTGGTGGCCCGACACACACTGAGCGAGTAGGCGGAGCCGTGATGGCGAACGTGCCGGATCGAAGCGAGACGCAACGGGCGGTGGCGTCGTACGTCGCGATCGCCGCCGGCCTGGCGCTGCTGGTCGCGCATGCGGCTGGCCTGCTCGGGGCGTACGCGGGCATCACGTTCGTCGTGCTGGCCTTCAGCGCACTCGCGGCCACGGTGGTCGGAGTGTGGTGCTGGAAGCCCCGGCCGCGGCTTCCGTGGATCCTGCTCGCGGCGGCGTTCGCGATGTTCTTCATGGGCGGCGTGCTGCGAGAGGCCTTCGGCACGCTCGGCGACCTGACCGCCTCACGGTCGCTGATCCCCGACCTCTTCACCATGCCGGGCTACGCCCTCCTGGCGCTCGGCCTGCTCACCATGGCCCGGGGCCGCCGGCGCGGCCGTGACGGCAACCTGGACGCAACCCTCGACGCCACCGTGGCCGCCCTCGCCGCGTTGACCCTGGCGTGGGTGTTCCTGATCATCCCGACCCTCAGCGCCGAGCAGGTGCCGCTGCCGGTGCGACTGGTGCTGGCGTGCTATCCGCCCATGTCGGTGTTCCTCGTCGCGATCGGGGCTCGCATCGCCTTCTCCCCCGGGGTCGATCGAGCGTTCGCCTTCCGCGGCATCCTCCTCGCGGTGCTGTGGCTGCTCGTCGGTGACGTCGTCTACATGCTCGTCGACCTGCACCTCGTGGCTTGGCCGAGCCAGTTCATCGACGTGCCCTACGGCTTGGCGTACATCGCCGTGACGGCGGCGGTGCTGCACCCGACGATGAACCGCCTGTCGACCCCGATGCCGACCGGGGAGACCGCACCGCAGCCCGCTCGCCTGGCGTTCGTGGCGGTGGCCCTGTGCGTCCCGGCGTTCCTGCTCCTGCTCGGGACCAGCGGCTCGACGTCGGATCGTGTCGTGCTGGCCGCGATCGTCATCGGGTTGACCGGCACAGCGTCGTGGCGGATGTTCCGGGCGCTGCGCCAGCACGCCCGCTCCGAATCGCGGCTCGCGCACCAGGCCACCCACGATGCGCTCACGGGTCTGGCCAACCGGCCCGCGATCGAGGAGCACCTGGACACCCTGCTGGCGGAGGCGGCGCGCCCGGGCCGCGTCACCGGCGTCGCCCTGGTCAGCCTCGACCTCGACCGGTTCAAGCTGATCAACGACACCCTGGGCCACAGCCTCGGTGACGCGCTCCTCGTCGCCGTCGCGGAGCGACTGGCGGACAACCTGCGGGCGCGTGACCTTGTCGGCCGCATCGACGGCGACTGCTTCGTGATCGTGGTGGACGGGGTGGCTGACATCCCCGAGGCGCTCGAGGTCGCCGAGCGGACGCGGCTGGGCTTTGCCACGCCGTTCCGCGTGATGGAGTCCGCGATCCCGATCTCGGCCAGTGTCGGCGTCGCCTTCGCCCCCGCGCGCGTCGCCGACGAGCACACCGCGCCGCAGCAGTTGACCTCGTCCTGGCCCGGTGCCCACCACGAACTGCACCGTCACCACCCCTCGAGCGGTCGGCGCGGCGAGGATCTGCTGCGCGACGCCGACACGGCGATGTACCGCGCCAAGGACGCCGGGGGCGACACCGTCGAGCTGTTCGACGTCTCGATGCGTGAGCGGGTGGCTCGCCGCCTGCAACTCGAGCACGAGCTGCGCCACGCCCTCGAGGACGGGCAGCTCGATGTCCACCTGCAACCCATCGTCAGCCTGCCCGGCGCCCGGATCACCGGCTTCGAAGCGCTGCTGCGGTGGCGGCACCCGACGATCGGGCCGATCGCGCCGGATCTGTTCATCCCGATCGCCGAGGACACGGGTCTCATCATGGAGATCGGTGACTGGGTGATCGACGAGTCCTGCCGGCACCTCGCCTCGATCCACGCCAGCCACCCCAACGCCGAGGACCTGTGGGTCGCCGTGAACCTGTCGGGCCGCCAGCTGCGCGACCCGGCGCTCGTCGATCGCGTGGCCCGCGCCCTGCTGCGCCACCGCCTCCCGCCGTCGGCCCTGCTGCTCGAGCTCACCGAGTCGGTGATCATGAACGACATGCGCAACGTGTCGCACCTGCTCGGTTCGTTGCGCGACTGCGGGATCCGCGTCGCCATCGACGACTTCGGCACGGGGTACTCGTCGCTGGCGTACCTCAAGCAGCTGCCGGTGGACGAGGTCAAGATCGACCGGGAGTTCGTGAGCGACCTCGGCAACGAGGACAGCGCCAACGCCAGTCTCATCGCGGCGGTCGTGGCGATCGCGCGGTCGCTGGGTCTGTCGACGGTCGCCGAAGGGGTGGAGTCCGCCGAGCAGGCGGCCCGGTTGCACGAGCTGGGCTGCGACGAAGCGCAGGGGTACTTCTTCGCCCGCCCGATGCCGGTCGACCAGGTGGGTGCCGTCATCGCGCGGCTGGGCTGCGCCTCCGGACCCCACCTGCGCGTGGTCGACCACGCCGATCTCGCCTGACCGCTGACCGCTAACCGCTGACCCGAGCGCGGGACGGCGGGCGGGCCCGGCGAGGGAACCGGGCCCGCACCTTCAGCCGGCCGACGCCAGTGCGACCGGCTGGGATGGTGCCTGGTGGTCGTCGACCACCTGGTCCTCGTCCCACACGGGCATGGACACCGCGGCCTCGAGGCCCGCGCCGTCGAACACGATCTCGTGCATCAGCGGGTCGGTGATGCGCACCCGTGCCTCGTAGTCGCGCCAGTCGCTGTACACGGGCAGGCTCGATGGTGAGTCGAGGTACCGCTTCGGGGCGATGCCTGCGAAGGACGAGATGGGTCGTCCGGTGCGGGTCTGGATCAGGTCGAGCACGACGAGATCCAGGATCGCGACGAACCAGTGGACGCGGCAGCGGCCCATGAGGGCACCCAGCGCCTGGTACAGCGCCAGGCTGATCAGCCCGTCCGTGCTCGCCCCTCGATACTCCGACGCGACGGCCAGCGTCGCGATGTCCCAGACCGCCTCGTGATCCCACGCGAGGCCGGTCTCATCGAGCACCGCCGCGAGCGGCGCGCCCCATCCCGCCTCGAGGTCGACGAGGCTCTTCTGCCCCTGCGGTGACGGCACGATGATGCGCATGACCCCGGCGGGCGCCCGGCGTTCGTGGTCGAGCACGCAGACGAACAGGCTGGTGGCGTCGTAGCGTTCGTACTCGGCGGCGAGCATCGCCGGGGTGTTGCCGAAGTACTCCAGGAACACCTGCTGCTCGACCGCGCGGCCGAGCGCTGCCCCGGGGGTCGTGCCGGCGAAGAGGTAGAGACCGAAGGGCGTGTCACCCCGTCCGCCGGTCGCGATGACGTGGTCGGCGAGCTCGGTGAGGCTGGTCGGTGACAACGGGGCCGCCATCAGAACGACCTCGCCACGACGGTCGTGGTGTTGAAGTAGGCCGAGGTGAACTCGACCGCGACCGCAGGGTCGAAGTGCTTGCAGGTGTAGATGTCGACGCTGAAGAACTGGATGGGGGTCTCCCACGCGTAGAAGTGCGCGCCGGAGGTCTCCCAGTGGATCCAGCCGGCCCAGCCGTAGAGGTCCGAGCGGTGCGTGACCGGGTCCAGCAGCACCCGCATGTCGCAGATCTCGGACAACTGGCGGAGGTACTCGGCGATGTCCTCGGCCTCGATCGTGGTGTGGTGACGACCCTCGATCACGAGTCGTTCGCGCACGATCATCGGGGCGAGATCGGGCATCTCCGAGCGGGTCATGACAATGGTGGGATGGTGGGTTTCGAGCATGGGAGTGCTTGTAACCCGACGCAGCGTGGTCACACCAGCAAAGATTCGTCACCAGCACCTGAGCCCAACATGACGCTGAGGTAACGCTCGGTGGTCAGCAGCTCGCTGAACTGCACCTTCGTCTCACTGCATCATTCTGCGCGCGTGAGCTACCACGAGCGGTACCCAAAATATTCTTCATTGCCGATGCATATCGCTGCTTCATCACGCTCGGTGCGGATGTCACCAGGTGAGGCGACAGGCACGGACCGCGCGCAAGCGGCGCTCGCGGGTCGCCACCCCGCGGGGCAGGCGCGTTCAGGGCTGCAGCGCGGCGCGGAAGAAGTCGCGGAAGTGCTTCAGCCGGAGCTCGAGCAGGTCCGGATCGAGCGGATCCCGATCGAGCAGACCCTCGATGAGGGGCAGGTCGCTGAAGTAGCTGAGCAGCGCGCCGTACCCGGTGAGCAGGAGCTGTTCGGGATCCAGCTGGCGGTAGGTGCCGAGGTCCATCTCGCGCTGGAAGTACGCGGCGGCCTGCTGGAACATCGGTCGCAGCGAGACCCCCAGGTCGATGCCCAGCTTGCTGTCGCGGTTCAGCGCCTCGCGACGCACGATGGAGACGAACTCCGGGTTCTCCATGAAGAACCGGAACCCGGTGGTGATGATGTCGTCCACGTAGGACCAGCCGTGGTCCGGCCGGTCCTGGCGCGACGAGTCCATGACCCGTTCGATCCACGAGTTCAGCGCCTTGTTGAAGACGTCCTGGTAGATCGCCTCCTTGGACGGGAAGTGATGCAGGACGCTGGCCCGCTTGATCCCGACGCCGGCCGCGATGTCGTTGAGCGAGGTGCCCTCGTAGCCCTGCTCGGCGAAGAGGTGCGCCGCCTCGGCCAGGATCGCATCGCGAGTTGTCAGGGGTTCGACGTCCGCCACCCGGCCCACGCTAGTGCCCCGGCAGGAAACGTTTGCGTGGTTGTGTCGGCCGGCTTCGCCGCGCGCGGTGGGCGCGTCATCGCCTGGCGCCGTCAGGTACCGCCCCCCCTGCCCTACCGGCGGTCCCGGGGACAGCCGGTAGGGTGCCCGCCATGGACATCCTCGCCGCCCTCTTCATCGAAGGCATCGACCTCCGGCAGGTGCCGGGCCCCTCGACCCGCATCGACCTGACCGGCATCCAGTTCTCGGCGCCGGCGCCGTCGGCCCCGCCGTGCGTGATCGAACCCCACCTGGTGGTCATCGTGCGGTGCCCGCTCGATGCCAAGGCCAACGCGGTGCTCGAGGTGGTCTACAAGCGCGACGGTGAGCAGATCGCCCGCAACGTGCAGCCCCTCGAGGTCGAGCCGGGCAAGTTCAACTACCGGCTCGTGCGCGCCGAGCTCGAGTTCGCGTCGTACGGCTCGATCGAGGCGCACTGCCGCTTGGACCTCGGGCCCGTGACGATCGTGCCGTTCACGCTCCTGCCCGCCCTCGACGAGGAGACCCCGGCCTGACCAGCGGACCCGGCCTGATCGGCGGTCCCGGCAAGGCCTTCGCGGCCGCGGTGTCCGAGCACCCCTCGGCCGCGGACGCGACCGCGGAGGTGGTCGGTCACCTCCTCGACGTGCTCGGTCCCGGGCCCGATGTGGTCCTGCTCTTTGCCAGCTCCGCCCACGTGCCCCACCTGGCCGCGATCGCCACGACCGTGGAGCACATCCTGCGGCCGGGCGCGCTTATCGGCACCTCGGCGACCGCGATCGTCGGTGGGGCGCGCGAGATCGAAGGCGAACCGGCCCTGTCGATCTGGGGGGCTCGGCTCGGCCCGGTCGATGCGGTGCGCCTCGACGCCGTGCGCACCGCGGACAGCGTCGCGCTGCGCGGCGTGCAGCCCGAGCAGCTGGCCCGGGCCGCCACCCTGATCCTTCTCGCCGACCCCAGCTCGTTCCCCGTCGACGACGTCATCGACACACTCGCCCGCGATCATCCGCACCTGGTCGTGGTCGGCGGCATGGCGTCGGCCGGGTTCGGTCCGGGAGCCAACGGCTTCGTGCTGCACGGCGAGGTGCGCAGCGACGGCGCGGTCGGCGTGCTGCTCGGCCCCGACCAGGGCGTCACCACCGTCGTGTCCCAGGGCTGTCGGCCCATCGGCGAGCCGCTCGTGGTCACCCGCGCGGACCGCAACGTGGTGCACGAGATCGCCGGCCGCCCGGCGCTGGACCGGCTCGATGCGCTGTTCGCCTCGCTCGGACCCGACGAGCGCGAGCTGCTCCGGGGTGGCCTCCACCTGGGCCGGGTCATCGACGAGCATCAGGCCGACTTCGGTCGCGGCGACTTCCTGGTCCGCAACGTGACCGGGGCTGACCGGGACACGGGGTCGATCATGATCGGCGATGTGGTGGAGGTGGGCGCGACGGTGCAGTTCCACGTACGGGATGCCGCCGCGGCCGACGAGGACCTGCGGCTGCTGCTCGCCGGGCGCGAGGCCGCCAGCGCCCTCGTCTTCACGTGCAACGGTCGGGGCATCCGCCTCTTCCACGAGCCCGATCACGACGCGGAGCTCGTCGACCTCGTGGTGCGCGGCGACGCCATCGCGGGCATGTTCTGCGCCGGCGAGATCGGTCCCGTCGGTGCCCGCAGCTTCATGCACGGGTTCACCGCGAGCATCGTGCTCTTCGACGACAACCGCTGACAGGGCGGCCCACCGCGCCAGGTAGGGTGACCGCCATTCTCAGAAGGAGGCACGGTGAGCGATCCCGACCCGCAGGGGGACCTGCAGACCCAGAGCATCAACGTGATCCGTGGCTTCGCCATGGACGCACCCCAGAAGGCCAACTCCGGGCATCCGGGCACGGCCATGGCGCTGGCGCCGCTGGCCTACACGCTCTGGACGCGGATCATGCGCTACGACGCCACCGATCCCTCGTGGCCCAACCGTGACCGCTTCGTCCTCTCGGCGGGGCACGCCTCGATCCTGCTGTACTCGATGTTGCACCTCACCGGGTTCGGGCTGACCAAGGAGGACCTCGAGGACTTCCGGCAGTGGGGCAGCCTCACCCCGGGCCACCCCGAGGTCGGTCACACCACCGGGGTCGAGGTCACCACCGGGCCGTTGGGCCAGGGCGTGGCCAACGCGGTGGGCATGGCGATCGCCGAGCACCACCTGCGGGCGCGCTTCGGCGAGCAGCTGTTCAACCACCACACGTTCGTGATCGCCGGTGACGGGTGCCTGATGGAGGGCATCAGCCACGAGGCGGCGTCACTCGCGGGTCACCTCGGCCTCGACAAGCTGGTGCTGATCTACGACGACAACCACATCACGATCGACGGTCCGACCGAGATGGCGTTGAACGACGACGCCGGGGCCCGCTTCGAGGCCTACGGCTGGCATGTCGAGCGGGTCGGCGAGATCGCCAACGACGTCGATGCGCTCGAGGCGGCGATCCGCCGCGCAATGGCGGTCGAGGGCAAGCCCGCGATGATCGTGCTGCGCAGCCACATCGGGTACCCCTCCCCCAAGGTCACCGACTCCAACAAGGCCCACGGCGACCCGCTGGGCGCGGAGGAGATCCAGATCACCAAGGGCCTCCTCGGCATCCCGCCCACCGAGGACTTCTGGTGCCCGCCCGAGGTGCTCGCCGCGTACCGCGAGGCCGGCGTCGCCGGCCGCGCCGAGCGCGAAGCCTGGCAGGAGCTCTACGCCGACTGGCCCGAGCACAAGGCCGAGATCGCCGCCTGCCTCGCCGGCGGGGGCCTGGCGGGCTGGGAGGCCAGCCTGCCGACATGGGAGACCGGATCCGCACCCGTCGCCACGCGCAACGCCTCGAAGGCCTGCCTCGATGCGATCCTCGAGGTCGTGCCCGGCCTCATCGGCGGCGGCGCCGATCTGACCGGCAACACCGGCACGGCGATGCCCGACCAGCCGCCGTTCTCGCCGCTCGACCCGGCCGCCCGGCAGCTGCACTTCGGCGTGCGCGAGCACGGCATGGGCGGCGTCATGAACGGCATGGCCCATCACGGGGGCGTGTTGCCCATCGGTGGCACCTTCTTCGTGTTCAGCGACTACATGCGCGGGGCCGTGCGCATCAGCGCCCTCTCCCAGTCCAAGCTCATCTACTCGTTCACCCATGATTCGGTGGGTGTCGGCGAGGACGGCCCCACCCATCAGCCGATCGAGCAGCTCGCGTCGTTGCGGGCCATGCCCCAGTTGCGGCTGATCCGCCCTGCCGATGCGAACGAGACCGCCACCGCCTGGAAGGCCGCCGTGAACCTGGACGGGCCCACGTGCCTGATCCTGTCTCGCCAGAACCTCCCCATCCTGCCCGGCACCCTCGGCAACGACGGCGTGCTCCGCGGTGCCTACGTGCTGCAAGAGGCGTCCAGCGGCGCACCGGCGATCGTGCTGATCGGCACGGGCAGCGAGGTGTCCGTCGCCGTCGAGGCCTCGGCGGTCCTCGAAGGCGAAGGCATCGCGACCCGCGTCGTGTCGATGCCGAGCTGGGACCTGTTCGAGGCCCAGGACCTGGCGTATCAGACCGAGGTTCTGGGCGGTGATGTCCCTCGTGTGTCGGTCGAGGCCGCGTCCACGTTCGGCTGGTCGCGCTGGGCGGACGCGTCGGTGGGCATCGATCGCTTCGGGGCCAGCGCGCCGGGCGCGACGGCGATGGCCGAGCTGGGCATCACCGCTGAGAACGTGGTCACCTACGCCAGGGGACTCCTGGCGTGACCGTGGTCCGCCGGCGGATCGCCTGACCACCGGCCCGACCCCAGCCCACCCCGGATCGCCCGTCATGGGCGTGTCTGACGGGCGCCTGACCTGCACCGATATCCCTTGCCGTCGGTCGAGCATCGCTCGGCGCGACGCGACAGACTGACACGACGCATCGCCGGCTCCCCCGGTGACCCAGCACGAGACGAAGGAAGTGGTCCGACGATGGGCAAGCTTCACGCCCTGTTCGACGAGCAGAACCAGAGCCCGTGGCTCGACAACCTCAAGCGCGGCTGGATCACGAGCGGCGAACTGCAGCAGTGGGTCGACCGGGGCGTGCGGGGCATCACCTCCAACCCGACGATCTTCCAGAAGGCGATCGAGTCGGGGGCCGAGTACGACGACGAGTTCCGCTCGTTGATCGGGGCGGGCCAGGACGTCACCGAGAGCTACTGGCAGCTCGTGACCCACGACATCGAGCACGCGCTCGCCCTGCTGCGCCCCGTGTACGACCAGAGCGACGGGCTCGACGGCTACGTGTCGGTCGAGGTGTCGCCGGTGCTCGCGCACGACACCGAGGGCACGACGCTCGCCGCCCGCCACCTGAGCGAGACCATCGCCCAGCCCAACCTCTACGTCAAGATCCCCGGCACCCCCGAGGGCCTGGCGGCCATCCAGCAGATGATCGCCGAGAAGCGCAGCATCAACGTCACGCTGCTGTTCGGTCTCGAGCGCTACGCCCAGGTCATCGAGGCGTACCTGGCGGGGCTCGAAGCGGCCGAGGGCGACCTCGCCGCGGTGTCGTCGGTCGCGTCGTTCTTCATCAGCCGCGTCGACACCGAGGTGGACCGTCGCCTGGCCGAGATCGGCACCGACGATGCCCTCGCCCTGCAGGGCAAGGCCGCCATCGCCAACGCCACGTTGGCCTACGAGCTGTTCGAGCAACGCTTCAGCGGTCCCCGCTGGGACGCGCTCGTGGCTCGCGGCGCGAAGGTGCAGCGGCCGCTGTGGGCCTCCACCTCGACCAAGAACCCGGCCTACCCCGACACGCTCTACGTCGATTCGCTCATCGGGCCGCACACGGTCAACACGATCCCGGATGCGACCCTCGACGCGTTCGACGATCACGGCACGGTGGCGCGCACCGTCGATGCCGACATCGACGGGGCCCGGGCGGTCATGGCGGCGCTGGGCGCGGTCGGCGTCGACTTCGCGGATGTCACCGTCGTGCTCGAGAACGAGGGCGTGGCGTCGTTCGCCAAGTCGTTCGACGAGCTGCTCGGCTCGCTCGACGCGAAGGCGCAGACCTTCTCGTGAACCCTTGTCCACCCCACCGTGCTCGGACCGGCACGAGGAGGCGCTGACCACGTGCACGGCTCTCTCGTCATCGTCGACGATGTGCCCGCCGAGTTCGCCGAGCGCGTGATCGAGGCGTTCCACACGCGGCCGACCGACACCTTCTCGCTTGCCCTGTCCGGCGGTTCCACCGCGCGGCAGTGCTACGAGCGGCTCGCGGCCGATGGCGGAACCCAGATCGACTGGTGGAAGGTCGACGTGTACTGGGGGGACGAGCGGTGCGTCCCGCTCGACGATCCGGACTCCAACTACCGGCTCGGGCGCGAGGCGCTGCTCGACCGGGTGGGCGCCGCCAACGCGCACTTCCCGATGCGCTGTGACGAGGGGCCCGATCCGTACCAGCTCCGCGTCGGTGAGCTCGGCAAGTTCGATCTCATCCACCTCGGGCTCGGCCCGGACGGCCACACGGCCTCGCTGTTCCCGGACTCGACGGCGCTGCAGGCCGACCCCGGTCGCCTCGTCGTGATGAACGACGATCCGCGCGCGAACAACCCGCACCCGCGCATGACCTTGACCTATGCCGGCATCGCGCGGGCGCGGCTCGTGGTGGTCACGGTGTCGGGCGCCGAGAAGCACGAGGCGCTGCGCCGCGTCGTCGAGGGCGACCAGAGCGCACCCGCGAGCCTCGTGCACGCCGACAAGGTCGTGTGGCTGGCCGACCCCGCCGCCGCCGGCGATCTGGCCTGACGCGCGCGATCGTCGGTCGGTCGGTCGGTCGTTCGGTCGGTCTGAGCCAGGCCCGAGGCCGCGCCGCGAATGACGGCGCGGACCGAGGCAGGAGCTCAGGCGGAGCCGGAGAGGCGGCGGTCCACCTCGAGGCGCAACTGGTCCACGACGCGATGGTCGTCGTCGGTGACCGCCAGCCGATGGGCCCGGTCGACCGCGATCGATGCCAGTTCGGGTTGGGCGCGGGACAGCGCCTGCGCGGCGGTGTCCACCTCGTGCGCGAACGTGCGCCGGTTGGCGCCGGGCTGCACCCAGCCGACGGTCGAGATGGGTGTGGTCGGCGGGCCGTCGGGCGGGGTCGGTGACCACGCGGGCGCGGGCGGCGGGGTGGCGCCCGGGGAGCGCTTCGCCGCCTGCTTGGTGGCGCGGGAGGCCTTGGGGGGTTTGGTGACAGTCGGGTGGAAGCGCCCGACGGTCTGTTCCTGCTGCAGGCCCTGGATGTTCATGTAGCCGTACCAGGCGGCCAGGAAGGCCCCGTAGATGAACTTGTACCGGAAGGCCAGGATGACCAGGGCTGCGGCGCACACGAGGGAGATGATGCGGGTGGCCCGGGTCATGTCCCGACGGAACACGAGCGTGAGCAGGGCGTTGGTCGCGTTGCCGCCGTCGAGCGGGAGCATGGGCACGAGGTTGAGCAGCGACCAGAACACGTTGACGAAGACCAGCATCCACAGCACGTTGTCGACCATCACGCTCGTGTACGGCACCTTGGCGTACACGTAGAGCGCGGGGAGGCCGATGGCGAGGCCGGCCGCGGGACCGGCCAGGCTCACCGCCAGGTCCTGGCGGACCGGCAGGGATCGTCCGAAGGTGAGGCCGCCGAAGCCGTGCAGCACGATCGAGGGTTGCACGCCGAAGTGCCGGTAGGCGATCGCGTGGCCCAGCTCGTGGATGAGGATGGAGACGAGCACGACGCCGACCCACATCGCGATCAGCACCGGGTCGCGCAGCTGGTAGCCGAGCAGCACGGTCACGACGAAGAACATCCACAGGACCTTGACCGGAAAGCCGGCGAATTGGAACTCGATGCCACCGTTCACGACGTCACGATACCGGTCCAACCAGATGTTCTGGGGGCACGGTCGGATTCACCGGGTCGGGCCGGTAAGGTGCGCCACCATGTCCGATGCTGCACCGGGGAAGCCATCCGACCAGGCCTCGAGCCTCGACGCGCGCTTGGCGCGTCCACTCGATGTGCTCCTCGCCGAGGCCCGCGCGGTGCGCGACGCGCGCACGGGCACTCGGGTCACCTACTCGCCCAAGGTCTTCATCCCGCTGACCATGTTGTGCCGGGACAAGTGCGGCTACTGCACCTTCGCCCAGCCGCCGGCGCGGCTCGACGCGCCGTACCTGACCCCCGAGCAGGTGCTCGGCATCGCGCGAGCCGGGGCGCGCCAGGGTTGCCACGAGGCGCTCTTCACGCTCGGCGAACGTCCCGAGGAGCGCTACCCCGTGGCGCGCCAGTGGCTCGACGCCCACGGGTACGACTCGACGGTGCACTACCTCGCGGCGATGGCCGCGCTCGTCCTGGCTGAGGTGGGCCTGCTCCCCCACGCCAACGCCGGTGCGCTCCACGCCGACGAGCTCGCGCTGCTGCGTCCCGTCTCGCCGTCCCAGGGCATGATGATCGAGTCGCTCAACCCCGACCTCGACTGCCATCGCGGCGCGCCGGACAAGGAACCGGCGCGACGCCTCGCCACCCTCGAGGCCGCCGGCGAGCTGCGCATCCCCTTCACCACCGGCATCCTCGTCGGCATCGGCGAGACCCGGCAGGACCGGATCGACGCGTTGGTGGCCATCGCCGAGGCCCACGCCCGGCACGGGCACGTGCAGGAGGTCATCGTCCAGAACTTCCTGCCCAAGGCCGGCACCTCGATGCACGGCGCGCCGCCGTGCCCGCCCGACGACTACCTCGACGCGATTGCGATCGCTCGGCTCATCCTGCCCGCCGACATCCACCTGCAGGCCCCACCGAACCTCTCCGACGACTTCGGCGTGCTGCTCGATGCGGGCATCGACGATTGGGGTGGCGTCTCGCCGGTCACTGCCGATCACGTGAACCCCGAACGGCCGTGGCCGGCGCTCGACCGGTTGCGTGAGGTCACCGAGGCGCGGGGCTTCGTGTTGGCGCCCCGCCTCACGATCTACCCCGAGTTCGTGCTCGACCCCGGCACCTGGCTCGACGACGCCCTGCGGTTCCCCTTGATGGACCGGTCCGACGCCGAAGGGCTCGGCCGGGACGATCCGGGTGCGGTGTTCGTGCAGAACATCAAGCCCGCCAGCATCGAGCAGGTCGATGACGGCATCGAGGTCCTGCACCTCGGGCCGCGCAGCACCCAGTGGTACTCCGGGGGCACCGGTACCGCCCCGACCCTCGTGCCCGGTGTCAGCTCCGCGGCGCACGGCGCGGTGAACGAAGTGCTGGCTGGCGTGCTGCTCGGCCAGCAGGTCGGCATCGACGAGATCGTCACGCTGTTCTCCGCCCGCGGGCCCGAGGTCGCCGCGGTGGCCGAGGTCGCGGACGACCTGCGCCGTCGCACCGTGGGCGACGCGGTGACGTGGGTCCACAACCGCAACATCAACTACACGAACGTGTGCACGTTCAAGTGCAAGTTCTGCGGGTTTTCCAAGGGTCCCCTGTCGCTCAACCTCCGGGGCACGCCCTATCTGCTCACGCTCGACGACATCGCCGAGCGTGTGCGCGAGGCGTCCGCGCTCGGGGCCACCGAGGTGTGCCTGCAGGGCGGCATCCACCCGAGCTTCGACGGCGACTACTACATCGACGTCACCCGGGCGGTGAAGGATGCTGCGCCCGAGATCCACGTGCACGGGTTCACCGCGCTCGAGGTGACCGAAGGGGCGAAGCGCCTCGGTGAGCCGCTCGCCCAGTACCTGCGCCGCCTCCAGGACGCCGGGCTGCGCACGTTGCCCGGCACCGCCGCCGAGATCCTCGACGACGAGATCCGCGCCATCCTCTGTCCGGACAAGATCGACACCGACGAGTGGCTCGACGCGCACCGCACCGCGCACCAGGTCGGGTTGCGCTCCAACATCACGATCATGTTCGGCTCGGTCGAACAACCCATCCACTGGGCCCGCCACATCGTGCGCACGCGAGATCTGCAGGCCGAGACCGGAGGCTTCACCGAGTTCGTCCCGCTGCCGTTCGTGCACATGGCGGCGCCCATCTACCTGCAACGCAAGGCCCGGCGCGGACCCACGTTCCGCGAAGCGCTGCTGATGCACGCCGTGCCCCGCATCGCCTACCACGGGCTCATCGACAACATCCAGGTGTCGTGGGTCAAGATGGGCCACGAAGGCGTGCGCCAGATGCTGCAGGCCGGGGTGAACGACCTGGGCGGCACCCTGATGGACGAGAACATCAGCCGTGCGGCCGGGGCGACCCACGGCCAGTTGATGGAGGCGGACGACTTCCGCGCCCTGGTCGAGCCGCTCGGGCGCACCCTCGAGCAGCGCACGACGCTGTACGCGCGCCAGCCCGTCGCCTGAGCGTCGCGCACCCGGGACGACGCCCCGGCGCCTCGGGCGGCCGGACCCCGCCGGTAGGGTGCCGGGCATGACCGGACGCAGACCTCGCTACCGCACGGGCTCTGAGCAGCTCGACGCCCGCATCGACGAACTGATCGAGGCGGCCAACATCGGCCGGGACCGCGACCTCGTCTTCGAAGCGATCGTTTCGGCGGTCCGCATGGGCCGCGAGGCGGCGGACCGGGGCGATCTCAAGCTGGTCAACTCGGCCCTGAAGGAGCTGCGGTACTCCTTCCTCGTCTTCGAGCCCTACAGCACCATCGCCAAGGTCTCGATCTTCGGCTCGGCCCGCACCCAGCACGACGATCCGAGCTACGTCGTCGCCCGCGAGTTCGGTCGGGCGATGGTCGAGCAGGAGTGGATGGTCATCACCGGTGCCGGCCCGGGGATCATGGAGGCGGGCATCGAGGGCGCCGGCGCCGATCAGGCCTTCGGCGTCAACATCGTGCTGCCCTTCGAGTCCGATGCGGCGCCGGTGATCGCCGGCGATCCCAAGCTCATCAACTACCGCTACTTCTTCACCCGCAAGCTCACGTTCATGAAGGAGTCGTCGGCGTCCTGTCTCCTGCCGGGTGGGTTCGGCACGATGGACGAGGCGTTCGAGCTGCTCACCCTCATCCAGACCGGACGGTCACCCATCGAGCCGGTCGTTCTCCTCGAGCCCAAGGGCGGTGGGTACTGGACCGGGTGGCGACACTTCCTCGAACGCGACCTCGCCGGGCGCGGCCTCA
>JBBQHT010000054.1:0-21730 GCA_038324235.1 Acidimicrobiales bacterium
ACACGTCGTGCAGGAAGGTCTTGCCGTTGCGGTGCAGCGTGGTGGCCAGCCAGATCGTCAGGCCGATGCTGACGGCGAGGTAGACGGCGTAGAGCGGCACGAGATTGCCGCTCGCGGCGATCGGGACGGGAGTGGGCATGGAGACCTCCAGGGCCGGGTTCGGGTCGGGCGCATGCCCCGCCGTTTGCCGACGGGGAGCGGCTGCACCTTGTGCAGGTGCCTTGAGCGAATGACTTGAGCAGTCGACTTGAGCAAGTGATCAAGTAATACGCCCGAACCGGGATCGGGTCAAGGTCGGGTTCGCGATGGGGGCCATCTCTGGTCGTGGGGGCGGCAGCCGGCCCGGGCGCAGCGGCGGACGGGCACCGGCCAGATCGCCCCCGGCCAGATCCCCCCCCGGCCGGGCCGCCGGCCCCGCCGCCAGATCAGTGCGTTGGCGAGGTTCGTACGTCGGTCGCCGCGGGCGCCGGCGCGAACAGGCGGGTCGCCGCCTGCCGCCCGCGCACCGTCACGGTGCCGACCTCGCACCACGCGCCCGCGGCCTCGCCCGCGGCGAGGATCGTATCCTCGCTGGCGAGCACCCCGCCGTGCCCGGCGTAGTCGCGCTTGGCCAGCTCGGTGAGCCGGGCGGCCACGTTCACGGCGTCACCGATCACGGTGTACTCGTAGCGCTCCGCAGTGCCGATGTTGCCGGCGACCACGCGGCCGGTGGCGACGCCGATCCCGACGCCGGGCGCCTCGGGCAGCGCCGCCACGAGCGCGGGCAGCGCGGCGGCGGCCCGCAGGGCTCGCACCGCGTGATCAGGCTGATCGGCGGGGGCCCCGAAGATGCACAGCGCAGCATCGCCTTCGAACTTGTTGATCCACCCGCCCTCGCGCATCACCACGCGGATGACGATGGCGAAGAACGTGTTGAGCTCGGCCACGACCTCCTCGGGCGTGTGGCTCTCCGTGAACGCGGTGAAGTTCTCGAGGTCGACGAACAGGGCGGTGATGTCGCGGGCCGCACCGCCCAGCTGGGGATCCCGTTCGACGGCCTGGCGAGCCACGTCCGTGCCGACCTGACGCCCGAAGAGGTCCTGCAGGCGGCGGCGTTCCCGCATGCCGGTGACCATCTCGTTGAAGCCGTGCTGCAGCCGGCCGATCTCGCCGATGTGGGTGACGGGTAGCACCACGTCGAGGTCGCCGCCCTGGACCTGGGCCAGCGCCTCGGTCACCTCCTCGACCGGGATCGACACCGACCCGGCGGCGGCCCGCATGATCAGGCCGCCAGCCACGACGCCGGCCAGCACCAGGAACACGAGCCGTGACGACGACTGCGCGATCTCGTTGGCGTCGAACCCGAGCGGGATCAGGCCCACCGCGATCAGCGGGATCGCCGAGCCCAGGATCCACGCGACCATGAGGCGGGTGAGGATCTCGCGCCGCCAGCGCGGGAGCCGCGCGTCCACCAGGGCGAGGGCGAACACCGGCCGGAACAGCCGATCGAGGATCAGCTCGAGCAGCGCGCACGTCATCAGCCCGGCGAGCGCGATCCCGATCGCCACGCGCCACGAGTTGGCCTCGCGGCCGTTGAGCACACCGAAGATGAGCGCGCCACCGAGCCACACGAGGAACGCGGAGACGGTCTGTTGGATCGGCTGGCTGAGCGTCGCCCAGCGTTCGAGCGGCGTGGGCTCCCGGCCGTCGCGCATCCAGCGCAGCGCCTTGATCAGGAAGTGCCGGTTGACCGGCATGGTCACCACCACCGTCACGACCAGGTAGAGGCCGAACACCTGGGCGTTGAGATCTGCGTTGGCGCCCTCGACGAGCGCCGCGTCGGGGAACAGCACCCGCAGGTAGAAGAACACGACGACCGCGCCCGCCCCGTTGGCGAGCAGCTGCCATGCGAGGACCTTGCGCACCATGGCGCGCGCCAGCACCGGCCGTTCGTGGCGGGCGAGGGGCGCGGGGGTCACCGGTCGGCCCGGTCGGTCATCGCGGTCGGCGGGGATGGGGCACCCCGTGAGTGTAGGAAGGAGCCGGTTGCGCCGGGGTATGCCGCTCGCGCCGGCGTGGACTCGAGTTCCCGGATCGGACGCAGACCGCCCGGGTGGGGGCAGTAGGTTGCGCCGATGACCGACGTCGCTCCCGGCTTCCAGATCATCTGCGAGATCGAGCCGCCCACCCGTCCCGACCTCACCCACGTGCGTCACCAGATCGGCGTGCTCACGCCCGTCAGCGACGCGTTCTTGATCCCCGACAACCACCTCGGCCGCGCGACCGTGTCGAGCGTCGCCGTCGCGCACGAGGTGGCGGCGATGGGGGGCCGCTCGATCGCGTGCCTGAACTCCCGCGACCGCAACCTGCTCGGGCTCCGGCGCGATCTGTTGACCGCCGCGGCATACGGGGTGGACGAGTTCCTCCTCGTGTTCGGCGACAAGCCGACGTCGGGTGGGCGGACGAGCGACCTGACCGTGCGGGCGATGATCGACGAGATCCGCTCGTTCGGCGCCGAGCCGATGTTCGCGGCGCACCCGGCGTTCCGGCTCGGGGTCACGTCCGGTCTGCGGCCCCTGCCGGCGTGGAAGCGTGAGGCCGATTGCGTGTTCGTGCAGATCTCGTACTCGCTCGACCGCCTGCTCGCCTGGCGCGAGACGATCGACGTCGACGTTCCCGTCTACGCGGGCGTGATGGTGCTCGCCAGCGCAGCCATGGCGGCGCGCATCTCCGCCACGATCCCGGACCTCGACATCCCCGCGGCGCTGGTCGACGCCGTGGCCGCGGACCCCGGTGCCGGCGTGGCGGCCGCGTGCGAGCAGGTGGCCGCGATCGAGGCCTCCGGCGCGTTCGACGGCGTCCACCTCGTGCCGGTCAGCCGCTATCGCCAGGTCGCCGCGCGCCTCGAGACCATGGACGTCGGGACACGGTGACCCAGCCGGTCGAGCACGGCTCGGCCCCGAGGTTCTCGCCGGCGGGTGGTTGGAGGATCGCGTCAGTGTCGTCGCCGGACGCCAGAAAAGATCGCGGAGCTGTGTCATAGATCCGGCCTGGTCCCGCGTCACCATCACATCGCAAGTGATGAGCCTGGGAGGGCCCCGTGAAGGACCAAGACGTGGAGCAGACCAAGAGCGTGCTGGTGCGGGCCCTGCGCCGTCGGGCCGCGGAGCTCGATCAGGCGGTCGAGCCGGTCGACCGTCGCTTCGCCAGCCAGGTCCTCGCCCCCTCGCGTCGGCCCGGCAACCACGAGCCCAGGGGGCCCCGTTCGCGCCCTGATCGCACCGCCTTCTTCGCCCGCGACGCGTTCCGCGACGTCGCCCTGCGGACGCCTCTGCGCACCCCAGTCGGTGCCGGCCAGGCGAGCTGATCTCCCCGCCGGGCGGGCGCTCGCCGTTCCCGACCGCGCGGTCGCCGCGGCCGCCCCGGCCGCGACCGGGGATCTGACTACCATGTCACCCACGTGAGGTCGGAGCCGCCCGCGTGGAGCGCAGGGCGGCGGATCAGGGGGAAGCGCGAACCGCCGATGGCGATCCACTACGAGCAGCATCCGGGGCGCCGGCCCGGTCTCGAGCACGTCGTGCTCATCACGATCGACCGGCCCGAGGCGAAGAACAGCCTCGACATGTACCACTTCCGGGATCTGGCCCAGGCGTGGAAGGACGTGCGCTACGACGACGACGTCTGGCTCGCGATCATCACCGGCGTCGGCCAGAACTTCATGGCCGGTGCCGACCTGAAGACCTACATCCCGCAGGTCACCGCGTTGGCCAACGAGATCGCCAAGGGCGAGGTCACCGAGATCGATGGCTGTCGTCTGGCCGACGGCACCCGGGCAGTGCTGCGGGACGCCAAGATCTACAAGCCGATCATCGCGGCGATCAACGGACCCTGCGTCGCGGGCGGCATGGAGATGCTCGGTGGCGTCGACATCCGCATCGCCACGACCCATGCGACCTTCGGCGTGATGGAACCCAAGCGCGGGCTCTTCGCGGGTGGTGGCACCACGGCGCGCCTGCCGCGCCAGCTCTCGTTCCCGGCCGCGATGGAGCTGCTGCTGACCGCCGAGCGCTTCTCCGCCGAGCGTGCGCTCGAGCTCGGTCTCATCAACGAGATCGTCGCCGAGGACGAGCTGGCCGATCGGGCGTTCGACTGGGCTCGGCGCATCACCGCCAACGCACCGCTGGCCGTGCAGGCCACCAAGGAGAGCGTGCTGCGCGGTCTCGCCGGCACGCTCGACGAGGCGTATCTGATCGAAGCGGAGATCTCGAAGACGATCTTCGCCACCGAGGATGCTCGCGAAGGCCCGAAGGCGTTCGCGGAGAAGCGGGACCCCATCTGGAAGGGTCGGTAGGCGCTGATGCCGATCGACCCGCGCACGCCGTGCATCATCGGCGTGGCCCAGGCCACGTGGCGACCCGACGACGTCACCGACCCCGCGGGCGCCCCGGAACCCCTCCGCATGTGGGAGCAGGTCGCTCGCGCGGCCGCCGCGGATGCCCAGGCCGGGCGTGGGGCCGGCACGGTGCTCGACCAGTTGGGTCGCATCGATGTGGTCTACTGCCAGAGCTGGCAGTACGACGACCCGTCGGCGCGCCTCGCGACGGCGCTGGGTGCGTCGCCTGCGCACACCCGGTACTCCGGCATCGGCGGCACGACCCCGCAGCTGCTCGTGAGCGACGCCGCCGAGGCGATCCTGGTCGGTGACCTGGATCTGGCGCTGGTGACCGGCGCCGAGGCGCTGGCCACGAAGCGCCGGCTGAAGAAGCAGGATGTCCGCCCCCCGTGGTCCTTCCGGGACGAGACCCGGCGCCCGTTCCCGTTCGAGGCACCGTTCCTCGAGACCGAGATCGCGCACGAGGTGTTCCAGGCGTGGCTCACCTTCGCCCTGTTCGACATCGGTCGGCGCGCCCACCTCGGGACCGGCATCGAGGAGCACCGGGCGGCGCTCGGCGCGCTCTTCGCGCCGATGACCGAGGTCGCGGCCGCCAACCCGCTCGCCTGGTTCCCCCAGGTGCGGTCGGCCGACGAGCTCATCACGCCGAGCGCGGACAACCGCATGGTGGGCTACCCGTACACGAAGCTGCTCGTGTCGGTCATGGACGTCGACATGGCGGCTGCCGTCATCGTCGCCAGCCACGAGAAGGCCGACGCCCTCGGCGTGCCGGCGGATCGGCGGGTGTACCTGCGGGGCTGGTGCTTCGCCACCGACCCGATCGCGGTCGCCGAGCACCACGACTTCCACCAGTCGCCCGCGATGCGGGCGGCGGCGCTCGAGACGCTGCGCAGCGCCCAGGTCGGCATCGACGACGTCGCGCACCTCGACCTCTACAGCTGCTTCGGCTCGTCGGTGCACTACGCCCTCGACGCCCTGGGTCTCGCGCCCGACGACCCCCGCGGTGTCACGCTGACCGGCGGCCTGCCCTTCTTCGGGGGGCCGGACAGCAACTACCTCACCCACGCGATCGCCGCGATGGCGGGCGCGCTGCGGCAGGACCCGGGGTCGGTGGGCCTCGTCAGCGGCGTCGGCATGCACATGACCAAGCACATGTACGCGGCCTACTCCACCTCGCCGCCCGCTGCCGGCGCGCTGGCCCCGCCCGATGTGGTGGCCGTGCAGGCCCGCCTCGACCAGACCCGCATGAAGGCCGTCCGGGACACGGCGACCGGCCCGGCGGCGGTCGCGACCTACTCGGTGGTGCACGGCCGGGACGGGCGTCCGGACTGGGGCCTGGCGGTCTGCGATCTGCCGCAGGGCGACCGTTGCTATGCCCGGGTGACGGATCAGGAGCTGCTCGCGGAGCTCGAGGTGGAGGAGTGGGTCGGGCGATCGGTGCACCTGGTCCCCGGGTCGACGGTCGGGCTCGCCGACGCGGTCAACGTCCTGCGCGCCTGACCGGGCGTGAGCACGCTGCGATGATGTCGACATCGCCCGCTCCCGTCCCGCCGCCAACGATCCCGAGCGCGACCTGCCGCCGCTGAAGCGGCGCCGGCCCCGGCTGTTCATCGACATCACCCCGTTGCGCGAGTCGCGCGAGTTCCGGCTGCTGTACGCCGGGCAGCTCGTCTCGGCCACGGGAAGCCAGATGACCACGGTGGCGGCGCCGTTCCAGGTCTACGTCCTGACGGGGTCGTCGCTCGCCGTCGGCCTGCTCGGACTGGCCCAGATCATCCCGCTCGTGATCGGGTCCTTCGTCGGGGGCGCGCTCGCCGACGCCCACGACCGGCGCAAGATCCTGCTGCTGGCCCAGCTGCTCATCGGCTCCACCAGCCTGGGCCTGGCCCTCAACGCGATGGCCGAGCACCCGCAGGTGTGGCTCATCTTCGTGCTCACCGCGATGCAGGCCGCGTTCGCCGGCCTGGACACCCCGACCCGTTCGGCGGCGATCCCCAGCTTGGTCCGTCGCGATCTGCTGCCGTCCGCGTTCGCGCTCAACCAGCTGCTGTGGCAGACATGTCAGATCGTGGGGCCTGCGATCGCCGGCGTCCTGATCGCCCGGGTCGGCATCGCGTCGGCCTACTGGGTGGATGTCGCGTCCTTCGGTGCGGCGATCCTGGCGCTGGTGCTGATGCTCCCCATGATCCCGCACGGCGGAGGCACGCGGGCGAGTCGCTCGTCGGTGCTCGAGGGACTGCGGTACCTCAAGGGCAAGCAGGCCTTGCAGGGCACCTTCGTCATCGACATCAACGCCATGATCTTCGGCATGCCGCGGGCGTTGTTCCCTGCGCTCGGCCTGACGGTGTTCGCCGGGGGCAGGGTCGACGGACCGACCGCGGTCGGCCTGCTCTACGCCGCGCCGGCTGCAGGCGCGCTCGTCGGCGCCGTGACCTCGGGGTGGTTGGCCTCGGTCGATCGGCAAGGACGCGCGGTGGTGCTGGCCGTCGCCGCGTGGGGGGTGTCGATCGCCGCGTTCGGGTTGACCTCGTGGCTGCCGCTCGCGCTGGTGTTGCTGGCGTTCGCCGGCGCCGCGGATGTCGTGTCGGCGGTCTTCCGCAACTCCATCCTGCAGCTCACCGTGCCGGACCGGCTGCGGGGTCGCCTCTCGGCGACGCACATCGCGGTGGTCACGGGAGGTCCCCGTCTGGGCGATGTGGAGGCGGGCACGGTCGCGGCGCTCACGAGCCCGACGTTCTCCGTCGTCTCCGGCGGCCTGGCCTGCATCGCGGGAGCGGTCATCATCGCCCGGGCGATGCCGGCGCTCACCCGGTGGACGCTCAGCCGTGACGCGATCGTCGACGACGAAGACGCAGCGGTCCCCGAGGTGGATCGTGGACCGGCAGCCGGAACGGACCAATGAGGCGGTACCGTCGTGCTGATGGGGGGCCGATCGGTGCCGGAACATGACGAAGGCCTCACGGCCCCGTCCGGCGTGGGGCTCGCCGCGCACCTCCAGCGCCGCGTGGTGCACACCGACGGACGCACGATCGCGTACGCCGAGGTCGGCGATCCTGCGGGACGGCCGCTCGTCTACTTCCACGGCACGCCCAGCTCGCGGCTCGACGCCGTCGCCTTTGCCCCCGCGTTCCGCGCCGCGGGCATCCGCGCGGTCGCGCTCGATCGGCCGGGCATGGGCCTGTCCGATCCCCTCGGCGATCGACGCCTGCTCGATGGTCCGGCCGACGTCGCCACCGTGCTCGACGTGCTCGGCATCGATCGCTTCGTCGCCCTCGGCTACTCGGGCGGTGGACCCTACGCCTGGGCCTGCGCGCATGCGCTGGGCGAGCAGGTCGAAGCCGTCGTGACGATCGCCGGCAGCGGGCGGCCCGAGCGGCCGGGTGCCTCGAAGGGCATGGATCTGCTCGACCGCCAGCTCGACGTGCTGGCCGCCCGGGCCCCGATCCTCGCCCGGTCCGTGCTGGCGGCCTCGACGTGGTGGTTGCGGCGCACCGACGTGCTCGGCACCGACGCGATCACGTCCACCTTGATCGGCGACGACCCGGGCGCCGCGGCGGAGCTGGCCCGGTACGGGTTGCGGCCGGTCGATCCCGTGCTCGAGTCGTTCCGGCAGGGCACGGGCGGACCGGTGGATGACCTGCGCCTCCTCCTCGCCCCGTGGGGCTTCGCGGTGGGTGACATCGCCGAGCGCGTGGCGGTGCAGCTCTGGCACGGCGAGCGTGACGTGAGCGTGCCGATCCACCACAGCGCGGACCTCGCCCGGCTCGTGCCTCGAGCCGAGTTCCACCGTCTCGAGGGCGAGGGGCACAACATGGCCTACCGCCGCATGCCCGCCGTGTTGGCCGCGCTGCCTGCCCCGGGCTGACCGTGGTTCTGCCGGAGGTGGCGCCCCTTCACTCGAACTTGCGGCCCATGTCCTGCAAGATCGTGAGCAGGTTCTCCGGGGCATCGGCCGCGAGCGCGCCGGCTTCGTAGCGCACCTCGTGCAGATCGCCCGTGTAGGCGAACGAGCCGTAGCGCTCGTGGAGGTCCCACGACACCGGCGAGCGGGGGTCGCTCCCCACGGTGATGCCCTCGAACGGCGCCATGCCGTACAGCATCGGAACGCCCGCGATCGCCGCCACCGTCTCGGTGTCGACCATCAGCGAAACATCCCACACGTTGCCGCCGGGCGCCGCGAAGTCGGCGGTCAGGGCCGTGGCCCCGGCGGGGATCGGGCCACCGGCACCGACGCGCAGGTGACCGCGTCCGTCGTTGTGCACGAAGCACAGCTCATCGTCGAGCACGTACAGCGCATACCCCGCGCCCTGGTCGCCGTGGGCCACGAGGACGCCCTGGTCGCCCGGTTGGTACGCGACGGTCGCGGTGACGGTGAGGGCGCGGAACCAGATGAGCTGCAGCGAGCGCCACCGCTCCAGCGTCGGGGTGCCCGCCGGGATCGTGACCGGCTCGCGGAACACCGCCGATCGGGGCGGGCGGATCAGGTACTTCACGCTGCTGCCCTCGTCGAGGGGGTAGACCTGCGTCGCCCACGCTCCCTGTTCCCACGCGTCGGCCAGCTCGCGCAGCTTGCCGTTGTGCGCCGTCGCCAGGTCGCGCAGCTCGGTCGGATCCGTGCGCAGGTCGTAGAGCTCCCACTCGCCATCGCCGAAGGGCGTGAGCGGGTGGTGCAGCGTCACGATCTCCCACCCGTCGCGGTAGAAGCCCCGGTGGCCGATCATCTCGTAGTGCTGCTCGACGTGGTCCGAGGGGGCAACCGGGTCGGTGAGGGTCGCCGCGAAGCTCGTGCCGGTGATCGGCTTGAGTGCCAGGCCGTGGCGATGGGTCGGCGCCTCGATCCCCGCGATGTCGAGCACCGTGGGCAACAGGTCGCTGATGTGCGCGTACTGCCGGCGCAACGGCGTGGGCCCGGGGTCGGCGAGGCGCGACGGCCACGAGACGATGAACGGCACGGTGTGACCACCGGCGTGCGTGTTGATCTTGTACAGCCGGAACGGGGTGTTGCCCGCCATCGCCCAGCCCCGCGGGTAGTGCGGGGTCGTCTGCGGTCCGCCGATCAGATCGAGGCGAGCGTGGTCCGCGTCGACATCGTCGCCCTGCAGCAGGTGCACGAGGTACGCGCTCGTTCCCACCATCTCGCCCTCGCGCGACGCGCCGTTGTCCGAGGTGAAGATCACGATCGTGTTGTCGAGCTCGCCGAGCTGCTCGAGCGCATCGAGCAGCCGGCCGGTGTTCTGGTCGATGTTGTCGACCATGCCGGCGAACACCTCCATGTGCCGGGCGAACAGCTCCTGCTCGGCGGGGGAGAGCTCGTCCCACGGCGCCACGTCGTTGTCGCGCTCGGTGTTGCGTGGCGCGACCTCGGTGGCGGGCTCGACGATCCCGAGCTCCTGTTGCCGCGCGAAGCGCTCGGCGCGCAATGCGTCCCAACCGCCGTCGTAGCGACCGCGGTACTTCTCGATGTCGGCGGGCTTGGCGTGCAAGGGCGCGTGTACGGCACCGTGCGCGAGGTACAACAGGAACGGCTTGTCGGGCTGCGCCGCCTTGCCGGAACGGATCATCGAGATCGCCCGGTCGGTGATGTCGTCGGTGAAGTAGTAGCCCTCGGGGTACTGGTCGATCTCGACCGCGTGGTTGTCCTCGACGAGGCGGTGCGGTTGGTGCAGGTTGGTGAACGCGTCCAGGAAGCCGTAGTAGCGGTCGAAGCCGCGCTGGCACGGCCACGAGTGACGAGGCCCGGCGTCGTTCTGATCCGAGTCCTTGGAGAGGTGCCACTTGCCGACCATGTACGTGGCCCACCCGTGGTCCCGGAGGATCTCGGGCATCGTCGCGACGTTGGCGGCGAGCTCCATCGCGTAGCCCGGGTAGCCCGGGTCGGCGTGGGCGACGGTGCCGACGCCCGCGGCGTGGGGGTTCATGCCGGTGAGCAGCGCCGCCCGCGTGGGCGAGCACATCGGTGTCGAGTGGAAGTTCGTGTAGCGCAGCCCGCCCGCAGCGAGGCGGTCCAGGTTCGGCGTGTCGATCTCCGAGCCGTAGCACCCGAGGTCCGCGTAACCGAGGTCGTCGACCAGGATCACGACGATGTTCGGGGCGCTCGCGCCGGGCTGGGACCGGGCCGGCCACCAGCCCTCGGAACCGGCGAAGGTGCGGCCCACCCGCCCCCCGAAGCCGGCGTAGGGCGCCGTGTCATCGCCGTCTTCGGTGGCGCCGGCCGGGTCGCCGATGGTGGTGGTCTCGAAGCGGGCGCTCACGCCAGCTTGGCGATCTCGTCGAAGCTCTCGACCAGGTAGCGCTGCAGCAGATCGGGGTCGGGGATCGCGGCCGGGTCCGTGTTGACCCCGATGTTGAGATCGTCCTGGTACGAGACGAGCACGATGTTGGCCGCCGCCCCGCTCATCGGACCGAAGGCGATCTGGGACTCGAGCATCGCTCCGGCGAGGTACACCGGGATGGGCGCCCCCGGGACGTTCGACGTGATGAAGTCCACACCGCGCAACATCGAGCCGAACAGGCTCGTGGTGGCGGTGGCGGGCAGGCGGTTGACCAGGTTGGCCAGCGGGTCGCTGAGGGCGAGCGCCGGCTCGGCCCGCTCCTTGGCCACCAGCTCGCGGACCGAGTTCATCTGCGCGATCGGATCGTCGAGGTCGATCGGCACGGCGAAGCGCATCGGCACGAACTGGTTGCCCGCCTTGGTCGCCGTGGCCTCGGTGCGCACGTTGATCGGCATGCCCATGCGCAGCGCCGCCACCTCGTCGTAGCCGTGGTGGCGGTGGTAGCGGCGCAAGCCGCCGGCCACGCCGGCCACGAACGCATCGTTGAGGCGCCCGCTCACGGTCTTGGACGCCGCCTTCATCTCCTTGAGCCCGACCCGGAACACGTCGAAGTGGACGCTCAGCGATCGATCGGTCATCAACGTGCTCATCGGTTCGGTCGTGGGTCGCAACATGCGACCGACCGACGTCGCCGTGCGCACGGCGTCGACCCCGACGCCCACCGGGTCGGACCGCAGGCGCCGCAGCGTGTCGATGGCCGACGACGCGGAGGATCGGGCGGCCGTCGATTGCCGGCGGGTCTCATACGACATCGCCTCGACCCAGCGCTGGCGCTCGGTCACCGCCAGTGCCTCGGGGGCGGGCGGCATGGGCTGGTCCTCGGGTCGCTCCTCGGGGTCGCGCTCGAGGTCGAGCATCTCCATCTGCAGCTTCATGCCGCCGACGCCGTCGGTGATCGAGTGGTGGATCTTGGCGATGAGCGCGGCGCGGCCGTCGGCGAGGCCCTCCACCATCGTGAACTCCCAGAGCGGGCGCGCCCGATCGAAGCCCTGCATGGCGATCGGTTCGGCGATGTCGAACACCTCGCGCATCGTGCCGTCGCCCATCGCCCGGGTCCAGCGCAGGTGGTAGCGGAGGTCGAAGTTGGGATCGATGTCCCAGCGGGGCGGCGCGATCGACATCGGATGCCCGACGACGTGCTGGCGCAGGCGAGGGACGACCCGGGTCAGGCGGTCCATCCGGCGGGTGAAGCGGGCGCGGTCGGGGGCCTGGTCGAGCACCATGATCGAGGTGATCGTGCTGCGCAGCAGCGGGTCCTTCTCGATGCTCCACATCAGTGCATCGGCGTCGCTCATCCGCGGTTCGAACTCGAACGCGGCGATGTCGTCCAACTCGGCCATGAATCCCCTTCGGTCTCGCTCGCCGGGGGCGGTGCTCGCCCGCCCGGGAGGCCACCAGCGTGCCACACCCGCGCCGGCCGCGATCCCTCGGGTGTCGGGCGACGGCTGCCAGCCGCGAGTGGCGGGCGCGGGTTGCGGGTGCGATCGCGACCGACGACGCCCGGGGGCTCAGTCGATCAGGGGCACTTCACGCCATCAGCCGGCTGGTACAGCGCGTACACCTTGTCGGTGTCGGTGTGCCCGTCGACGTAGGTGCGGGTGCGCTCGGTGGTGTACCGGGTGCACGGTCCCTTGGGCTCGGTGGTCTGGCCCGTCTGCTCGCCGCTGACCCACTTGGTGGAGTAGAGGGTCACCGTCAGGCTGGTGTCGGTGTAGGTCGGCCACAGCAAGACGCCATAGGGCGTGTTGTTGCGGATCTTGAGGTCGGGCTTCTCCCACGAGATCGTGGCTTCGCGGCCGGTGGGGTAGCGCGAGATGATCAGGCTGTGGCTCTGGTAGTCGACCAGGTCGAGCCCGCCGAAGAACGCCGCGTTGAACAACGTGGTCGCGAACTGCGAGACGCCGCCGCCGATGTCGTGGTCGTGGGTGGCGTTGTAGATGACCGGCGCGTCGACGAAGCCCTTCTCGACCGTGCGCTTGCCCACCCGCTCGTTGACCGAGAACGTCGCGCCCGGCTCGATGTACATGCCCCGCACGATGTCGGCCATCCGGTGGATGTTGGTGACGCGGCCCTGGCAGCACTCGTGCGGGGTGGTGAACGTGCCGATCGGTTCGACGATGCCGAGGCTCTCGGCCCAGGCGTGGTCGTGATCGGGCGGGACCGGCACGAGATCGAGTGCGACCGTCGTCTGGCCGCCCGTGACCGCCGCGGCGATGCGCGCCGCCGAATCGGGCGCGCAGCAGGTCGCGCCGTTCTGCCCGTCGGTGATCTGCACCTGGTCGGCCTTGGTGGCGGGGTCGTTCACGATGGCGAAGCTGACCTGGGTGGCCGGCGTGCTGACGTCGCCGACGAGCTTGGGCAGGTCAGTGACGATCTTGGCCTGGTCGGCGCTGAGGACCAGGCCGGTCGGCGACGGCGCGGCCGACAACCACGAGCGCAGCGTCTTGGACTGGATCGTCGCGCTCTTGCCGCCGAGCGACAGCGACAGCGGCGTCTTGGTCAGGTCGTTCGCCTTGGTGGCGAGCGCCTTGGCCTCGCTATCGGTGTAAGTCGGGTCGAGCGGCCCGGGGAGCACCTCGACCGCGATCGGGGTGGTGCCGGTCTCGGCGGCGTTCTTCAGCGACTGCGCGAGCAGCGTCAGGTCGATCGCCTGGCCCTGGACCCCGGCGACCGCGACCAGGCCGGCGTCGGTCGCCGAGATGCCGGGCTCGGTGGCCGCGATGTGGTTGGCCTGCTCGAGCTCGGCCACCCCGAGGGCG
Source organism: Acidimicrobiales bacterium (assembly GCA_038324235.1). Classification (GTDB taxonomy): domain Bacteria; phylum Actinomycetota; class Acidimicrobiia; order Acidimicrobiales; family Acidimicrobilacustridaceae; genus JBBQHT01. The sequence goes on from JBBQHT010000054.1 coordinate 13,464, forward strand.
AGCTGGCCCGGATCGATCGAGAAGACGAGGGGGGCTGAGCGCGTCGTGAGCAGCGACTGGGCCCAGTGGAACGGCTTGGTCGCCGCGCTCGTGTTCTGATCCACGGCGAGGACGGCGGCGGTGGTCGCGGGCTGATCGAGCGCCAGGCCGACCGCCGCCGCGGTCGTGACCAGATCGCCCTTCGGTGAGGTGATGCGCACCGCCGCGCCCTTGTACTGGTCGGCGAGGTGGGCCGCCGCGGCCGTGAGCTGGGCTGGCGTGTCGCCGCCGACGGTCAATCCGGCGAGGGTGACGCCGCGGGCCACGGTGCCGTTGTGGGTGTTGGCGTCCACCGCGTACGCGCCCGTGGCCAGGGCCAGAACGGCCACCACGATGCCGATCGCGACGTACAGGCGCCGGTGCGAACGGCGGCGCGGGCGTCCCGGGGCCGGGGCCGCGCGCCGCGTGGCGGGCGCGGTGACGGCGTCGTTCACGGTGGTTGCGTCCGGGCCCGGGGGGCCGTCGAGAGGGGGATCTGAGGGGACAGACATGCCCGCAGAGCTTCGCAGAAATATGACGGCAGCTGTTGGCGCGGGCAGAATCCTCCGGTCGATCGCCGGGTGCTCTGTCACCCGGCCAACCAGGCCATCAGGGGGAAGTTCAGTGAGTCGACTCTGTGAGGGACGCGTCTGTGTCATCACCGGCGCCGGGCGCGGCATCGGGCGCGAGCACGCGCTGATGCTGGCCGAGCACGGCGCCAAGATCGTGGTCAACGACCTCGGCGGCGAGATGGACGGCAGCGGCGGCGGCACCGGCCCCGCCCACGACGTCGTCGCCGAGATCCGGGCGATGGGCGGCGAGGCCGTCGCCCACGGCGATGACATCTCGGAGTTCGCAGGTGCGAAGAGCCTGATCGACCTGGCGGTCGACACGTTCGGTCGTCTGGATGTCGTCATCAACAACGCCGGCATCTTGCGCGACCGCATGCTCACCAACATGTCCGAGGCCGAGTGGGACGCGGTGATCAAGGTCCACCTGAAGGGCACGTTCGGCCCGTCCCACCATGCCGCGGCCTACTGGCGTGAGCAGTCCAAGGCGGGCGAGGAGGTCGACGGGCGCATCATCAACACCAGCTCGCCGTCGGGCATCTACGGCAACATCGGTCAGACGAACTACGGCGCCGCGAAGGCCGGCATCGCGGCCTTCACGGTCATCGCGGCGATGGAGCTCGAGCGCTACGGCGTCACGGTCAACGCCATCGCCCCGGCCGCCCTGACCCGCATGACCGAGAACCTCGGCATGGGGCAGGCCTCGGACGAGACCAAGGAGAAGCTCTCGCCCCGTTGGATCGCCCCGATCGTCACGTGGCTCGCGTCCTCGGAGTCCAAGGACGTCACCGGCCGGGTCTTCGACGTGAGCGGCATGGCGTTGTCGGTCTCGGAGGGCTGGCACCGCGGTCCGACCGCCACCCCGGTCGATGATCCCGAGCAGCTCGGCCCGATCGTGCTCGACCTGGTGAGCCAGGCCCGGCCCAACGCCGACATGTCCGGCAACGACAAGAAGTAGGAGGCACATCATGGCGATCAATCCTGATGCAGTCGGGTCCAAGGGCGAGCCGGGCGAGCACACCTGGCACTCGAAGGACGCCCTCATCTACGCGCTGGGCGTCGGGGCCGGTACCGACGAACTGGCGTTCACGACCGAGAACACCGCCGACACGCCCCAACGCGTGTTGCCCACGATGGCCGTCGTGCTGGGCATCGCCGGCTCCGGGGCGATGGCCAGCATCGGCTCGTTCAACCCGGCGATGCTCGTGCACGGTGAGCAGTCCATCGAGCTGTTCGGGGAGTTGCCGGTCGAGGCGACGGTGAGCACCGTCGGCGAGATCACCGGCATCTACGACAAGGGCAAGGGTGCCGTCGTGGTCACCGAGTCGACCTCGACCGACGTCAAGACCGGTGACGTGCTGTTCAAGAACCGCATGAGCCTGTTCATCCGCGGCGAGGGCGGCTGGGGTGGCGACCGCGGCCCGAGCGGCCCGCAGAACGTCCCGCCCGAACGCGAGCCGGACCACGTCGTCACCTACACGACGCGCGAGGATCAGGCGCTCATCTACCGCCTGTCGGGTGACCGCAACCCGCTGCACTCCGATCCGTCGTTCGCCGCGATGGGCGGCTTCGATCGGCCGATCCTCCACGGCCTGTGCACCTACGGCTTCACCGGTCGGGCGTTGCTGCACACCCTGTGCGGCGGCGATCCGGCCCGCTTCGCCCGCATGGACGGCCGGTTCTCGTCACCGGTGTTCCCGGGTGAGGCGCTCACGATCAAGATGTGGGCCGTCGACGGCGAGGGGGATCGCTCCCGCGCCGTGTTTCAGACCTGTGGCGGCGACGGCCGCGTCGTCCTCGACAGCGGCCTCGTCGAGTTCACCTGACCCCACCCAGTCGAACCGTTCACCCACCCCGAAATCGAGACCGTTCGTCGGCCAGGTGCCGACGCGCCGTCTCGATTTCGGGCGTTTGCGGGGGCTTTCGGGCGGGCTCTGGCGCGCTCGACGAGGAGGTGAGGCGTGGCGATCGCCGGGCGCGGGCCCGGGGTCACTGCTGGGCTTGGTGCTGGTCGGGGGGACTCTGTGTCTGCGGGTACGGCTGCTGCGGGAGTGGCTGCTGCGGATACGGCGGCTGCGAGTGAGGTGGCGGATGTTGCGGATACTGCGGCTGTGAGTGTGGCGGCGGCTGTTGCTGCGGATACTGCGGCTGCTGGGCGTATCCGGTCGGGGGAGGTGCGGGCGCGGGTGGCGGCGGGAGCGGCGCGTCGGCGGCTCGATGCTGGGCGTAGTACTGCTGCAGGTAGGTCCCGAGCGTGTTGAGGATCGTGTCGAAGTTGGAGCTCGTGCGGGCGTAGGTCAGCAGGCCGAGGCGCACGCCGGAGTCGACCTGCACCACCGAGTACGCCGGGTGGCTGGTCCCCACGCGGATCGTGAGGCTCTCACCCGCGGCCATGAGCGTGCCGGTGCCCCGCACCTTGATGATCCCCTGGGCCATGTCCTGGCTGAGCACCTGGAAGCTGAGCGAGGGCAAGATGCGCGGCAGCGCATCCATGACCACGTGGTACGGATACGGGAACGTCGTGGGCGCGGATGCGGGCATCGGGCATTGCTCCTGCGGGGTCGGCGGCGACGGGACGAATCATCGCACCACGACGTCGTGGGCGATACCCCGTCACCGCTCAGAACAAGCGGAGCACGTTCGACTCGATGCCGCGGAGCTCGTCGTAGTCGACCTCGACCCACCCGATGCCCCGGGATTCGGCGAGCACGCGTGCCTGGGGCTTGATCTGCTGCGCCACGAACATGCCGCGCACCGGCCGCAGGCTCGGGTCCAGGTTCATCCGCTCGAGATACCGGGTGAGTTGTTCGACCCCGTCGATCTCGCCGCGGCGCTTGATCTCGATCGCCACTGCCTGCCCGTCGGCGTCGCGACAGAGCAGATCGACCGGACCGATGTCGGTCGGGTACTCGCGCCGCACGAGCACCAGGCCCTCGGCCATCGTCTCGGGATGGGCGGCCAACAGCACCTGCAGGTGGGCCTCGACCCCGTCCTTCTGCAGGCCGGGGTCCACGCCGAGGTCGTGCGCGGAATCCGCGATGAGCTCGTCGATGGCGATCGTGAGGGTCTCACCCTTGGGGTTCCGCACGATCCATTCGGTGTCGGCCTCGAGGATCGTGTTCGGGGCGTTCATCCAGTTGAGCGGCTTGTACGCGCCGCCATCGGCGTGGATGGCGACGCACCCATCGGCCTTCACCATGATGAGGCGGGTGGCCATCGGCAGGTGGGCCGAGAGCCGACCGTCGTAGGTCACCGAGCAGCGGGCGATCACCAGGCGCATGGCGGGACGTTACCGCCTCGTGCGCCGCCCGCCAGTCGGCGGCGGATCAGGCGTAGGTGGCCCGCAGGACGCTGTCGGCGGAGTGCGTGGTCACCCCGTTGTCGGGCTGCAGCGAGATGTCCACGGCCTGGTACCGACCCACGATGTCGGTGGGCAGGGCGTAGTCGGCGTTGCCCCCGTTGGGCAGCACGCCGACGGCGAGCATCTGGCCGGTCTGGGGTTGGAGCAGCCACACCTCGTAGAACGAGCCGGACGGCGCTGACGGCAGTTGGGAGTCGACGGTCATGATCTGGGTGGATCCGGAGTCGGTCATGTGGACCGAGCCGTGGGCAGGGACGGTGCCCATCGGCTGGAGCACGACGGAGGGCCCGGCCGTCGTGGTGGTCGGCTCCGGGGTGCGGCGGGCGACGAGCACGCCCGCCGAGACGAGCACGACGAGGGCCACGACCGCCACGGCGGCGGCCACGACCCGCAGCGGGCGGGAGCGGCGGGCCGACTCGGCTGGGGCGAGGCCGAGCGGCACGACCGCCAGGGGAGGGGGCTCGTCGATGGCGGTGAGGTCGGCTAGGGCGACGCCGCGCATGGCGCCGAGGCCGGCCGCGATCTCGACCAGCTCGGCTTGGCAGGAGGGGCACCCGCGCAGGTGGCGCGTGACGGCTCGCAACTCGTCGAGGTCCAGCTCGCCGTTCACGAACGCCACGAGCTCATCGCTGGGGTGGGAGGGGTCGGGGTCAATCATGTGCTTCGTCACTGCTGGTCCTCCGGAACCAAGACGGCCGCCAGATGACGTAGTCCTCGGGATGAGCGCGCCTTGACCGTGCCCAGGGGCACGCCGAGCTTCCCGGCGATCTGGGTCTGCGTGTAGTCACCGAAGTACGCCAAGACCAGAGTTTCGCGCTGCTCGTCGGGCAGGAGGGCGAGCGCGTCCCGAACGGTGACTGCATCGGTGAACCGGTCGGCGAAGCGCTCGGCATCGAGCGCCGCGGTCTCATCGGTAGGGGGTGCGGCGAACGGATCGTCGGGCGTGCGCGATTGGCGGCGCAGGTAGTCGACCGCCCGCCGGTGGGCGATGCTGAGCACCCAGGGCTCGAGGCGGCGGTTGGGATCGAAGTTCTCCCGGCTGCGCCAGACGTCGAGGAACACCTGCTGCAACACGTCCTCGGCCTCGTCACGGGGAACGAAGCGACGGAGGTACGCGAGCACCATGGCTCCGAGGGCGGCATAGCAATCCTTCATCGCTCGAGGGTCGTCCGCGAGCCGACGACCGAGCAGGGCGGTGTCGCCGGGCGGCTGGTTCTCTGAGGGGTCGGTCAGCAGACTCATGTCACCCCCTCCTTCGCTGGTCAGACGCAAACGGTTGCATCGGACATTTTGTTTCTTCCGGTGCAACCGTTCGGGGTCGGACGGCGAAAACCCCGGCAGTGATCAGGATCGCACGCGATCCCCGACCCCCGGAGAAGACCAATGTTGAAACGACTCGTAGCCTCGCTGATGGCCGTCGGCCTCGGTGTCGCCGGACTGCTCGTCATGGCCGGCCCGGCCCACGCCGCGGACACCGGCACCGTGTACGTGGTGCACGGCATCCCCGGTGTGACCGTGGACGTCTATGTGAACGGCGAGCTCACCCTGCCGAACTTCACGCCCACCACCGTCGCCGGGCCGCTGACGCTGCCGGCGGCGACCTACGACATCAAGATCTTCGCCGCCGGAGCGGACAAGAACACCGCCACCCCGGTGATCACCGCCAGCGTCGCCCTGCCCGCCGGTGCGAACGCCAGCCTCGTCGCCCACCTCAGCGCCACCGGCACCCCGGTGCTGACGACCTTCGTGAACGACCTCTCGCCGGCGGCCGCCGGTGACGGCCGGCTGATCGTGCGGCACACCGCGCAGGCCCCGGCAGTCGACGTGCTCGCCAACGGCCAGCCGGCGCTGACCAACCTGAGCAACCCGAACGAGGCCATGGCCGATCTGCCCGCCGGCACGATCAGCGCATCGGTCACGGCCACCGGCACGACCACGCCGGTCCTCATCGGCCCGGCCGACGTGCCGGTGACCGCCGGCATGGCGACCGTTGTGTACGCGATCGGTACCCCGGCGTCGGGCGACACCGCCTCGACGCTCGGCGTCGTCACCCAGCAGCTCGCCCTCTCGCCGGCGCCGATGATGGTGCAGACCGGCACCTCGGGCCTGGCGGACCAGTCGGGTGCGTCGGTCTGGGCCGTCGCCGCTCTGGCCGTTGCCCTCATGGGTCTGGCCTTCTCGGGCCGGGCGATCGCCGTCGCCCGCGCCCGCGGGTGAGGCGTTGACCCGAAACCGAGCGATCGTCGCCGCGGCCGTCTTCCTGACGGCCGCGGTGGCGTGTCTCGTCGTCATCGCGCTGAGCATGCGGGGGCCCGAGCGGGTCGAGACGCTCGGCACGCTGGATCCGGTGCCGGCCACCGCGGTGCCACCGGACACGGTGGTGCCGGGCACGCTCCCGCCGGCGACGGAGGCTCCGACCACGACGGTGGCTCCCGCTCCGTCCACGACGTCACCGCCGGTCACCGCTCGACCGGCCCCGCCGACCACCCGGCCGGCCCCTCGTCCCGCTCCGCCGGCCCCGGCTCCGGTCCCTGCTGAGGGGTTCCACCTCGCCGTCCCGGCCATCGGCGTGGACGCCGAGGTCGTGGCGGTCGGTGTGCAACCCGGCACGAACGCCATGGAGATCCCCGACATCGACCACGTCGGTTGGTACAAGTTCGGCGTGCTCCCCGGCGACGCGGAGGGCACGGCGGTGCTCGTCGGGCACGTGGACGGCAACGGCCGCCCCGGGGTGTTCTCCCAGCTGCGCACGCTGGTCCCCGGCGATCCGCTCACCGTCACCCTCCCCGACGGCAGCACCCGCGCCTTCGTCGTCAGCGGCCGCGAGGAGTTCAACAAGCAGGCGCTGCCGGCCGACCTGTTCCGCCGGGACGGCTCCCCCCGGCTCGCGCTCATCACCTGTGGCGGCCCGTTCGACCGGGCGACCGGGCACTACGTCGACAACGTCGTGGTGGTGGCCACGCCGGCCTGACGGCGAGCGGCGCCACGCTGCTACAGCGGCGTCGTGCAGCCGAAGTCTGTGGGGCGCATGGCGATGAGGACGTACTCGTCGGGGTGGGCTCGGACCTGGGCCGGGAGCGAGTCGACGGGCGGGCCCTCGCGTGCGACCGGGTTCGCCAGGTACTTCGGCAACGGGCCGATCTCGGCCCGCAGCGGGTACTCCTTCATCTGGTACCCCACGGTCATCCACGGCAGGTCGTCGGGGATCGCGATCGAGTGGTAGAAGCCGCGGTCGCGCAGCGTCGTGAGGAGGCGCCCGCCGTTGGACAGGTCGCTGGTGGGGCCGATCACGACGAAGCGGTAGTCGAAGCCGGACTCGCCGTCGCGGCAACCCATCGTGATGTCCGCCACGATGCTCATCCCGTCGGGTAGCGGTTCGAGCGTGGCGCTGCGCGCCGTCTTGCCGCTGCCCACGCAACCCGCCGCCAGCAGGATCGCCGTGAGGGCCAGGACCAGGGTGGTCCGCATTCCCCTGATGCGGCGAGTGCCGTTGGTGCCGCGGATGCCCCGGGTGCCCCGGGTGCCGTTGGTGCCGTTGGTGCCGTTGGTGTCGCGGGTGCCGCAGATGCTCCGGACGTCCCCGATGGACCGGGCCGACGGGAGCGGCGACGCGGCGGGGTGGTTCACTTCTTGCGGCGCTTCGGGGCGTGCTGCATGCGTTGGCGGATCATGTCACGCCGTTCCTGCAACTCGCGGTAGGTCAACGATTCGGTGGTGGTCGGATCGACCCCGAAGCCGCCCTTGATGCCGGTCATGTCGAGCTCGTAGCTCCGCGGGTCGATGCCGACGTCAGCCGCGATGCGTTCGCCATGGGTCTCCGCGAAGTACATCGAGATCTGCGCGATCTCGGCGAACAGATCGAGGTCGGGTGCGAGTGTCGCGATGGCGCCGTCGAGGAACACCATGTTCTTGATGAACAACATGAGCTCCTTGGGCAACCGGGCGCCGTAGCCGAGCAGCGCCTTCATCACCTTCTGGATCTCGGCCAGCATCTCTTCCTGGCTGAGCGTCGTCGGATCGATCGGCGGTCCGTCGAGACCGAGGTCGGCGATCATGGCATCGAGGTCGGTGTCGACCGGCAGGGCGCCGAGGTCACGGAAGGCCTCGAGCTGGGTACGCACGTCGTTCATGCTCGCGCCCACGAGCATGCGCAGGAAGGCCAACCGCTTGAACTCGTCCATGCGCCCGGTGATGCCGAAGTCGAGCAGGCCGACGCGTCCGTCGGGCATCACGAGCAGGTTGCCGCCGTGCAGGTCGCCGTGGAAGATGCCGTAGAGCATGCACCCCTCCATGAAGCCGACCATGCCGATGCGCACGAC
>JBBQHT010000055.1:0-21518 GCA_038324235.1 Acidimicrobiales bacterium
CGAGGCTTCGTCGCGGAAGTTGGCCTCGGCGGTGAACACCTCGGGGATCGCTTGGACCGCGACGGTGAGCTCGGCCCACAGGTCCGGGAGGGGGCGGGCCTCGAAGCCCTCGGTGACGACGCAGATCGATCGTTCGACCCATGGTCGCCGGGGGGCCCGGTAGCGGATGTCGTACAGCGTGCCGAGTCGGAACCAACCTCGATCGGTGTGCACCCAGAACACGCCGGTGCGCTGCCAGTACGCGAGTTGGCTCGGCTGGAGGAGCGAAGCCAGCAGCGCTCGGGCGCGCGCGTCCGCGGCAGAACCGACGAGGCCGAGGTCGAGCTCGAGCATCGGTCGCGCGGCGGGCGCTCAGCCGCCCTGGAGGGGCCGGACCCACATGACCTCGTCGACCGACGGATCGAATGTGCGGATCTGCTCGAAGGTGTCGGTCCCGGACCGGGCGAAGGGCACGAGGCGCTGCTCGCGCAAGCTGATGAAGAGGTTCTCGGCCTCGCGCACCGAGCGGTGGTCGCCATCGGTCCACGACACCGCCCGGTGACCGGTGTGATCAGGAATCGCCATCGTGCCCATGGGCCAGGTCCTCTCGAGCTGCCGGCGCCGCCGGTGGCGCCGTGTGTCCGACCATCGAACAGGCGTTCGTCCACCCTGTCAAGGGTCAGTTGTCGTTGCGCACGCGGTCGACCGGCCCGGGCGCGACCGCGGGGGATGGGCCTACTGTGGACCCAGGTTCCCGCAGCGAGACCGCCGTCCGGGTGGCGCCGATCTCGCTGGATCACCTGATCCGCACGCGGGGACCCCGCTCTCGGAGGTTGACCATGCCCAAGGACGTGCCGTTCGACGTGTGGCAGAGCGAAGAGATCGATCCGGGCGAGGTCGTCGAGGTCGACGCCGTCGAGGAGCTGGCGATGCACCTCGATCCCGATTCGGCGCTCGATGCCCCGCGGGGTCCGCACTGGTCCGAGCTCACCGACGAGCCGAGCGACGCGCCGGCCGAGGCCTCGCCGGTGAGCTACTTCGCCGACGAGCAGCCCGAGGGGACGGCCCCCGCACCGGTGAGCGACGAGCGCGAGCCCGACCTCGAAGAGCTCCTCGAGCGTCAGCACTACGCCTTCCCACCCAAGGGATGACGGGATCCTCTGGCGGCGTCAGTCCCGGGTGAGGTCGGCGCGGGGCCGCTGCCCGATGCGATCGGTGTCCGGGTCGATCGAGTCCATCCGCTCGATGTCGAGCGCCACCTCGATCACGCCCTCTTCGAAGTGGCGCGAGATGAGCCACCCGCTCGACGCGAAGACCCCGAGCATCTTCTTGTTGTCGGGCAGCACCGAGGCGAGCAGGCGCGTGATGCCGTGGCGTCGACCGGCCCGGGCGAGCAGGCGCAACATGGTGGAGGCGATGCCGTACCCCTGGTAGCCGTCGTTCACGATGAAGGCGACCTCGGCGTCCGTGGTCTCGTCGACCCGGTCGTAGCGGCCGACGCCGACGATCCGCCCGGCGTCGAGCGCCACGATCGCGAGGCGGTTGGTGTAGTCGACCGTGAGGAAGTGGGCGATCTCGGCCTCGGTGAGCTTGGAGCGGGGCGAGAAGAACCGGTAGTAGATCGCCTCGGGGGACAAGCTGAGCGCGAACTCGCGGTACGCCGGATCGTCGTCGTGGGTGATCGGGCGCAGGTGGATGGTGGCGCCGCCGGGCCCGAGCAGGTTCCGCTCGAGGACTGCGAGGTGCGGCGGGTACGGGAGGGCATCCGCGTCGTCGGCCGTGGTCGCCGGGCTGCTCACCGCGGGCGCATGGGGGACATCGTCGGGTGTGGGGAGTGAATCGGCCACGGGGGCATCCTCGCCGCCCCGCGCGGATTGGGCAAGGGCCGTCGGTCCCCTTGGGTCGTATTCGCCGCGACGGCGAACGACGTCACCACCCTGATCGCGGGATCGATCAGTCGACGGGTGGAGGCGTGAACAGATCGCGGCGTGGCTCGTCTGTGTAGACCGGTGCGCGGCCCTGGCCGAAGGCGCGGATCGCCTCGGGCAGGTTGTCGGTGAAGCCGAGCATGAGCTGGTTGCGGTCCTCGATCTCGATCGCCGCTTCGAGGCTCGGGTTCTCCAGGTTCACCCAGACGATGTCCTTGGTCATCGCCAACCCGTAGGGGCTGAACTCGCACATGGTGGCCGCGATCTCGAGCGCGGCGGGCAGCAGGTCGTCGTCAGGCAGGACCCGTGACACGAGTCCCATCCGCAGCGCGTCGTCGGCATCCACCGCGCGGCCGGTGAGGAGGATGTCGTTGCTGTGCGCCGCGCCGATGAGGCGGGGCAGCAGCCAGCTGACCCCCATCTCGGTGCTCGTCAGGCCGTTCACGATGCCCGTCGAGTTGAAGGTGGCCGACTGGGCCGCGAGGCGGATCTCGGCGGCGAGGGTGAGGCACATGCCGCCGCCGTAGGCCGGGCCGTTGATCGCGCAGATGATCGGTTGGTGCATGCGCCGCATGTACGGGACCAGGCGCGAGTAGTAGCGCATCGAGCGCTGCGCGATGCGTCCCACCTGCAGGCCGTCGATGTTGGGGATGATCCCATAGTCCTTCAGGTCGAGACCCGAGCAGAACGCGCGCCCCGACCCGGTCAGCACGACCACGTAGCAGTCGTTGTCGTCGTTGGCCGCCTCGAGCGCGTCGTGCAGCGCGATCACCAGATCGATCGACATCGCGTTGAGTCGATCCGGGCGGTTGAGCGTGATCACCGTGGTGTGCGGCTGCGGGTGGTCGACCAGCACCAGCGTGTCGGTGGAGGCGGACGGATCCGAGGTGGGGGCCATCGCCCGACGTTACCGTCCCGCTCGGCGTACGCTGTCGGGCCGGCTGCCACTCATGGAGGATCGGTCGGCCGCGCGGACGAGCCGGATGCACAGCACGCGGGTCGATCCCGCGTCCCGACGCAGTGGAGTGCAGATGCCCACCCAACGCCTGTCCCTGGACGACGCCGCCGCGCTCGTGCGCCCCACCGACTCGCTGGCCGTACCCTTGGGGCCCGGGCAGCCGACCAGCTTCCTGCATGCGCTCGGCAGCCGCGACGACTGGGTGGATCTGCAGATCTTCGGCGCGTTGCTCGTCGACCTGTACGAGGTGCTGACCCGACCCAACGTGCACTACATGAGCGGCTTCTTCGGTCCCGCCGAGCGGTTCCTGCGCGACTCGGGCGCCGACGTGCAGTTCGTGCCCGCCGACTTCCGGCGCTTCGAACCGATCCTGATGGCGCTCAAGCCGCGGGTCATGACCACGATGGCCGCCCCACCCGACGCCGAGGGCTACTGCAGCCTCTCGGTGCACGCCGGCGCATCGGTCGCGGCGCTGCACGACGCCGGCGCGGATCCCGACCGCTTGTTGGTCGTGGAGATCAACGCCAAGTTCCCGCGGACCTTCGGGCTGCCGCCCGAGCACACCCACCGCCTGCACCTCGACGAGATCGACGTGTTGGTCGAGGGAGACCGTGATCCGATCGTGATCGCCGACGAACCGCCCACCGAGATCGAGACGGCGATCGCCGAGTTCGCCCGGTCCTTCGTGAGCGACGGCTCGACGTTGCAGACCGGCATCGGGGGCATCCCGAGCGCAGTGGCCACGATGCTGGCCGAAGGACCCGGGGGTGACTACGGGGTGCACTCGGAGATGTTCACCACCGGTCTCATGCGCCTCCACCAGGCCGGCAAGGTGAGCAACGCGTCCAAGGGCCCGTTCTCCGGCTACTCGATCACGACGTTCGCGGCCGGTGTGCCCGAGCTCTACGAGTGGCTCGACGACAACGAGGAAGTCCGGTTCCTCCCGGTCGAGGTCGTCAACTCGCCGCACGTGATCGCGAGCAACCACAAGATGGTGATGATCAACGGTGCCGTGGCGGTCGACCTCGCCGGGCAGGTCGTGGCCGACACGGTGAGCCTGCGGCAGTACTCCGGCATCGGCGGCCACGAGGACTTCACGATGCCCTCCGGGCTCGAGCTCGAGGACCGTTCGCTGATCTGCCTGCCCTCGACCGCCTCGCCGGGCGGGGTGATGGTGTCCAAGATCGTGCCGGCGTTCCCGGCGGGGACCATCGTCACCACCCCTCGTCACCAGCTCGACATCGTCATCACCGAATACGGCGTGGCCGAGCTGCGCGGCAAGACCGTGCGCCAGCGGGCGCTGGCCCTGGCCGCGATCGCCCACCCCGACCACCGCGACGAGCTGCGCTCGGCGGCGTTGGCGATGGGCTGACCGACCGGGAACGTCTCGCGTGCTCGTATCGTTGTGCAGGGCACTGGAACGAGAGTGAGAGGAACCGATCCATGATCTTCGGGAAGCACAAGAGCCAGATGCCGGACCCGGCCGATGCGTTGGCGGGCCGCCCGCAGAAGATGTCCGTCCCTGCGCAGCACTTCGTCAACTTCCACGCGCTCGAGGGGCCCTTCCCCGAGGGCTTCGAGACGGCGGTCTTCGGGTTCGGGTGCTTCTGGGGGGCGGAGCGCACGTTCTGGGAGACGCCGGGTGTGTACACCACCGCGGTGGGCTACTCCGGCGGGTACACCCCCAACCCCACCTATGACGAGGTGTGCTCCGGGCGCACCGGCCACAACGAGGTCGTGCTCGTGGTGTTCGACCCGGCGGTGGTCACCTACGACCAACTGCTGAAGGTGTTCTGGGAGAGCCACAACCCCACCCAGGGCATGCGTCAGGGCAACGATGTGGGCACGCAGTACCGCTCGGGGATCTACACGTTCTCCGCGGCCCAACAAGAGGCCGCCGAGAAGTCCCGGGAGCTGTACCAGGCGGTGCTCAGCGCCAACCGCTACGGCGAGATCACAACCGAGATCGTCGAGGCCGGGCCCTTCTACTACGCCGAGTCGTACCACCAGCAGTACCTCGCCAAGAACCCCAACGGCTACTGCGGGCTCGGGGGCACCGGGGTGTCCTGCCCGGTCGGGCTCGACACGGCGAGCGCGGACTGACCGGCGCGGCGGGGCGCCAGCGCGATGTTGACCGCCCCGCCGATCGCCAGCCCCAGGCCGGCCCCGCCCAGCACATCGAGGGGGAGGTGCACGCCGACGTAGATGCGCGCCACGCCCACGACCGTGGCGATAACGAAGGGCACGGCGCGCCACCGGCGAGGCACGTACGGCACGATCACCGTCGCCACCGCGAACGCGACGGTCGTGTGGCCCGAGACGAAGCCGAAACCGCCCTCGGCTTCGCCCGGGAAGACCACGTCGCCGAAGAACGCGGCGGGCCGCCCACGCTCGACGAGGCCCTTCACGACCTTGGCCCCGTACCAGCCGGCCAGCGCCGCGACGAGCACCGCGACGGCACTGCGCCACTGTCGGGTGACTGCGAACATCACGGGCGCGAGCAGGCAGGCCACCGTGATGTTGCCCAGCTGCATCACGAGCCAGAGCACGGGGTGCAGCACGGCCGGCCCCCGGTTGATGGCCTCGAACACGTGTTGCTCCCACGCCGGGACCGTGCCGCCGGCCGCCAAGGCCCAGGACTCGGCGAGCAGGGCGAGTCCGGCCAGTGCCGTGGCGATCCAGGTGCGCACGCCGGGAGTGTAGGGGCCGCGCTCCGGATCCGGGTTCGCGGCACGACGGCGACCCGGGCCAGCTGCCCGCCATCGTCGAGCGGGCCCTTGACCGATTTAACTCGGATGTTTACTATCCGAGTATGAAGATCAGCGAAGGGGTCGAGTGGGGGATGCACAGTTGCACCGTCCTGGCCCTGCTCCCCGCCCGCAAGGCACTGCCCGCCGCCCGGCTCGCCGAGTACCACGGCGTGCCGCCGGCGTACCTGGCCAAGCACCTGCAGGCCCTGTCGCGGGCGGGCATCGTCGAATCGGTGGCGGGTCCGAAGGGCGGCTACCGCCTGTCCCGGCCGGCCGCGGAGATCACGATGCTGGACGTCGTGGTGGCCATCGACGGCCCCGCGCCGGCGTTCCGGTGCACCGAGATCCGTCAGCGGGGTCCCGCCGCCGTGGCGCCGGAGTGCTACCGGCTCCCGTGCGGCATCGCCCGGGCCATGTGGGCCGCAGAGGACGCGTGGCGGGCCGAACTGGCCCGTCGCACCATCGCCGAGCTCGTGGCCGGCGTCGCGGTCGATGCGGCGCCCGAGGCGGTCGGGCTGGCGGTCGACTGGTTCCGCGCGGTGCTGCGGTGAACCCCGAAGGAGGATCAGTGATCAAACCTGCGTTGGGATCCGTGTTCGTGGCCGGCGGCACCGGCGTCATCGGCCATCGTGCCGTCCGGCGGTTGGTCGATGCCGGATACCGGGTGTCGGTCATGGCGCGCTCGGCCGAGAACGAGGCGCTCATCCGATCGCTCGGGGCCACGCCCCGGACGGCCTCGCTGTTCGACGCCGAGGTGGTGGTCGAGGTCGTCGCCGGCCATGACGTGGTCATCAACCTGGCCACCCACATCCCGACGCCGACCAGGGCCGCCAGCACCAAGGCCTGGGCGGAGAACGACCGGATCCGTCGGGAAGGCTCGACGCATCTGGTCGATGCTGCCATCGCCGGCGGCGCCCGGCGGTTCATCCAGGAATCGTTGGCCTTCCAGTACGAGGGGCAGGGAGACCGGTGGATCGACGAGTCCAGCCCCGTGATCGAGACGCGCTTCCTCGGGGCCATGCTCGCCGCGGAGGCCAACACCGAGCGCTTCGCCGCCAGCGGTCCCGACCGGGTCGGCGTCGTGCTGCGGTTCGGGCAGTTCTACGCCGCGGACTCGAGCCACACGCAGGCCCTCGTGAGCCTGGCGCGCCGGGGGATCGCCGCCCAGCCCGGATCGCTCGACGGGTACACGACGATCATCGCGGCGGACGATGCCGCGGCCGCGGTGGTGGCGGCGCAGACCGCACCGAGCGGTGTGTACAACGTCGTCGACGACGACCCGGTGACGCGCGGGGAGTGGGGCGAGATCCTGGCCGCAGCGCTCGGCCGGCGACGCCTGCACTTCCCGCCGCAGGTGGCGGCGAAGGTGGTGGGCCGGACATCGCCGAACCTCATCGGTTCACAACGGGTCAGCAACGCGGCCTTCGTGGCGGCCACCGGTTGGGCCCCGCAGCACCCGTCGTTTCGTGAGGGCGTGCACCTGCTACTCGCGTCCCCGACCCCGATCCCCGAGAAAGAGGACGCATCATGAAGATCGAGTGGTGGCGGCGCGTGGCGCCGGCGTTCCTGGCCGTCGTGGGCCTGCAGCTGGCGCTGTGGATCCAGCTGGCCCCCCAGTCGTTCTGGGACGAGTTCCCCGGCGGGGGGCACCGTTGGGTGTCGTCGTTCGGGGTCTACAACGAGCACCTGCTCCGCGACTTCGGCGCCATGAACCTGGCCATCGGGTTGTTGGCCCTCGTGGCGGCGGTCCGACCCGACCGGGCCCTGGTGCGTGCGGCGTGCGGCGTGTGGTTCGTGTTCGGCGTCCAACACCTCGTGTTCCACGCGGCGCACTACTCGATGCTCGACGGCATCGACCGCTACGCCAGCCCGGGGTCCCTGGTGTTCGTCGTGGCGGTGGCGGTCACCGGGTGGTTCCTGGCACCGCCCGCGTCGGTGGCCGCCGAACCGCGGACCGCGGCTGCGGCCTCGGTCCCGTCCACCCCGCCGGCGGCGACCTCGACGTCCTGACGGAACCCGGACCCGACCTCCTGACGGAACCGGGTTGGCGTCCGATAGGGTGCGGCTGATTCGTGATCCAACCGTGGATCCGCCGTCATCTAGAGAAAAAAGAGAGACACGCATGGCTTTCGAACTCCCGCCGCTTCCCTACGCCACCGACGCGCTGGCCCCCCACATCAGCCAAGAGACGCTCGAGTACCACTACGGCAAGCACCACCAGACCTACGTCACGAACCTCAACAACCTCACTGAGGGCACCGACGACGCGAACGCCTCGCTCGAGGACATCATCGCCAAGGCCGAGGGTGGCCTGTTCAACAACGCGGCGCAGGTCTGGAACCACACCTTCTACTGGAGCTCGATGAGCCCCGATGGTGGTGGCGAGCCGACCGGTGAGGTCGCCGACAAGATCAACAGCGCCTTCGGCTCGTACGCCGACTTCCGCGAGGGTTTCGCCAAGGCCGCGACCACGCAGTTCGGCTCCGGCTGGGCGTGGCTCGTCGACAACGGCGGCTCGCTCGAGATCATGCAGACCAGCAACGCCGACCTGCCGCTCAAGCACGGTGCCAAGGCCCTGCTGACCATCGATGTGTGGGAGCACGCGTACTACATCGACTTCCGCAACGCGCGCCCCAACTACATCAACACGTTCCTCGACAGCCTCGTCAACTGGGACTTCGTCGCCGCGAACCTGGGCTGACGTCTCCTGACCTTCGGGTCACGTCTGTCGTCGTCGATCTGCTGACGCGTCGAAGGGGCACCTCCGGGTGCCCCTTCGTCGTTCCCGGCTGCTGCCGCACGAAGTGCGCGGCGCGTCACCGGGATCGGTGTCCTCGGCGCCCGCCTGCGGCAGTAGCCTCTCGCAGGTGATCGTTCTGGCAGCGTTGGCGGTCGTCACCCCGGCGGACGTGACGAAGGCGTGCGGGGACGAACCCGGCAAGCTCTGCGAGACGGTCCTCGACGCCACCGGCTCCGAGTTCTGGGCGCGGGCGGCGGACTGGCTCATCGCGAAGCCGCTGCAGATCGCGATCATCTTCCTCGTCGCGTGGGTGGCGAACCGCGTCGCCCGCGTGGTGGTCAAGCGCGTGATGGCCCGCGTCCTGAATCCACCGGCCGAGCGCGCGCGCCGCGCCATCCGACGGGCGACGCCGAACATGTTGCTGCACACCAGCGAGGTCAACATGCGGGCCGAGGCCCGTGTGCGCACGCTCACCACCGTGTTCCGGTCGCTGGCTTCGGTGCTCATCTGGTTCACGGCGTTGCTGTGGATCCTCGAGGCCGTCTTCCACTTCAACCCGGCCACGCTCCTGGCCAGCGCCGGGCTGCTGGGGGTGGCGCTGGGCTTCGGCGCCCAGAACGTCGTGCGCGACTTCCTCGCCGGCACCTTCCTCGTGGTCGAGGATCAGTTCGGGGTCGGCGACATCGTGGATCTGGGCGAGGCCAAGGGCACGGTCGAACGGATCACGTTGCGGGCGACCCGCGTCCGGGACGTGCAGGGCACCGTGTGGCACGTGCCGAACGGGCAGATCCTGCGCGTCGCCAACAAGTCTCAGGAGTGGGCGCGTGCCGTGCTCGACATCGAGGTGGACACCGAGACCGACTACAACGAGGCGGCGGCGCTGATCCAGCAGGTGGCCGACCAGATGGTGGCCGAGCCCGACTGGCGTGTGGACGTGCTCGATCATCCCGAGGTCTGGGGCATCGAGGCGTTCACCACCGACGGGTACACGATCCGCTTCGTGGTCAAGACCCGGCCCGGCACCCAGTTCGGGATCATGCGCGAGATGCGGATCCGCCTCAGCGCCGCGTTCGCAGAGCACAACATCCTCTTGCCGGGCGAGAAGCCCGAGATGTGGCTCTACTCGGGTGACCCGAAGATCGAGAAGCGGCCCCGCCATGCCGAGGAGCGGATCTCGGGTTCGCAGCCCGTCGTCCCCGCGACGGCGACCGATCCCGGCGTCGTCCCCGGCCCGCCGCCGGAGTACACCACGGCGAGCGCGGACCCCGATGGCGCCTCGGCGGACGATGAGGTCCACCCGGTTCACCCAGTCGGCTCCGTGCGCCCCAAGCGCGGCGACCCGTCCGAAGCCGGCTGAACCCGGCTGCGCCCGCCCGACGCCGGGACTTTGCGAACCTGGTGGCGAAACCGTCGCCAGGGCGACGGTTTCGCCTCCAAGGTCGGGGACCTCGCCGAACCTGCTGCCTGATCCGTCGCCCTGGCGACGGATCTGCCTACCGGTTGCGGGGGTCCCGGGCCACCACAGCCCTCCGGGAGATCAGGGTCCGGCGGTCGTGCCCGGTGCCGATGCCGACGTCGGTGCGGTCGTGGGCGGGGCTTCGCCCGGGACGACGGCGGTCGCAGCCCCATTGAAGGTCGTGCCGGGCGGGCCGGAGCCGGAGCTGGGTGGCGGCGCGGTGAGGATGCCGTCGAGGATCTGCCGACTGGCGTCGGTGCGCTTGGTCAGCAGCTCGTGGGCCGCGGCGATGAAGCGAGCGGGGGCGATGGCCGACAGGTCGTTGCGGCCCTGCCCGGCCTCCATCGCCTGGCGCTGGAGCTCGTCGTAGGCCAGCCCGGCGTCCGCGTTGCGCTTGATCTGCTTCTGCTGACCGGTGGCGAAGTCCTCGAACTGCTTGTCGGCCTGGCCGACTTCGTTGAGCGCGCTGACGACCTGCCTGTAGGCGGGGCACTGGTCGCCGGCGGCCTGCGTGTCGTCGCCGCAACCCTGGCCCAACGAGTCTCGACGGGCGGGGCTGACGATCTCGCCGCCGGGCAGCACCGTCGGGAAGTAGCCGACCTGAACGCTGAGCGACAGCAGGGCGGCGGCGTGGGTCTCGTCGACCAGCAGGGCCATGTACGCCGTGTGGGCGAAGATGCCGCGGAACAGCACCGGAGCGTTCGTGGTCTGCATGATCGATCGTTCGACCGCGACGATGTCACTCATCATCGACACGTACTGATCCACGAGCTTCATCCCGTCGGTCTGTCTCGGGTCGACCACCGCCCGCAGGGTGGTCAACGTCTTGAGGCGGTTGTCCGCTTGCTTCGCGGCGTCCCGTGTCGCCTGGCTTTCGCGGCCCGGATCGACCTGCGTGAGCTGCGCCCGGTACGCGCCCGTCGCCGCATCGGTCGCCGCCCGTGCCGTGGCGAGGGTGCCTTGTCCGGTCGCATCGGGGCTGACCGAGTACGGCGCCGTCGCCAACATCTCGAAGCCGACCGCGCTGACCAGATCGCTCGACACGCGGATGAAGCCGAGCACCTCCTTGTCCCGGTCCGTGAGCGCCCCCGGGGCGGCGGTCGTGGGTGTCGGGCCCGTGGCCATGTCGACGGGGGCGGCGTCGCGCGTGCGCCACGCGATCGCGCCCGCGCCGAGGGCCACCACGAGGAAGGCGACCGGGACCGTGCGGGCCACGATGGCTCGGCGGCGCACCCCTCGGGATCGGGCCAGCAGCTCGGTGTCGTCGAGGCGGGGAGTGGCCGGCGGACTCAGATCCACCAGGCCGTGCAGGCGGGCGTCGAGCTCATCCATCGTGAACCACCTCGGTCGGCGAGTCGGTGCTGGCGCTGGTGTTCGTGCGGGGTCCGGCGGCCTCGCTGGCAGGGTGGTCGATCTGCTCGGCGAGGCGGCGGCGGGCTGCGTGCAACGTGGCGGCGACGGTGCCCGGAGCGATGCCCATGACCTCGGCCACCTGGCGCTCGGTCAGGTCGGCCAGGTAGCGCAACGAGATCGCCAGGCGCTCACGTTCTGGGAGTGAACCGACTGCGTCCCACAGCTCCCAGGCAGGATCGGCATCGGGCGATGCGGTCGGCGGTGGATCGCCGACCGCCCGAGCGTGCAGGTCCCGTTCGCGCACGGCGCGGGATCGCGTGCGCTTGAGCTGGTTGCGAGCGACCGTGAAGACCCACCCGGCCGGAGCGTCCATCCGCTCCACTCGGTCCCAGTGCGCCAGCGCCCGCACGAACGCTTCGTCGACCGCGTCGGTGGCCGTGTCCGGGCCGCAGCGCGCCACGGCGTTCAACGTGGCCACCAGGCGCGGTCGGTGCTCCGTGTAGAACTCGTCGAACGTCAGGCTGGTGACGCTCGCCGTCTGTTTGGTCCGCATGTCCCCACCTCCGGGACCACAAGTCACGACGCCCGCGAACTCTTTGGCCTCGCCTCGAGATTCTGTCGCGGCCGTCCCGGGTGCCCGGACATCGGCGCTCAGGTGATGGCGGGGTGCCAGGTGGCCGTGTTGTCGCCGGCGTTGCTGTCCGCGGTCGTGTCCCGGGCGGCGCTCGTGAGGGTGAGGTCGGCGCCCGCGGCGGCGTAGACGAGGTAGGTGCGAGCCAGGTGAACCGTGGTGCCAGGGTCGAGGCGGCCGAGGGCCCAGCCGTCGAAGGCCATCGTGCCGCGCACGACCCGGCGTTGGTCACCGCGATGTCGAGCGTCGTCGACGAGCCGTGCGCGACGGTCGCCGCCCCGGTGATCGCGACGTGCAGATCGGCGGCGGCGGTGCTGGTCCAGGTGGTCTGGGCCACGTCGTTCACCGGCCCGGTGAACGGACGTGACAACGCCGAGGTGAGCAGGTGCGCGGTGACCTGGCCGGGGCTGGAGCCCGCGATCCGGTCGCCGCTCGGTGACCACACGGGATGGCCGCCGACGCCCAGCGTCGTGGCCGGGGTCGAGCCGTTGGCGACGCGCACCTCGACGTTGCTGGAGTCGTACCTCCAGTGCGGGGTCGGGTACGGGTCCTTCTGCCAGTGTTGCTGCTCCCACGCGACCATCGTGCCGTCGGGCGACCACACCGGTGACACGTGCACGTACTGGTTGCGCACCTGGGGGTAGCGGTTGAGGAAGCCGCCGAAGCCGAGGTTCCGGTTCCACACGCCGACGGCACCGGTCGCGTAGGAGTAGGCCATCGCGGACATGCCCTTCACCCACGCGCCGGTGATGCGGCTCCCGTCAGGAGCGAACGAGAGATTGTCGTACCCGTCGAGCGCACCGGATGTGCCGTCAAAGCGGGCTTCGAGCGCCAACGCGTCGGTGTCCCACTCGCCGAGCATGTCGCCCCGGATGCCCCGATCCACCGACCAGACGAGGCGGCCGCCATCGCCGCTCCAGCGCGCGACCTGGCTCGGGTAGCCGCCGTAGCCGTCCGGAACGTCCCACACCGGTCCCGTGTAGGTGGCCGCGCCCGTGTTGGCCGTAGGGACCACGACGAGCTGGACGCCACCCAACCAGTAGTTGCCCGCTTGCTTCCGGGGATACGACACCGAGACCCCGTCGGGTGAGAACGCGATGCCGTTGGCGAAGGCCGCCGCGGCGTCGGTGGCCCGGATGATGGGGGTGGCCCCGGCGGACGCGAGGACGATCTTCAGGTCGGTGCCGTCGATCCAGGCCAGGCGGTCGCCGGTCGCGCTCCACCTCGGGGACGATGCCGCGGCCGATGTGCCGGTGATGGAGAAGACGGGTCCGCCGTCGGCGGCGATCCGCACCAGCGTGGGGGCGTCGGTCCCACCGGCCCAGGCCAGGTGGATGCTGTCGGGCGCCCACGACGGCGCTTCGATCGGCGTGTTGTAGAGGATGTTGCGGATCGACGTGCCGGGCGCGACGCGGTGAGCGCCGGTCCCGTCCGCGGCGGCGACGAACACCTCGTTGATGCCCGACGCCGTGCTGAGCCCGGCCCAGGCGATCTTGGTGCGGTCGGGGGACACGACCGGGTCGGTGTTGTTCGTGCTCAACCCGGCCGAGATGATCGTGACCGCGCCGGTGTCCGGGTCACCTACCGCAACCTCACGGGTCGACCCGGCGGGATCATCGCCGGTCCACACCATCCGCTCGGTCGCACCGCACGAGCTCACCGCGACGGTGGTCGCGGCCGCTCCTGGCACCGCGGCGACCGCACCGCTGAGCGCGACGCCCGCGCCGAGC
Source organism: Acidimicrobiales bacterium (assembly GCA_038324235.1). Taxonomy (GTDB): domain Bacteria; phylum Actinomycetota; class Acidimicrobiia; order Acidimicrobiales; family Acidimicrobilacustridaceae; genus JBBQHT01. Next base: position 13,526 of record JBBQHT010000055.1, read on the forward strand.
ACGAGCACCGCGGTGCTCCCGATGATCCGCTTCCGCGCCATGATCCCCCCCCCGAGTTCCTTGCACACCGGTCCTGGACCGGTGCCTCGATGCATCCCGATCGGGGCATCGAACGTGTGGACATGCGGGGCGCAGCCGCCGGAAGCACCGTAGCAAAGGCGCGGCTGCCGGGTGCCGGGTCAGGCGCTTCGGTCAGGCGTCGGCATCGGGCGGGACGAGGGTGACGACGACGGTGGCGTCGGCGTGGTCGTCGATCGCGATCACCTCGACCTCGTTGACGCGACCGGCCTCGGTCACATCGGCGCGCGCCGCGCGGAACGCGTCGAGGCGCAACGCGGTGTCGTGCACGACGATGCGCGCGACCTCGGTGCGCAGGGAGCGCTTCTGTTCGGTCTTGGCCTTGCGGACCTCGCCGAGGACCGCCGAGGCGACCTCGTACACGAGCGGATCGCCGGCGATCGACACGGCCCGGAGCTTGTCGGCGCTCGGCCACTCCGACCGGTGGATCGAACCGGGCTGCCACCACGACCAGACCTCTTCGGTGACGTAGGGCAGGAACGGGGCGAACAGGCGCAGCAGGACCGACAGCGCGAGGCGGAGCGACGCGATGGCCGAGGTGGCCGGCACCGTCCCGCCGGCGCCGTAGGCGCGGCCCTTGACGAGCTCGAGGTACTCGTCGCAGAAGTTCCAGAAGAACGACTCGGTGCGCTCGAGAGCGCGGGCGTAGTCGTAGCCCTCGAACGCCACCGTGGCCTCGTCGACCAGCGCCGTGAGGCGCGTGATCATGGCGAGGTCGAGCGGCTCGGTGATCTCGGATGGGTCGGCGGCGAGGAGGAACGACCGGTCGGTGTCGGCGCCCGTGTCGCCGAGGCTCAGCGCGAACTTCGACGCGTTCAGCAGCTTGATCGACAGGCGCCGGCCGACCTTCATCTGGCCGGGGTCGAACGCGGTGTCGGTACCCGGCCGGCCGTTGGCCGCCCAGTAGCGCACCGCGTCGGCGCCGTGTTCCGCGAGCAGGTGGTCGGGCGTGACGACGTTGCCCTGCGACTTCGACATCTTCTTGCGGTCGGGGTCGAGGATCCAGCCCGACAGCGCGGTGTTGGTCCACGGCAGGGAACCGTGCTCGAGGTGCGAGCGCAGGACCGTGGAGAACAACCAGGTGCGGATGATGTCGTGGCCCTGGGGGCGCAGGTCCATCGGGAAGGTCTTGGCGAACAGGTCGGGATCCTCACCCCAGCCGGTGGCGATCTGCGGGGTGAGTGACGACGTGGCCCAGGTGTCCATGATGTCGGGATCCCCGGCGAAGCCGCCCGGCTGGCCGCGTTGGGACTCGTCGAACCCGGTGGGCGCATCCGACGACGGATCGATCGGCAGGCGTGCCTCGTCGGCGAGGATCGGGTGGTCGTGGTCGATCTCGCCGTCAGCCGTGACGGGGTACCAGACCGGGAACGGCACACCGAAGAAGCGCTGGCGCGAGACCAGCCAGTCGCCGTTGAGGCCCTCGGTCCAGTTCGTGAAGCGGGCCTGCATGTACGGCGGGTGCCAGGCGAGCTCCGTGCCGCGGCGCAGCAACGCGTCGCGCAGCTCGGCGTCGCGGCCACCGTTGCGCAGATACCACTGCCGGCTGGTGACGATCTCGAGCGGACGGTCGCCCTTCTCGTAGAACTTCACGGGGTGGGTGATGGGCCGGGGCTCACCGTCGAGCTCGCCCGTGGCCCGCAGCTGCTCGACGACGGCGCCCTGCGCGCTCTTGACCGTCTTGCCGGCGAGCTCCTCGTAGCGGGTGACGGCGTCAGGCCCGGCGGCGAGGATCCAGTCGGGCGTGTCGCGCAGGATGCGACCGTCGATGCCGACGATCGAGCGCGTCGGCAGCTGCATCTCGCGCCACCACACGACGTCGGTCGTGTCGCCGAACGTGCAGATCATGGCGATGCCCGAGCCCTTCTCGGGATCGGCCAGCGCGTGGGCCCGAACCTCGACCTCGACGCCGTAGAGGGGGGTGCGGACCGAGGTGCCGAAGAGGGGCTGGTAGCGCTCGTCGTCGGGGTGGGCGACGAGGGCGACGCACGCCGCGAGCAGCTCGGGACGGGTGGTCTCGATGTGGATGGGATCGCCGACGCCGCCATCGGCCGCGATGCGGTGGAAGGGGATGCGGTGGTACGCGCCGGGCATCTCGCGATCGTCGAGCTCGGCCTGCGCGACGGCGCACTTGAAGTCGACATCCCAGAGCACCGGCGCCTCGGCCTGGTAGGCCTCGCCGCGTTGGAGGTTGTGCAGGAACGCCCGCTGCGCGACCCGCTGGCTGCGTTCGTCGATGGTCGCGTACGTCATGGACCAGTCGACCGAGAGCCCCAGGCCTCGCCACAGGTTCTCGAAGACGATCTCGTCCTCGGCGGTGAGGCGGTCGCACAGCTCGACGAAGTTGCGCCGCGAGATGTGGACGGACTGCGGCTTCTTCTTGCCGGTGGGGACGTCGCCGTTGAACGGAGGCTCGAAGCCGTCGAGGTACGGCAGCGACGGGTCGCACTGGACGCCGTAGAAGTTCTGCACCCGACGCTCGGTCGGCAGTCCGTTGTCGTCCCACCCCATCGGGTAGAAGACCTCTTTGCCGCGCATCCGCTGGAAGCGGGCGATCGTGTCGGTGTGGGTGTAGCTGAACACGTGGCCGACGTGCAGCGAGCCGCTGACCGTCGGCGGCGGCGTGTCGATCGAGTAGATCTCGGCGCGGGTGTGGTCCCGATCGAACCGGTAGGTGCCCTGCTCCTCCCATACCGCGCCCCACTTCGCCTCGAGGCCCTCGAGGGCCGGTTTGGCAGGAACGGTGGGGGTGGTGGAGACGGGCTCGTCGGTGCTCATAGTTCCGCACAACGTACAGGGCGGGGCCCGCCCGCCTGAAGCGCAAAGCCGCACCCCGGGCGACCCGACGGCGTTCCCGGTCCGCACCGGAGCGGCGGATCGGCGCGCGGATCAGGGCCCGGGTGTGGTGGGGGGTCCGTAGGGCTCGTGCTGGAGCACGATCGACGAGGTCGTCGCAGTGGCGTCGCCGCCCGGACCGGGCGCAGTCGTCGGGGTCGACAGATCGCGCGGCAAGGTCGGCGCCGGGGCGGTGGTCGGTGAGGCGTTGATCCAGGGGCTCGACGTGCCGTCGCCGGGGGCGGTGGTCGGGCCGGCGACCGACGGCACCACGACGGTTGACCCCGGGAACGCCAGGACGCTCGTCCCCGCCGATTGTGCGTAGGAGCGGTACGTCGACTCGTCCACTCGCACGAGGTGCGCGAGCACGTCGTCGAGGCGGGTGGGGGCGCTGGGCAGCTGGACATCGATGATCGCGTCGTGGTCGGGCTCGTACCACATCACCTCGACCGAGCGCGGTTGGACGACCTGGCTGCTGTCGGGTCCGACCGGGACCACCGCCGTCGACGGCGTTTCGACCCTCGAGGCGACGACTCCTCGATACCCGAAGATGTTGTGGTACTCGTACTGCCAGGCCGGGCCGTGGCTCGCGAGATCGTCGAAGTCGCCACGCGAGCCCTGCATGACGTTGAGCACGACGATGCCCTCGGGGGCGAGGGTGTAGGTGGTGGCGCTCGAAGGACCGTGCCCGTCCGGCCCCTTTCGGTCCAGGATCGGCACGAGGCCGTGCGGGAGGGGCGGGAAGGTGAACCCGCCGTCGCCCCGGGGCGTGAGCTTCTGCGCGATGTCGACCACCTCATCCTGGATGACGCCGGTGGCGGTGAGCCGCATGAGGCGGCCGTCCTCGGCGAGCCAGAGGACCTCGGTGATGTCGGGTTGGCGCGTCACCACGATGCGGCCGTCGCGACCCTGGATGCGGGTGGGGATCGCATCGGGGCTGACCATCGTGGCCACACCAGTCGCCGGGATCGAGACCAGCCGGGATGCGGTGAGCTCGAGGCTGGGGCTGCCCAGGTCGTTCGGGTCGACCCGATACCGCTGCTGGTGGACGTTGTCGCCGCCTGCGCTCGCCGAGCCGTCGGTTCCCGGGCTGTCGACGGCGCCGATGACCTGCGCTCCGGGAAGGTCGAGGCCGATGCGTGGCAGTGACGTGGACCAGCCGTCGGCCGATCCGTCGTCACCGAACGACGCCGGCACCTCGTCACCCGATCCCTCGCGGGTGGTGTTCCCGGTTCCGCTGCTCCCGTAGGTCGAGTCGGTGCTGATGCCGACCTCGTCCCGGACGCGGGTGAGCACGGCGGCGCTCGACAGGACGAGCACCAGCACGCCGGCGAGCACCATCGCGGTGTGGCGCCGGGTGCGGCGCCGGCGCGAGCGCTCGAGGATGGTGGGCAGCGGCGCCGGCGTGGGGACGACGGTCGTGGCCTGCTGCGCGAACGTGTGCGCGAGGCGATCCTCGAGGTCGCCGTGCAACTGGTCGTCGGTGGGATCAGTCCCGGTCATCGGACAACTCCTGGCGTAGGCGGTCGATGCCCCGTGAGATCGTCGACTTCACGGTCCCAACCTTCATGTGCAGCGTCTCCGCGATCTCGGCTTCCTGGAGACCGCCGTAGAACTTGAGGACGAGCACGGTCCGCTGGCGGCTGTTCAGCCGAGCCAGCGCATCGGACAGCTCGTCGGGCGCGTCCACGGTGTGGGTCGGGCCGACGAGTTGGGGCTCGCGACGCCGGTAGCGCACGAGCCGGCGGATGGTGTCGCGGCAGCCGTTCACGACGGCCGCCCGCAGGTAGCTCGTGGGGTTGTCGATCTGGGACCAGCGCCCGTGGACGCGGACGAACGCCTCCTGCACGATCTCCTCGGCCTGTTCGCGCGATCCGAGGATCAGGAAGGCCACCCGGACCATCGGGGCGTACTGCTCCTGGTAGAACGCGGCGAACGCGGCAGGGGACCGGGCGTCGGTGAGGTCGAAGTCCACATCGACCTTCCCGGCCGGCGCCGCGGGCGCATCGCGGGAACCGAGCATCGTGGCGGCGGTGATGCCGACCACGCTGATCGGGCCGATCGGCTCGTCATCGGCGGACCGCGACCGCACGCTCGCACCTGTCTCGCCCACCCGGCGTCCTCCATCCACCAGCGCGACCGTACCCCGACCGATCAGGGCGTCGCCGACGGCGAGGAGGTCGTGTTGCTTCGGCATCACCTTGTCGGACGCACAACTGGGTGCGCGCGTTCCCTGCGCTTCCGGTTTCGCGCGTTCGTTGCCCCGGGCCCGTCCCTGTCCTTGTCCCGGGCCCGTCCCTGTCCTTGTCCCGGCCTCCGGCCTCTGGCGCCGAGCCCGCAGAACCCCGGCCAGGTCACCGGTGAGGACGCACTAGTTTTCGCACCCATGCTCCACCTCTTCGACACCGCCCAGGGGATGGTCGTCCCCTTCGAGACCCGAGAGCCCGGCAAGGTGTCGATGTATGTGTGCGGGCCGACGGTGTACGGACCTCCGCACCTCGGGCACGGCCGGTTCTCCCTGGTGTTCGACGTGCTGCGCCGCTACCTCGAGTGGTCGGGGTTCGAGGTGACCTACGTGTCGAACATCACCGACATCGACGACAAGATCATCCAGCGGGCCAACGACGAGGGTCGCGATCCGTCCGAGATCGCAACCCGGTGCGAGTCGGTCTGGTACCGCGCCATGGACGCCATCAACGTGAAGCGGCCCAGCCAGGATCCGCACGCCACGGCGTACGTCACCGAGATGGTCGACCTGATCACGCAACTCGTCGACGCGGGCGACGCGTACGAGACCAGCGACGGCGTGTACTTCTCGCCGGCGTCGGTGCCCGACTACGGACTGCTCGCGCGGCAGTCGATCGAGTCGCTGCAGGCAGGAGCGCGGGTCGAGGTGCACGAGGAGAAGCGCTCGCCGATCGACTTCGCGCTCTGGAAGAAGTCCAAGCCGGGCGAGCCCTCGTGGCCCTCCCCGTGGGGGCCCGGCCGGCCGGGCTGGCACACCGAGTGCGTCGTCATGTCGCTCGACCTGCTCGGCGATGCGTTCGACCTGCACGGCGGCGGGCAGGACCTCGCGTTCCCGCACCACGAGAACGAGCGGGCCCAGGCGTCCGCGCTGGGCAAGACCTTCGCCCGGCACTGGATGCACAACGGGTTCGTCGAGGTCGGCGGCGAGAAGATGTCGAAGTCGCTCAACAACTTCACGAACCTGCTCGACCTGATCGAATCGACCGACCCCCGCGTGTACCGCCTGCTGGTGCTGCGCTCGCACTACCGCTCGCCGATCGACGTGAACAAGAACAACACCGACGACGCCGCCGCGGCCCTGCGGCGCCTCGACACGTTCGCCCGCACCGCCGCCGAGGCCGGCATCGCCATCGCCATCGACAGCTCGACCGCTGAGGGCGTGACGGGTGCGGGTGCGGGTGCGACGGGCGCCGATCCTGGCGTCATCGAGGCGTTTCGGGTGGCCATGGACGACGACCTGAACACCCCGGCCGCGATCGCCCTGCTGTTCTCGACCGTCACCGACGCGAACAAGGCGCTCGCCGAAGGCGATCTGGCCCGGGCCGCAGCCCTCGCCGCAGCCGTGGGCCAGATCACCGACGCCGTCGGGCTCGTGCTGCGCGCCGACGTCGCGGATGACGCCGACCTGCCGGCCGAGATCACGGCGCTCGCCGCCGATCGCAACGCGGCCCGCGCCGCCAAGGACTGGGCGCAGTCCGACGCGCTACGCGACCAGATCCAGGCCGCGGGCTACGTCGTCGAGGACAGCGCCGAAGGCACCAAGGTCCGTCCGGCCTGACCCGACGGGCAGCGCACAACCGGGCGTTCTCGGCTTGGTAGTGGCCCGGTTCCGCGTTCTCGGCTCGGTGGGCGCCCTTCGTGTCGCGTTCTTGGCTCGGTGGGGGCCCCTCGTGTCGCGTTCTTGGCTCGGTGGCGGCCCATCGTGTCGCGTTCTTGGCTCGGCGGGGGCCCTTCGTGTCGCGTTCTTGGCTCGGTGGGGGCCCCTCGTGTCGCGTTCTTGGCTCGGTGGCGGCCCCTGGGACGATCGGTGATTTGACGCGAGGGCGTCGGCTGCCGTTCGCTAGCGATCGTGCGTCGCTCGTCCGTTGTCCCCACCGATGGCTCCGGTCGGTCCGGGCGGGCGGGCCGTTCCCCCCGGGAGCCGTTCCCGGCCGGGTTCGGCACCATCTGGTCGACCGTGGCCATCGACCTGATCGGCTTCGGCATCGTGTTGCCGATCCTGCCGCAGTACGCCGAGCGGTTCAACGCCTCCGCCACGACCATCGGGCTGCTCGTCGCCTCGTTCTCGGTGGCCCAGCTGATCGGCGCGCCATTGCTCGGGCGGCTGTCGGACCGCATCGGGCGCAAGCCGATCCTCATCGTCTCGCTGTTCGGCACGGCGCTCGGCAGCCTGCTCACGGGAGTGGCCGGCGGGATCGCGCTCTTGTTCCTGGGCCGGATCATCGACGGGGCCTCGGGCGCGTCGGTATCGGTCGCGCAGGCCTCGGCGGCGGACCTCGCCCCACCTCACCAGCGCGCCCGCCTGATGGGCTTGCTCGGCGCCGCGTTCGGTGTGGGCTTCGTCGCGGGCCCGGCGATCGGGGCGCTGGGTTCTCTCATCGGTCCGAAGGTGCCGTTCTTCATCGCCGCCGCCATCTCGTTCGTGAACGCGCTCGTGGCCATCCGACGCCTGCCCGAGACCGCCCCCGGACACGTGCGGGTGGTCGTCGATCCAAGCGGCGCGACGGTGGCCGCAACTGGGGTCGAGCAGCCCACGAGCGACGTGGCCGCGGTCGACGATGCCGAGCGGATCGCGGCCGCCGTGGCCGTCGACGGTGCCGGCCTGGTGGAGCCCGCGCACCTGGAGGAACCGACCGGTCCACCCGGTGGGGGAGGTGCGTTCGATCGTCCCGCGATCCTGCGCCTGATCCTGCTGTCGTTCGTCGGCATGGTCGCGTTCAGCGGGTTCGAGGCGACCTTCTCGTTGCTCGGCGAAGCCCGGTTCGGGTTCTCGCTCGCCGCGACCGGCGGCGTGTTCACCGTCATCGGCATCGCGCTGGTCGGCGTGCAGGGC
>JBBQHT010000056.1:0-21193 GCA_038324235.1 Acidimicrobiales bacterium
CCCAGGCCGGTGGCGCCGCCGGCCTCGCCGGCGCACCGTCGCTCGATGACCTCTCCCCCGAGGAGCGCGCGCAGGCCGAGGCCATGATCCAGGAGATGGCCCAGGTCCAACAGCAGATCGCGGCAACCCCGGCGGGACAGCTCGTCGCGAACCACGCGATGGGCATGTACGAGCTCGCCGCCATCAAGCTTTCGACCGAGCCGCCGCTGTTCGCCGAGGCACAACTGGCGATCGACGCGATGGCCGCGGTGCTCGACTCGGTCGGCGATCGGCTCGGCGAGGATCTCACCCCGTTGCGGGAAGGCCTCACCCAGCTCCAGCTCGCGTTCATCACGCTCAAGGAGCGCGGCGAGGACACCGGCGCGGGCGAGTAGCCGGGTGGGACGGCTGATCCGCCCAGCGCTCCTCGAGCTGTCGCATGCGGCCGGCGGCCCGCGAGCGGGAGGATCATCCACAGGCAGCTCCCGTGTCTCCCCCCAACCACCGCGCAGACGACCACGGTGCCCCATGCACCCCGGCTCGGGTGGCTTGTCAACCGATCAGGGACATGACGCGTTTGGGCGGACATGAGGATCACACGAGGGTGCACGCGCGTGCTGGCAGTCGTGGCAGTGGTGGCCCTGGGGGCATCGTGGGGCATCGCTGCGCCAGGTCAGGTCGGCGCCGACCCGGTGGGCCCCGTCCAGGTCTTCGGTGGGGACATCCACCAGCCAACCAGCAGCGTGACCGGGCCCGACGGCAACCTCTGGTTCGTCGATGTCCAGGCCGTCGCCATCGGCCGCATCACGCCAGCCGGTGCGGTGTCGAGCTTCGCCCTCCCGTCCGGCACACCGCCGCCGAGCGGTATTGCCGCGGGGGCCGACGGCAACCTTTGGTTCTCGGCGCCGCCGGCGATCGGGAAGATCACGACGGCGGGCGTGATCACGATCTACACCGATCCGGCGGTTCACGATGTGGCGTCGATCACCGCAGGTCCCGATCACAACATGTGGTTCGCCGCGCTGGGGAGCGGCTCGCTCGGACGGATCACCCCTGCGGGCGTGATCACGATGTTCGGCGCCGGGTGCTTCCCGTTCGGCGTCACTGCCGGTGCCGACGGCAACCTGTGGGTGAGCTGCGGGCGGGTCTTCCTGTCGGGAGGCCAAAGCTTCGGCCAGTACGGCATCACACGGGTATCGCCCAGTGGCAGCATCACCTCCTTCGACGACCCGGCGATCGTGGGCGCCGGCAGCATCACCCTCGGACCCGACGGCAACGCGTGGTTCGCGAACGGACCTGGCTCGATCGGACGGATCACACCCACTGGTGTCGCGACGGCACTCCCCCTCGGCATCCCGGGCGCGCTGGGCGACGTTGCCGCCGGCCCTGATGGCAACGTCTGGTTCACAGAGCCGGTGAGCTCGACGATCGGCTGGATCAGTCCGTCCGGCGTGACCGGGCACCTCACCGATCCGCTCATCCACTTCCTGTCATCGGTCACAGCCGGGCCGGACGGTGCGGTGTGGTTCACGAACGGGTACGACACCGTCGGGCGCTTCACAACCGGTCCGACGCCGACCTCGACCACGACCACGACTGGGTCGACGACCACGACGACGGCCGATGATCCGTTGCCGGCGGTCGCGCCGGCAACGGTGGTGGCCACACCCGCACCAGTCAACCCGGCCTTCACGGGCTGATCTCATCACCACCGGCGTCGCTGGAATCGGCGGCCAGGGCCCACCGCGGAGCCGGAACGCGATCCAGGGGCCACAACGGAGCCGAGAACGCGCCAACAGGGGCGCCCACGTAGCCGAGAACCCGGGGGGTGTGGGTCAGTCCTGGTGGAGGCGGTACTGGACGAGCTTGGCGAACTCGTCGGGATCCAGGCTCGCGCCGCCGACGAGGGCGCCGTCGATGTCGGGCTGGCCCATGAGCTCGGCGGCGTTGGACGCCTTCACCGACCCGCCGTACTGGATCCGCACCGCGTTCGCGGCGTCGGCCTTGAACGACTCGGCCACCGTGTCGCGGATCATCTTGCACACGGCCTGCGCGTCGTCGGCGGTGGCCGTCTTGCCCGTGCCGATCGCCCAGATCGGCTCGTACGCGATCACGAGCCCGCCGACCTGCTCCGGCTTCAGGCCCTTGAGGCCCTCGCGCACCTGCAGCGCCACCTTGTCGTGGGTGACCCCGGCTTCGCGCTCGTCGAGCGTCTCGCCGCAGCACAAGATCGGGGTCATCGCGTACTTCAGCACGGCCTTGACCTTCTTGTTCACCCACTCGTCGGTCTCGGCGAAGATCTCCCGGCGCTCCGAATGCCCGACGATGACGTACTGCACGTCGAGCTTGGGCAGGAACGCGGGCGACACCTCACCGGTGAACGCGCCCTTCTCCTCCCAGTGGCAGTTCTGGGCGCCCACGATGATCTGGCACTTCTTCTGATCGAACAGCGTGGTCTGCACCGACCGGATGTCGACGAACGGCGGGTGCACCGACACGTCGACCGCCTCGTAGTCGTCCTTGGAGAGCAGGAACGCCAGCTTCTGGACGATCTGGATCGCCTCGAAGTGGTTGAGGTTCATCTTCCAGTTGCCGCTGATCAACGGCTTGCGCTTGGTGGCCACAGGTTCCTTCGGATCGGGTTGGTCGGTGTGCGGTTCTTTGCAGTCCTTCCCGGCTCCACGCCGCAACCGGGTGCAAAGAACGACAATTGGTGGGTCGGTCGGTGCTCAGGCCGGGGCGTTGGCGGCGCCTCGGAGCGCCTCGAGACCGGGCAGGTCACCCAACTCCAGCAGTTCGAGGGAGGCGCCGCCGCCGGTCGAGACGTGGTCGACCTCGTCCGCGAGGCCGAACTGCTTGATCGCCGCGGCGCTGTCACCACCGCCGACGACGGTGAAGGCGCGGGTCTCGGCGAGGGCCTGGGCGACCGCCCGCGTGCCGGCCTCGAAGCGAGGATCCTCGAACACGCCCATCGGGCCGTTCCACAGCACCGTGCGGGCATCGAGGATCACGTCGGTGAACTCGGCGGCGCTGCCGGGACCGATGTCGAGGCCCATCCAGCCGTCGGGCAGGCTGGCCCCCATCTGGCGCACCTCTCCCCCAGCGTCGGGATCACCGATCTTGCCGCCGGGGCCGAGGGCGGTGATGTCGCTCGGGAGGTGGATCGTGATGCCCGATGCCAGCAGCTGGCGGCAGGTCTCGACCTGGTCCTCCTCGAGGAGCGACGAGCCGATCGGGTGGCCCTGGGCCTTGAGGAAGGTGAAGCACATGCCGCCGCCGACGATCATCGCGTCGGCCACCTTGGACAGCGCCTCGATGACCCCGAGCTTGTCGCTGACCTTCGACCCGCCGAGGATCACGACGAATGGACGGTTCGGATCCTCGCGCAACGGCAGGAGCACCTCGACCTCCCGGTGCAGCAGCCGGCCGGCGGCGGACGGCAGGAACTGCGGCGGCCCCACGATCGACGCGTGGGCGCGGTGCGACGCACCGAAGGCGTCGTTGACGTAGAGGTCCTGGCCGGCGATGAGCTCCTGCACGAAGGCCGGATCGTTCGCCGTCTCCCCCGGGTTGAAGCGGAGGTTCTCGAGCAGCTCCACGCCGGACACGAGCTCGTTCAGGCGGGCCCGGACCGGCGCCACCGAGAACGCTGGATCCGGTGCGCCCTTCGGGCGCCCGAGGTGCGTGCAGGCCGTGACGATCGCGCCTTGGGACTGCAGCCACTCGATGGTGGGCAACGCCGCGCGGATGCGCAGGTCGTCGGTGATCTCGCCGTTGTGCAGCGGGACGTTGAAGTCCGCCCGCAACAGCACCCGGCGCCCGTCGAGGGGGCCGAGGTCCTCCAGGGTGGGGACGCTCATGGCCGCGGTTACTGGTTCGCCGCGCCGATGATGAGCGAGAGATCCACGAGTCGGTTCGAGTAGCCCCACTCGTTGTCGTACCAACCGAGGATCTTGACCAGGTTGCCCATGGCGATCGTCAGCTTGGAGTCGAACGTGCAGGACGCGGGCTCACCGACGATGTCGCTCGAGACGAGCGGCGCCTCGGAGTACGCCAGCACCTTCGCCAGCGGGCCGGACGTGGCCGCAGCCTTGAAGGCCTCGTTGACCTGGTCCACGGTGACGTCCTGGCTGAGCACGCCGGTGAAGTCGGTGATCGAACCGTCCGGGATCGGGACCCGCAGCGCCGTGCCGTCGAGCTTGCCCTTCATCGACTCGAGGACCAACGACGTGGCGCGAGCCGCACCCGTGGACGCGGGTGTGATGTTGACGGCCGCGGCCCGGGCCCGACGCAGGTCGCTGTGGGGGCCGTCGACCAGGTTCTGATCGCCGGTGTAGGCGTGCACCGTGGTCATGAGGCCCTTCTCGACACCGAACGCGTCGTCGAGGACCTTGATCATCGGTACGAAGCAGTTGGTGGTGCACGACGCGTTCGAGACCACCAGGTGGGTCGCGGCGTCGAAGTCGCCGTCGTTGACGCCGACGACGAACGTGGCATCGGCCTCGGAGCAGGGCGCGGACACGATGACGCGCGGGGCGCCGCCCTCGAGGTGCGCGGCGGCCTTCTCGCGGGACGTGAAGAAGCCGGTGGACTCGACGACGACGTCGACGCCCAGGTCACCCCACGGCAGATCGGCCGGGTTGCGCTCGGCGAGCACCTTGATGGTGGTGCCGTCCACGACGATGCCATCACCCGACACCGACACGTCACCGGCGAACCGGCCCATGACCGAGTCGTACTTGAGCAGATGCGCCATGGTGTCGACCGAGCCCAGGTCGTTCACCGCCACGATCTCGATGTCCGCGCCTTGGCTGCGGATGGCCCGATAGAAGTTGCGCCCAATACGACCGAAGCCGTTCACCCCGACACGAATAGCCATTGCCAGCTGCCTCCCGGTATGCGATGTGGAGACATCCGACCACGATCGCGCCCCCCGGTGCCAGTCCGCTCGGCGGGTCCTGACGAGCGACCAGAACCTGGTGGACGAAGGACCCTGGACGCCGGCGTTCGCCAACCGGCGCGCGCCGAGGCAGACGAAGCCGATGGGCCGATGCCGAGTGCGGCCCGGGGAGCGCGGCCAGCGGCCGGTGTCAGCAACCGATCTCAGCGATCGACGTCAGCAACCGACCTCAGCAACCGACCTCAGCGATCGACGTCAGCGATCGATGTCGCGGTGGGCGACCTTTGGTCGGAAGCCGGCCTCGGACAGGCGCGCCGCGACCTGCTCGGCGATCGCCACGGACCGGTGCCGCCCGCCGGTGCACCCGAAGGCGACGGTCAGGTAGGACTTTCCCTCCCGCACGTACGCCGGCAGCAGCAACAGGAGCAGGTCGGACAGCTCCCGTAGGAAGTCATCGGTGACCTCCTGCTCGAGGACGTAGCGCCGCACCGCTTCGTCCTGCCCGGTGAGCTCGCGGAGCTCGTCCACCCAGTACGGGTTCGGCAGGAAGCGGCAGTCGATGACCAGATCGGTGTCGAGTGGCAGACCGTGCTTGTACCCGAACGACGCGACGGTGGTCTGCATCGCCGGCGCATCCGCATCGTCGCCGAAGAGGTGCAGCATGCGCGTGCGCAACTGGTGGACGTTGAGCTCGGTCGTGTCCACCACGACATCGGCCTCCGCCTTCACGCCGTCGAGCAGGCCGCGCTCGGCCTCGATGGCCTCGGCGAGGCTCTGCTGCGAGCCCCCGGTCGAGAGCGGGTGGCGGCGGCGGGTGGATTCGTACCGGCGCACGAGCACATCGGTCGACGCCTCGAGGAACACGACCCGGAGACGGGTGCTGTGCGCCCGCAGGTCCTGCAGGGCCGGCTCGACCTCATCGTGGTACGGACCTGTCCCGACGACGAGCACGACCTTGGCGATGTTGGAGCCGGGCACCTGGGCGAGCTCGGTGACCTTGGGGATGAGCGTGGGCGGGAGGTTGTCGATGACGAACCAGCCGAGGTCCTCGAGGATGTCGGCTGCCTGGCTCCGCCCGGCCCCCGACAACCCGGTGATCACCACGAACTCGTTCACCGTTGAGGCCTCGTGGCGACACGGGCAGCGAGCGGGTTCAGGGTGGCCACGGGTGCAGCTTACGGGGCCTCGGCACCCGGCGATCGCATCAGATCGCGATCCACGTGCGGGTCAAGAAGACCGACCCCCACACGACCGGCTTGAGCTTGGTGCCGTCGGGTGCGACCGACTCATCGAGACCGTGGACCCGGTTGTTGTGCACCAGTGCGAACTTCGAGTCGTACAGCCACAGGTACGGGACGTTCTGGGCGAAGTCCTGCCACACACCGGCGTAGGCCGCCGCCCGCGCCGCCGGATCCGCGCTCGCGTGGCCGGCGTCCAGGCCGGCCTGGGCCGCGGTGCTCGTGTACCGGGCCAGGTTGAGGCTGATCTCGCCCTTCTGCCCGAGCGTGGTCCCCGACCAGAAGGGGTAGTCGCCATCGGGATCCGGCGCGTTGAAGAACTTCAACGATGCCGCTTCGAAGTTGCCCCCGATGAGGGTGGCGACGAACTTGGTCTCCTCGACCCCCTGCAGCACGACCTCGAAGCCGGCGGCCCCCCACATCTGCTGGAGCACCTGGCTCACCTGCTGCTCGTCCGTGTTGGCCACGAGCGAGAGCGTGAACGTGGGCGCCTGCCCGCCGTGGGCCGCCTTCCACGTGTCCACCTTGGCCTTCGCCGCTGCCAGATCGAACGTGGGGAAGTCGACCTGGGCGTGCCAGGCCGAGGCCTTCGAGAAGGGTTGGTCGGCGACGTCGAAGAACCCCTCCCAGAGCTGGTCGACCAGACCCTTGCGATCGGTCGCCTGCGCCAGGGCGACCCGAAGGTCCTTGTCCTGGAACAAGCCGGACTGGGTGTTGAGCACCATCATCGCCTGGTCACCCTCGGACTCGTCCGCGAGCGCCGTGGAATCGGGCGGCAGGTCGTTCTTCTTGATCGACCGGAGCAGATCGGCGGGCGCGTTGGTGTGGTAGACGTCGATGTCACCCGCGGCGAGGCTCTTGCGCCGGTTGTCCACGTCGGTGAGCGGGCGGAACTCGACGGCGTCGAGGTACGGCAGGCCCGCTTGCCAGTAGTTGGGATTCCGCTTCGCCTTGAACGAGGAATCGGGCGTCCACGAGTCGAAGACGAAGGGACCGGTGCCGATCGGCTTGCGGGTGTCCTGGGCGGCGAGTTGGGCCGGTGCGACCATGAAGCCGGCCTGGGTCAGGAACAGCGACGGGAAGTTCGCCCAGGGCGACGACATCTTCACCCGCACCGTGACGTCGTCGACCTTGTCGACCGCCGTGATCGGCTTGAACGCGGATCCGACGAGGGGGCTCGTGCGGTCGGCCTCGAGGTTCTGGACGAGCGCCGCCGCGTCGAACGCGGTCCCGTCGTGGAAGGTGACCTTCGGGCGGACCTTGATCTCCCAGCTGTCGAAGCCGGCCGCGGGCGTGAACGATTCCGCCAGGTAGGGCTGCACCGACTCGTCGGCACCGAGTGCGACGAGCGGGTCGAAAACGGCCTTCGCCACGTTGTCCGAGGACGGGGACCACCGCGCCGCCTGGGGCAGCCACCCGTCGGTCTCGCCGGTCAGCCCGAACACCAGACGGCCGCCTTTGACCGGCGCGAGCGTCGAGGAGGTCTCGGGCGCCGCGGCTGGGCCGGTCGGGGTGGAGCTGCAACCTGCGAGGACAAGGCTGGCCGCGAGCATCGTGGCCCCGCAAACGGTGAGCCGCCGAATCGTTCCTTGCACCAACACAGGTCCTCCCGGACGTCTACGACCTTCCACCCCGCTAGGTGGGTCGGCCGCACCTGCCCCGACATTGAGGGCTCACCGCCAAATTGGGCCGTTTGGTCCGGCCGCTAGGCGCTGATCTCTTACTTAGTGCTTGCGGGCCGACAGCAGCAGCAGCCGGGGGACGGTGGCCGCCTCGAGGTACTCGGGGGCGCGGGCGAGGAACCCAGCCGGTGGGGCGGGCTCGACCATGGCGTCGAGGAGCAGCCCGTTCGCCGCCATGGCGTTGATGTACCGGCTCAGCGGCCGGTGGACGAAGCGGATGAACACACCCCGCTCGACCTGCTCGAGCGTCTCGGCCTCGGGCAGGTACGGCCCGATCCGCCAGTACTGCTCGGGCGGGTCCAAGATCTGGTCGTCGATCCATCCGCTGCCCGGTGTCTGCAGCAGCGGGTGGTTGAGGAAGAAGGCGAACCGCCCGCCCACCTCGAGCACTCTGGCCACCTCCGCGATCGCCTCGTCGACGTCGTCGATGTGCTCGAAGACGAGACACGCCACCACCGCGTCGAAGGAACCGTCCGCGAACGGCAGCGCCGCCGCGCCGTTGCGGACGTAGGTCGGGCCGCCGCCGCGGCGGACCGCTTCGACCACCTGCGCGGCGGTGATGTCGGTGCCCACCACGAACGGCGCTCCGGCGCCGGCCAGCGCTCGAGCCACCTGGCCCTCCCCCGCACCGACCTCGAGCACCCGGGTCGCGGCGCCGACGTGGTCGATCGCGAGCGGCAGGATCTGCTCCTCGTACTCCGGATCGGCGCCGGCGGTGAAGTTCTCCTGCCACCATCCCGCCACCCGATCCCAGAGATCGTCGCTGCTCTCGCCGCTGGTCTGATCGGTCGGACCAGCGGTCTCGTCGTCACGCATGCGTCACCTTGTCACGCGGGCCGGTGGATCTTGTCATGGACCGCGCGGGCGACGTTGTCGGGCAGCCAGCTCAATGCCTCCAGCTGCTCGAGCGGCGCCCGCTTCACGGCACCGACCCCGCCGAGCTCCTTGACGAGCCGCTGCTTGCGCGTCGGACCGAGGCCGGGGATGTCGTCCAACACCGATCGGGTCATGCGCTTGTCGCGCAGCTCGCGGTGGAACGTGTTGGCGAAGCGGTGAGCTTCGTCGCGGACGCGCTGGAGCAGGTACAACGCGTCCGAGCCGCGGGCGAGGATGATCGGCTCGCTCTGGCCCGGTACGAAGACCTCCTCGAAGCGCTTCGCCAACGACGCCAGCGGGATCTCGTCCTCGAGCCCGAGCTCGTCGAGCACCCGTTCCGCCACGCTCAGCTGACCCTTGCCCCCGTCGACCACGAGCAGCTGCGGGGGATACGCGAACTTGCCGGTGCGCTCGGCCACCGGCTTGGCCCGCTGCTCGACGTAGTTGGTCAACCGTCGGGTCAGGACCTCCTCCATGGCGGCGAAGTCGTCGTTGCCCGGAACGCCCTTGATCTTGAACCGGCGGTACTCGCGCGGGTTGGGCAGCCCGTCTTCGAGCACGACCATCGACCCGACGTAGTCCGTCCCCTGGATGTGGGCCATGTCGTAGCACTCGATGCGCAAGGGCGCCTCGGGCAGACCGAGCGCCTCCTGCAACTCGTTGAGCGCCCGGGCCCGGCTGTTGTGGTCCGCCGAGCGACGCAGCCGATGGCGGGTGAACTCCTCCTTGGCGTTCTGCGTCACCGTCTCGAGGAGCAGGCGCTTGTCGCCGCGTTGCGGCACCCGGATCGAGACCCTCGACCCGCGTTGCAACGCGAGCCACTCCTCGTAGAGCTCCGGGTCGGCCGAGTCGACCGGCACGAGCACCTGCTTGGGTACCCCCATCGGCGGGGGCTCGGAGTACAGCCCCTCGACGATGGTGTCGACCAGCTCGCCCGGTGTGAGGTCTTCGACCTTGTCGAGCACGAAGCCCTTCCGGCCGACCACCCGGCCGCGCCGGACGTAGAAGACCTGCACGGCCGCCTCGAGGTCGTCGTCGACGATGCCGATGACATCGACGTCCTCGGCCCGGTCCACCACCATCTGCTGCTTCTCGATGGCCTTGCGCACGCTGGTGAGCCGATCGCGCAGCCGGGCGGCCCGTTCGAACTCGAGCGCGTCGGACGCCTCGAGCATCTGGCGCTCGAGCCGCTTGACGATCGTGTCGGTGTCGCCCTCGAGGAACTCGATCAGCTCGGCGACGAGCCCGTCGTAGGTCGGCTTGTCGATCTCGCCGACGCACGGGCCGGCGCACTTCTCGATGTGGAACAGGAGGCACGGGCGCCCGAGCTTCTCGTGGCGGTTGAGCTTGTTGTCGGAGCAGGTGCGGATCGGGAAGGTCCGCAGCAGCAGATCGAGCGTCTCCCGGATCGCGTAGGCCTGCGCGTAGGGCCCGAAGTACCGGACGCCCTTGCGCTTGGCGCCGCG
The DNA here is from genome assembly GCA_038324235.1 of Acidimicrobiales bacterium. Lineage (GTDB taxonomy): Bacteria > Actinomycetota > Acidimicrobiia > Acidimicrobiales > Acidimicrobilacustridaceae > JBBQHT01. Next base: position 10,142 of record JBBQHT010000056.1, read on the forward strand.
CATGACCATCGCCCGGGGCCAGCCGTCGGCCACGGTCACCGCGAGGAACGGATAGCTCTTGTCGTCCTTCAGGCGGATGTTGAACCGCGGCTGGTGCTGCTTGATGAGGCTGTACTCGAGCATGATCGCCTCGACCTCGTTGCGGACCTCGATCCACTCGACCGACGCGGCGGTCTCGACCATCTGGGCGGTGCGCGGCGGTAGGTGGACGGGGCTCTGGAAGTAGTTCGAGAGGCGGGATCGCAAGCTCTTGGCCTTGCCGACGTAGATCACCCGTCCCTGCGCGTCCTTGAACTGATAGGACCCCGGCGTATCGGGGATGGTGCCGGTCGGCGGGCGGGAGAGCATGCTCCTAGACTGCCCGATCCGGGACCGGAACCGACACCTCGGCGGGGCAGGCGCGGGCGCCGGATGGGACCGAACCCAGATCACCGGCCGGGAAGGACAGGGGAAGGCTTCGATGACCGACGCGGGCACCTCAGCGCGACCGGCCCGCCGCCTCGCCGCCCCCACCACCGAGCACCTGGTCGCCTGGGCCATCCTGGCCGCCGTGGCGGTGGCGTTCTTGGCCCTGTCGCTCACGCGCATCACCGCGCCCTTCGGCGACTCGGACGAGGGGATCAACGGCGCGGTGTGGGGGGCCGACAGCCAGGGCCTGCGGGTGCTGGGACCGCTGGAGTCACGACTCGGTGGCGTTCGGGTGGATCAGACCAAGTACGCCACCCACCCGCCACTCATCGTGATCGAGACGGCCGCGCTCGAACGGGTGCTCGGAACGCACGCGTGGTCCACCCGGGCCGCTGCGTGGCTCGGCTCGCTGGCCTCGATCGTCCTGCTCTACCTGCTCGTCCGGGCCCTCGCCCTCCGGCCGGTGACGGCGGCCGTGGCGACCGCCACCGCACTCGCGTGCCACATGTTCTTCGTGTACGGATCGATGCTCGACACCATGATCATCGCTCTGCCCTTCGCCCTCGCCACCACCCTGGTCTGGTACCGGCAGTGGATCGGCGCCCGGGAGCCGAACCCGTGGCTCCTGCTGGTACTCGCGTCGGTCACCTGCCTGTCGGGTTGGCAGGCGACGTTCCTCGTCGGGTTGTGCGGGGTGGCCACCGCCGCGCGTTGGCGGAGCCAGCCCGGCGCGTGGCGCCGGTCGCTTCCCTACCTCGCCGGTGTCGTGCTCGGTGTGGTGGCCACGGTGGGATGGGCCTTCTGGGTGTACGGCAGCCTCGCGGTGCTCGACGACAAGCTCATCCGGCGCACCGGCGGCACCGAGGCGGTGAGCGTCGCCGACATGATCTCGTTCCAGATGCCGTGGTTGGGACAGCTCCTCGGCGTCGGGCTCCTCGCGTGGCTCGCGTGTGCGGTGAGCCTTCGAGATCGTCGCTTCCGCCCGGTCGCCGCCCTCGCGCTGACGTCGGTCATCGCCTACGCCCTCGCGTTCAAGGAAGGCTCGGGCGGTCATCAGTACTGGAACTACTGGGGTCTGGTCCCCGCCGCGATCGGCGTGGCCTACGTCTTCGGGGCGCTCGATGCCGCGTTGCAGCGCCGGTTCCGCAAGAACGTCGCCGCGCAATGGGGAGCGCTCGTCGGTGTCGGTCTCCTGGTCATCGCCGTGAACGCCGGGCAGCCGAACCAGGCCGCCGACCTGATCCAGGCCGGCTACGCGCCCTACGACCTCGTCGCCGCCCTGCCGCTGGCCCCTGGGCAGACGACGATCCCCTACCTCGCCGAGCCGTACCGGATGGACGACTGGTTGCGGTATCGCGGCGGGCCGGCGGGCGAGCCGATCACGAACGAGGAGCAACTGCGACGACTGGCGACGGAGCGCCCCGACACCGTGGTGGTCCTGCTCGGCTCGTGTGCCGAACCTGATGCCACCGGGGTCTGCGAACGGCTCACGTTCGGTTCCAGCCCCGGGTCGCCCGCCACCGTGGCCCCCCGGGCCGAGACCGCCGCCGCGCTCGTGGCGACCCTCGATCAGGGCGCGCGGACGAAAAGCGGGTGAACGATCGGTGACGCGCGTACACTGACCGCACGCCGGCCTGGTCTCCGGCGACATATCAGCTCCGAAGCCGACATCCCCGTGGCGTGGCGACCAGGCTGTCCCCACCGGCTACCAATCGGAGCTCCGCCTCACCGGAGGTTCCACCCAACATGCTGCGGCTCCAGACCCCGCTCCCCGAGCGGTACACCCACGCCTCACCAGATGAGCTCTCGGACTGGATCGGGGCGGCCAAGGCCGAGCTCGGCGATCGGGTCTTCATCCTCGGCCACCACTACCAGCGCGACGAGGTCATGCAGTGGGCTGATGCCCGCGGCGACTCGTTCCGCCTCTCGGTGTTGGCCCAGGAGCACCCGGAGGCCGACGCGATCGTGTTCTGCGGCGTCCACTTCATGGCCGAATCCGCCGACATCCTCACCGGTGACCACCAACAGGTGATCCTGCCGGACCTCAACGCCGGCTGCTCGATGGCGGACATGGCCGACCTCGACGAGGTCGAAGACGCGTGGGAGGCGCTGGCCCGCACGACCGACATCGAGCGCGTCGTGCCGATCACGTACATGAACTCGTCGGCGACGCTGAAGGCCTTCGTCGGCGAGCACGGCGGAGCCGTGTGCACGTCGACCAACGCGAAGGCGGTGCTCGAGTGGGCCCTCAGCCTCAACGATCGGGCTGACGACGGCGCCGGTGGGCGCCAGGTCCTCTTCTTCCCGGATCAGCACCTGGGCCGCAACACCGGCCACGCGCTCGGCTACACCGAGGCGGACATGCGGGTGTGGAACCCGCGCCTCGAACAGGGCGGGCTCAGCGACGCCGACACGAAGGCGTCCACGTTCCTGCTGTGGAAGGGCCACTGCTCGGTGCACCAGCGCTTCCGCCCGGAGCACATCGCCCAGTTCCGGGCCGACCATCCCGCCGGCCTGGTGATCATGCACCCCGAGTGCGCGCACGACGTCTGCGAACTGGCCGATGCCGTCGGTTCGACCGACTTCATCATCAACGCGGTCGCAGACGCGCCGGTGGGAAGCGTGATCGGCGTCGGCACCGAGATCCACCTGGTCAACCGCCTGGACGCGGAGACCCCGGACAAGACGATCGTCTCACTCGATCCTTTGGTCTGCCCATGCTCGACGATGTTCCGCATCGACGGCGCGCACCTCGCCTGGGTCCTCGAGAACCTGGTGGCCGGAAATGTCGTGAATCGCATCACTGTCGACCCCGACACGGCACAATGGGCCAAGGTCGCTCTCGACCGCATGCTCGCCATCACCTGAACGGGCCCGCCCTCCCCGGGCCCCACGGGTGCCGCCGGTCTTCGGACCATCCCCGACGAGGTGAACGATGACCCAGGTTCCCAAGGACGCCAAGATCTTCGTGGCCGGTCACCGCGGATTGGTGGGCTCCGCCATCGTGCGCCGCCTCACGGAGGCGGGCTACGACAACCTGCTGCTCGCCGCCCGCGATCAGCTCGACCTACGTGATCAGGCGGCGGTCAACTACTGGTTCAAGGCCCACCGGCCCGACTACGTGTACCTCGTCGCGGGCACCGTGGGCGGCATCATGGCCAACTCCACCCGGCCGGCGGAGTTCCTGTACGACAACATGATGATCCACGCCACGGTCGTGCACGCCAGCCACCTCTACGAGGTGACGAAGTTGTTGTACCTCGGCAGCTCGTGCATCTACCCCCGCGAATCGCCGCAACCGATCCCCGAGGAGGCTCTGCTCACCGGGCCCCTCGAACCGACGAACGAGGCGTACGCGCTGGCCAAGATCACCGGCATCAAGCTGTGCCAGTCGTACCGCCAGCAGTACGGTCGCAACTTCATCTCGGCGATGCCCACCAACCTCTACGGACCCAACGACAACTTCGATCTGACCGCCAGTCACGTCCTTCCCGCGCTCATGCGCAAGTTCCACGATGCCAAGGTCGAGGGTCGCACCGAGGTCGAGATCTGGGGTTCGGGTACGCCCAAGCGTGAGTTCCTCCATGTCGACGACCTCGCGGACGCCTGCGTCTACCTGATGGACAACTACGAGGACGAGTCCCACATCAACGTGGGTACGGGCGTCGACCTCAGCATCCGAGCCCTCGCCGAGCTGGTGCGTGACATCGTGCACCCTGAGGCCGAGCTGGTCTTCGACGCGACCAAGCCCGACGGCATGCCTCGCAAGCTGCTCGACGTCAGCAAGCTCGACCGGCTCGGCTGGCGGGCGTCGATCGGGCTCCGCGACGGGATCGCCTCGACCTACGAGTGGTTCCTGTCGAACCCGTCCGACCTCGAGCTCGAATCGGTCGCGACAGCCTGAATCCACGGGCGCCGGACAAAGACCGACTCCGGTCGTGTCATCGGCAATGATGGCCGCATGAATCTCGACGGCAAGACGATCCTGCTGACCGGCGGGACGGGCTCGTTCGGCGTGGCCTTCCTCGAGCGGGTCACGACCCAGTTCCCCGACGCCACCGTTCGCATCTACTCCCGGGACGAGCTCAAGCAGTCCGAGGTCATGGAGCGGTTCGGCGACGCACAGATCCGCTACTTCATCGGCGACATCCGCAACCGCAGCCGGCTCACCCGCGCCGCCACGGGTGCCGACATCATCGTCCACGCCGCGGCGATGAAGCAGGTGCCCGCGTGTGAGTACAACCCCTTCGAGGCCGTGCAGACCAACGTCCTCGGGGCCCAGCACGTCGTCGACGCGGCCATCGATGCCGGCGTCGGCCAGGTCGTCGCACTGTCGACCGACAAGGCCGTGAACCCGGTCAACCTCTACGGCGCCACCAAGTTGTGCGAAGAGAAGATCATCGTGCAAGGCAACGCGTACGCGGCCCAGTCCAACACCCGCCTCGCGTGTGTTCGCTATGGCAACGTCGTCGGATCGCGTGGGTCGGTCGTACCGTTGTTCCGCCGCCAGCTCGCCGAAGGTCGCCTCACCATCACCGATGAGCGAATGACCCGGTTTTGGATCACGCTGCCCGAGGCCGTCGATCTCGTCATGTTCGGCTTGGAGCACATGACCGGGGGCGAGATCTTCATCCCCAAGATCCCGTCCATGCGGGTCACCGATCTGGCCGAGGCCATGGCGCCGGACCTGCCCCACGAGGTCATCGGCATCCGGCCGGGCGAGAAGCTCCACGAGGTGCTCCTCACCTCCGACGAAGCCCGCCACAGCATCGATGCCGGCGACGTTTACATCGTGCTGCCCGAACATCCGTGGTGGACCGACGAGCCTCGATGGATGACCGGGAAGCCCGTCGATGAGTCGTTCACCTACTCGAGTGACAACAACGACTGGTGGCTCGACACGGAAGAACTGCGCAGCCAGCTCGCATGATCCCCTACGGTCGCCAACTTGTCGACGACGATGACATCGCTGCCGTCGTCGCGGTCCTCAAGGGTGACTGGCTGACCCAGGGACCCCACGTCGCCGAGTTCGAGGAGGCGATCGTCGGCGTCACGGGTGCCCGACACGCAGTGGCCTTCTCGAGCGGCACCGCGGCGCTCCATGCCGCGGCGTGGGCCTCGCGCCTTGGTCCGGGCGACCGCCTGTACACCTCGCCCCTGTCGTTCGCGGCCAGCGCCAACTGCGCGCTGTACGTGGGGGCCACCCCCGGATTCATCGACATCGATCCGACCACGCTCAACCTCGATGTCGACGCCGTTCCGGCGGACGCCGATGCCCTTGTCGCAGTGCACTTCGCCGGCCTGCCGGTTGACCTCGCGCACCTCTCGCGCCGCCCCCGAGTTGTGATCGAAGACGCGGCTCACGCCATCGGGGCATCGACTCCGGACGGACCCGTCGGCAACTGCGCCCACAGCGATCTCTGCTGCTTCTCGTTCCACCCCGTCAAGACGATCACCACGGGCGAGGGCGGAGCGGTCACCACGAACTCCGACGAGCTCGCGGCACGGCTCCGCACCTTTCGCCATCACGGCATCGTTCCCACCCCCGAGCTGGGCGCCTGGAGCTATGACATACCCGAGGTCGGATACAACGTGCGCCTCACCGACATCCAGGCGGCGTTGGGCACCAGCCAACTGACCAAGCTCGAGCGCTTCGTCGAACGGCGGAACGAGCTCGCGACGCGCTACCGGACCCGGCTCGCCGATCTCGACGTCACCCTGCCCCCGGCCGCGCCACGAGGGTTCCGGCACGCGTACCACCTGTTCGCCATCCAGGTCACCGACCGTGATCGGGTCTTCGCGCAGCTTCGCGACGACGGCATCGGCGTGCAGGTGCACTACGTGCCGACCTACCGCCTCGGCGTCTACCGCGACCTCGGTGTGGACCCCAAGGCCTACCCGGCAACCGAAGCCGCGTATGACCGATTGCTCTCGCTTCCCCTTCATCCCGGGCTCTCCGAGGCCGATCAGGACACCGTGATCCAAACGCTCGAGAAGGTCCTGCGCTCATGACGGCCGTGATGATCGGCCCCCGAGCGGTCGGACCCAACCACCCGTGCTACGTCATCGCGGAGGCCGGCGCGAACCACAACCGCGACCTCGACACGGCCAAGCGCCTCATCGATGTCGCCGTCGAAGCTGGCGCCGATGCCGTGAAGTTCCAGACCTACACCGGCTCGGACCTGTACTCCACGAAGACGCCTCGGTTCAACTACCTCGGTGAGCTCGGCGCCCGGCCGATTCACGAGGTCCTCGACGAATTGGCGCTGCCTCGCGACTGGCAACCCCTGCTCGCGGAGCATGCCCGAGCGCAGGGAATCGAGTTCCTTTCGTCGCCGTTCGACCGACGAGCCGTCGACGAGCTCGACGCGCTCGACGTTGCGGCGTTCAAGATCGCTTCGTTCGAGCTCGTCGACCTTCCCCTCATCGAGTACACGGCCTCGAAGGGCCGGCCCATCATCTTCTCGACCGGCATGGCCAACCTCGGCGAGATCGAGGATGCGCTCGCCACGGCCAGATCAAGTGGCACCGACCGCTTCTGCTTGCTGCAGTGTGCCTCGATGTACCCGGCACCCACCCACATCATGAACCTTCGCAGCATGGCCACGATGAGGGCAGCCTTCGACATCCCCGTCGGCCTCTCCGACCACACACTCGGCATCCACATCGCCCCCGCCGCCGTCGCGCTGGGCGCCGAGCTCATCGAGAAGCACTTCACCCTCGACCGCACGTCGCCCGGCCCCGACCACCCGTTCGCCATCGAACCCCAGGAGCTGAAGGCCCTGGTACAGCACGTGAGAGATGTCGAAGCGGCGCTCGGCGATGGACGCAAAGCCGGTCCGTCCGAGGAGGAGGCCGAGGAGATGTACCCGAAGGCCCGGCGATCCCTCGTGGCCGCGTGCGACATCCCCGCCGGTACGAAGATCGCTCGCCAGATGCTCACCGTGAAGCGACCGGGCTTCGGGATCAAACCCCGCTTCCTCGATGCCGTCGTCGGACGTGAAACCAGCACCGACATCGAGGCGGACGAAGTGATCGTTTGGGAGATGCTCTGACGACGGTGGTGCTGGTCTACGAAGCCGGACCTGGCGTCGGGCTCGGACATCGTCGCCGCATGGAAGCGGTGGCGACTCCCCTGCGCGCCGCCGGAGCGGACGCCGAGCTCGTGACCGTCGACGACCTCCACCCTGCTGACGTCGTTCTGGTGGATTCCTACGCAGTCCGGGCTGACGAGCTCGATACCAGCTGCCAGGCCCTCGCGGCGATCGACGACCTGCAACGGGACCTCCGTGTCGATCTCGTGGTTGATCCGAATCCCGGCGCCTCACGCGCCAGGCAGGGTTCTTCCCGCTTGTTCCTGACCGGTCTCGACTTCGCCATGGTCCAACCGATCCCCTCCGGGCTCCAGCCTCGGGTGGTCGGCGGCGACGTCGAACGGCTGCTTGTCGCCACCGGCGCGTCCGACGAGGGTGGCCGGGGGGCAGAGCTGGCAGAAGCGATCCGTGACGCGCTCCCCGGTGTTGAAGTTCGCCTGGCCGTCGGTCCCTGGGGTTGCACTCGAGTACCCCGCGGCGTCACGGCCATCTCGACCTCGACGGGCCTCTTGCCCGAGTTGGCCGCGGCCGATCTGGTCGTCACCGCGGGTGGCGTCACCCTCGTCGAGTCGCTCTTGCTGGGCCGCCCGACGATCGCGCTGACCCTCGCCGCGAACCAGCATCGAGCCGTCGCAGGAATCGCGGAGGCCGGCGGAGCGATCGGCATGCCAGAAGGCACCAGCGGCGAGATCATCCTGCGCTCGGTCATCGAGCTCGTAGGTGACGCGGTGGTCCGTCAGGAGCTCGGCCGTACGGGTGCCACCCTGGTCGATGGCCGTGGACCACAACGCGTGGCGGAGGCACTCCTTGGCCTCGTCTGACCCCGTCACGTGCGTGGTCCAGGCTCGCATGGGGTCGACTCGTCTGCCGGGAAAGGTCCTTGCCGACCTCGGCGGACAGCCGATGCTGGGGTTCCTCCTCCACCGGCTCTCGCACCTGGCTGACGCCACGATCGTGGTGGCCACGTCTGACCACGACCGCGACGACCCCATCGAGGACATCGCCACCGCCCACGGAGCGGCCGTGGTTCGTGGGCCGGAGCAAGATGTCTTGGCTCGATTCGGACTGGTGCTCGATCGGTTCCCGGCCGCGACCGTCGTCCGCATCACAGGCGACTGCCCCCTGGTCGATCCCGAGATCGTCCGATCGGTCATCGAGCTCCACCGTTCGAGTGCGGCCGACTACACCTGCAACGTCCTCCCGCGCACCTATCCCAAAGGGCTCGACGTCGAGGTCATCGCGGCGTCGGCACTCCGCGTGGCGCTCGCCGAGGCGAGGGACGCCGCCGAGCGCGAACACGTGACGCCCTTCTTCTACCGACACCCCGAGCGCTTCAAGCTGGCGAACCTGCGCTCCGGAATGGAGCTCGGCGAGGAACGGTGGACCGTGGACAACGCAGAAGACCTTGCGGTGATCCGTGACATCGTGGGCCGCTTCGCGCCCGACCAGGACTTTGGGTGGCGAAGCATCCTCGAGATCGTCGGTCGCACGGTCGAATCCGGGCCCGGCATCGGGCTTCGCCCTGCCCGGCGGGACGACGGCGCCTTCCTCCTCCTGCTGCGCAACGACGCCGACGCTGTTCGGTTCAGTCTTTCTGGCAACGCTGTCGATCCACGCCAACACGACGCCTGGTTTCGGGCCCGGATGGCTGACCCGGCTTCGAGGATCTCCATCGCCGAACTCGACGGGGTGCCGGTCGGGATGGTCCGGGTCGACGTTGCCGACGCGATCGGAAAGGTGAGCATCGCCGTCGATCCGACGCAGCGAGGTCACGGGCTCGGCCGCGCCATCCTGGTGGCACTCCAGGCCCAGTGGGCAGGCGACGTCGGCGTCGTGCGCCTCGAGGCCGACGTCGCCGAGACCAACACGGCGTCTCGAAAGGCCTTCACGGCGGTCGGTTTCACACAAATCCGTTCGATCGCCGGTGTCGAAACCTTCGCATGGGACAATGGGAAGCCGTGAATACCGCACGTCTTGGTCTCGGGACCCACCGACACGACGGCGAGGAGCCGCAAGCATGATCCGCTATTGCACCCGCTGCGTGATGCCCGAGACGAAGCCGGACATCTTCTTCGATGACGAGGGCGTGTGCAGCGCGTGCATCCACTACGAGCAGCGGAGCGAGGTCGACTGGGACCAGCGCAAGGTCGAGCTCACCGAGATCCTCGAGCGGTTCCGCTCGACCGACGGGTCCAACTACGACTGCATCATCCCGGTGAGTGGTGGCAAGGACAGCACCTACCAGGTGATCCGCATGCTCGAGCTCGGGATGAACCCGCTCTGCGTGACCGCAACCACCGACAAGCTCTCGGCCATCGGGCAACGCAACCTCGACAACATCGAGCGTCTCGGCGTCGACCACATCGAGGTGTCGATGAACCCCATCGTTCGCCGCAGGATCAATCGCCTCGCGCTCACGCAGGTCGGCGACATCTCCTGGCCGGAGCACGTGGCCATCTTCACGGTGCCGGTACGACTTGCCGTCCAGCTCCGCGTCCCGCTCATCGTCTGGGGCGAGAACTCGCAGAACGAGTACGGCGGCCCCGCCACCGCCGCTGACGACCACGTGCTGACTCGGCGGTGGCTCGAGGAGTTCGGCGGCCTCCTCGGGCTCCGGGTCTCCGATCTCGCCGGTCAGGTCGGTATCGAAGCGAAGCACCTGATCCAGTACACGTACCCGACCGACGAGGGACTCGCCGATGTCGGGGTTACGGGCATCTTCCTCGGGTACTTCATCCCGTGGGACGGCTGGAGCAACGCGCTGATCAGCCAGGCCCACGGGTTCGAGTCGTACCCGACGCTCGTCGAGGGATCCTTGGTCAACTACGAGAACCTCGACAACGTCCAGACGGGAATCCACGACTACTTCAAGTTCCTCAAGTACGGGTTCGGCCGAGCGACTGACCTCGCGTGCATGCAGGTCCGACGCGGGCGCCTTTCTCGGTCGGACGCGATCGAGCTGGTCCGCCTCCACGACGGCACCTTCCCCTCGACCTATCTCGGATACCCGATCGACGAGGTGCTCCTCGAGATCGACATGACCATCGAGGAGTTCCAGACGGTCTGTGATCGGTTCACGAACCGGAAGCTCTTCGAGCTCGACCGACACGGCAACCTGGTTCGAGATCCTCGCAAGGGTCTCGTCAAGGTCAACGACGACAACGCGGCGAGATGACCCGCCCCGCCGCAACGTGAACAGGGTCGCCGTCATCGACTACGGCCTCTGCAACCTCGACTCGGTTCGCCGTGCCATCGAGGAGGTCGGCGCGGAACCGTACGTCGTGAGCACAGGGACCGACCTCGGCGAGCCCGATCACATCGTGCTGCCAGGCGTCGGTTCTTTCGTCGATGCCATGGTCCAGCTGACCGCTCGAGGGTTGCACGAGGCCATGCACCGAGAGGTGATCGACCAAGGAGTACCCATTCTGGGCATCTGCCTCGGCATGCAGCTGCTTGCTCGCCAGGGAGCCGAGGGTGGTCACGTGGCCGGCCTCGGCTGGATCGATGCCACCGTCCCACGGCTCGTCGCTCCAGATGCGAGCACGAGGAT
>JBBQHT010000057.1:0-20906 GCA_038324235.1 Acidimicrobiales bacterium
CTGCTGGCGGTGAACTGCCTGGACACGCCCACCCCCACCGGCGATGGCTTCCAACAGATCGTGGACGATGCCGCGGCCCAGGCGCCCCGAACCGGCGTCTACAACGCGAACTCCGGTCGGCCGTGCGAGTACTGGCCCGTCGCGCCCAAGCCGCTCCCGACCAGCTATCACGCGGCGGGCTCACCGCCGATCATGGTGTGGGGCACCACCGGCGACAACGCGACGCCGTACGCGAACGCCGTGCACGCGGCCGAGATGCTCGACAACGCCCGGCTGGTCACCCTCGAGGCCAACCGCCACGCGGCGCTCGGCGCCAACGACTGCGTGGCCAAGATCCAGGGCGACTACATCGTGGCCGGCACCCTGCCGCCCGAGGGCACCCGCTGCTGACGTTGCTCCAACAGCTCCGAGCGCTCCGACAGTGCTGCGTGCCGCAGACACCGGCAACGCCCGACCGCCCCGGTGACCGCGGTCAGCCGGCGTCGGGGTCGACAGCCAGACCGGCCGGCATCGTGTGGTCCTCGAGCCAGCCGAGGAGGTCCGGACCGCCGTCATCGGGCGTGGCCCGGATCAGCGATCGCCGGTAGGTCGACACGGGCGGCTGGGGTTCGAGCACGTGGGACAGATCCATCTCGTGGGTCGAGATGGCGACGAACGTGCACCCGAAGGTGGATCCGTTTTCAGCCACCACACGGCACGTCCCGCGCGCGGCATCGGCCAACCCCGGCTGGCGTTCGACGGTCAGCGCGACCTCGGTGAGCTCGGCGGTGTGGTCGGTCTGCAGGTAGCCGACCTCGAGCGCACCATCGCCGGGGAAGCGCACCTCGACGCACTGCAGCCGGCGCTCCGCGCTGTTCAGCACGAGGAAGCTCCACTCGATCATCCAGTAGCGCGGACCCCAGCTGTGGTCCCGCTCACCGCGGCCGGTGAACGCCAGTTCGTCGCCATCGATCGAGATCGTGCCGGTCAGGTCGATCGGCTGCTCCATGCGCCTCGCGTCGTAGGTGTCGGACGAGTGGCCCTCCTGGTTGCCCTGCCCGGTCGAGTGCGGCGGACCCACCGACAAGACCCCGAGATCGACCGCCGTGGGGACCACCCGTCCCGCCCGCGGCCCCGAGATCACCCGGGCCTGCCCGCGCGTGCGGAGGTGCCCGGCGCGCAGCGGATCATCGATGCGGTAGCCGAAGGACAAGCCCGGCTGGTCGAAGGCGATCTCGGGGCGGCGCAGCAACCCGAAGTCGAGGAACGGCTGTTCGATAGCGAGCCACTCGCCGTCGTGGAACAGGTAGAGCCAGAACCACAGCCGGTTCTGGTTGGGCAGGCAGCCGATGCGGCAGTGGCCCGCCACCGTGCCCGCGTCGTCGTACCAGTCCCAGAACCAGGACTCGTTCCAGGACCGATCAGCCGGATCGTACGGATGGAACGAGTCGTCACGCGGCAGCAACCCGAAGCGCGTGAGCTCTTCATCGGTCAGTGCAGGTCCATCGGCCACAGCCGTCTCCATTCGCTCCCCGAAGGCCCCCATGCGGCCATCGGCGAGACGTTACCTCGGAACGAAACACAACGTTACGTTCTGTAGGTCGACGCGTCGCCTACGCTGCTCGGGTGCGCCGAGCGACCACAGCCCACCTGGATGAGGCCCGCTTCGCCGGCGGGGGCGGCAGCAGCCGCGACCCGCGCGCCCACCGGGCGATCCTCGATGCCACCGCCGAACTGCTCGAGGAAGTCGGCTACGAGCGCGTCACGATGGACGCGATCGCGAAGCGCGCCGACGTCGGCAAGCCGACCCTGTACCGCTGGTGGAAGAACAAGGCCGCGCTGTGCCACGAGGTGATGCTCCTCCGCGCCGGCACCTTCACCTTCGTCGACAGCGGCGAGCTCGAGGTCGATCTGCGGGCGTTCGTCGAGCAGACCGTGCGGTTCTTCAGCACCCCGCTGGTCCAGGCGGCGTGGCCGGGCGCCGTCGCCGACCTGCGCGCCGACCCGGAAGCCTGGCGCCAGGCGTATGACTCCATGACGCGTCCCGCCGCCGACCACCTGCGCACGATCCTGGGCAAAGCCGTCGCCCGGGGCGAGTGCCGCGCCGAGGTCGACCCCCGAACGACGTTCGATGCGATCGTCGGCACCTGCATGAACCAGCTCAACACGCCCGGCCGTCGGCCCAGCCGCAAGGCCCGAGCCGACGCCCTCGCCACCCTCCTGCTCCACGGCCTCACCGCCTGAACCAACGCACCACGCCATCCACCCTCACCACCCGAACTGCCCCCGTGGGCCGCCGCCGACGTTCACCACTCGCCACGCCCGTACGGGCCGACCACCACCGTCCGGGGGACCATGACCAGCGACACCATCCGCATCGACCTGCGCCACCCGCGCTTCTCGCCTGACGTCAACGACGCGCTCCACGCCGGCGCGTCGCTGGTCGACGCCTGCCCGCTCGACGCCGACGCGTTGCTCGCCGCCGCGTCGGCCGAGACGGGGCTGGACGGGTGGGGGGACGACGGCTTCTGTGAGCCGCTCTCGGTGCTCCTTGCCGCCCTGCGCGACGAGGCCGGCCTGAGCGCGATGGGCCAGGTCGCGACCTACGCCCAACTCTTGCAGCTGATGAAGAACCGCCTCCTCGTCGAGGACGTCATCAACCGCCATCCCGAGGTGCTCGACATCGAGATCGACGCGCCGATCGTGATCGCCGGACTGCCCCGCACCGGAACGACCCACCTGCAGAACCTCATCGCCGCTGATCCCGCGCTGCGCTTCCTGCCGTACTGGGAGGCGGTCGAACCGGTGCTCGGCGCCGCCGAAGCTGCGCCGCTCGGCCCGAACGATCCCGATCCGCGGGTCGTGCGCTGCGACGCGGCGATGGCCTTCCTCGACCAGGCGCTCCCCCACTTCAAGGCGATGTTCGACGTCGGCACGCACCATGCCCACGAGTACATCAACCTGCTGGCCCTCGACGCTTCCACCATGTTCTTCGACACGATGGCCCCGATGCCGTCGTGGCGGGCCCACTACCGCCGGACCGATCAGACACCGCACTACGCCTATCTGTGCCGGGCGTTGCAGGTCCTGCAGTTCGTCCGCCCCCAGGGCGACGGTCGTCGCGGCGGCCGCACGCGGTGGATCCTCAAGTCACCCCAGCACCTCGAGCAGTTCGGCCCATTGATCTCGACGTTCCCCGACGCCACCGTGCTCGTCACCCACCGCGATCCCGTGGCGGTCACGGCGTCGCTGGTGACCATGCTCACCTATGTGGGCTGGCTCTCGCACGAGACCATCGATCCACCTCGCATCGGTGCGTACTGGGCCGACGTGATCGAGCAGATGCTGAGCGCCGCGGTGCGAGATCGCGAGTTGCTGCCCGCCGGGCAGTCGATCGACATCATGTTCGGCGCGTTCATGGCCGACGAGCCGGCGATGCTCGCCCAGATCTACGACGTCGCCGGCCAGCCCCTCGATGCTCGGGCCGAGCAGGCCCAGGCGACCTACCTGGCCGATCACGGGCGGAACCGCCACGGTCGGCTGGTCTACGACCTCGGTGAGCTGGGCCTGGACGAGGACGATCTCCGCCGACGCTTCGCCCCGTACGTCGACCGCTTCGCGGTCCCCGCCGAACCGGTGGGCTGATCGCCCCCGCGTGAACGTTGATCGGTGTTGCCGACCCGGCCGGCGAGGACGATCAAAGAACGCGGCACCGCCGAACGAGCGGGCGGCAGCCGGCCGAGCTCACCCGGCCCGGAGCTCGGCGATGGGCACGACCCGCACGTGGGGTTGGGTCGGCGTGGACTCGGGCAGGAACCAGCGGAACCACAGCAGGCCGCGCGGGTGGCCCTGGGTGGAGATCCAATTGGGATGGCGGGGATCGGCGGCGGCCACCACCACCGTCCACGAGCCGTCGTCCTCGTAGACGACCTGCTCCCCGTTGATCGTGACGCGCTCGTAGGTGTAGTCGAAGGTGTGGAGGAACTGGTTCCACAGGCACAGGTTCCAGAACCGGCAGGCCGGTGAGCGGCCGTGGATCACCAGCGCTTCGTCATCGCCGAGCTCGAAGCTGCCCATCGCGTACGCCGCGTCGCCGGCCGCCCAGCCGAAGGTCTGGGCCGGGACCGGATACGGCGGGTCGACCCGGTTGGGCTCACCGAGCCCGATGGGCACGAGGTCGAACTGGTCCTGCACCCACGTGGCGGTGGCCCGGAACCGGCGCGCGAGGTCCTCGTCCGTCTCGCTGGTCGAAGCCGGCCGATCGACGGCCTCGATGCGCCACTCGAGCCGCCGACCCGTCGTCGGGTCGGCGAGGTAGTCCCGGGTGATCGCCGCGACGGCGTCGGGTTCGAGGCGGATGCCCGGCCCTGCGAACGCCTCCGGGCTGATCGTGAACGCGAACGTGCCATCGGGCCCGACGCGCAGGTCCTCGTCGTTGACCGACCCGATCATCCGCTCGGAGTAGTGGCCGTCGTTCGGCCCGCCGTAGACCGTCAGGGAGAAGTAGACCGAGTCGCCCGGTCGGCCGGTCACCCGGTAGGTCCGGGCCGGGTCGATCGGGGCGTACTGGTAGAACGCATCGGCGTTGTCGCCGCCCCACTTCTTGGTGGGACCCACGATGTCGACGAACCGCGGGTTGGCCGGGTCCCCCCAGACGAAGGCCTCGACCCCCACCTGGAGGATCGAGAAGATCCACTTGTACGCCTCGAGCATCGACTGCTCGTCAGGTAGGGCGCGGTCGCCGTGTTGGAACTTCTCGTCCAGGCTCTGCAGCAGCGCCAGCAGGTCGTGGACCGCGGCCCGGGTCAGCGGGGCGCGGCCGGGCGACACCGCACGGTCGTTCACGGGCAGCCCGCACTCGGACAATCGTCGGCGCCGAGCGCCACCCTCATCTTCTCGAGGGCATCGGTCATCGCGCGCAGCTCACCCGGGGCCGGGGGATCGATCACGTAGCGGCGAGCGCTCGCGAGGTGGCTCGGGTACGCAGCTTCGAGCTTGGCGAAGCCCTGGCGCGTCAGCCGGGCCCACACGCGCCGGCCGTCGCTCTCGCACGGCACTCGTTCGACGAGCCCCTCTCGGACCAGGCGATCGATGCGATAGGTCAACCGGCTCTGCGAGACCAACGCCTGCCCCGCCAGCTCGGTCATCTGCAGCTGGCGCTCCGGCGCCTCGGACAGGCGCACCAGGATCTCGTAGTCGGGCAGGCTCAGGCCGTGCTCGCGCTGCAGGTCGTGCTCGAGACGATCGAGCGCGCGGGTCGCCACCCACATGAACGCCCGCCAGGCGCGCATCTCGTCCTCATCGAGCGGTTGGCCGCCAGCTCGCTCCATGGCAGCACCGTAGCCGTGCGCTCCGTGCGTCATCAGGTTTCTCCGTTCCGGGCGGACTCGCCGCCGATCAGGTGAACCGCCGCCGAACCGCAGATATTTCAAATCCGAATGATATCGGACGCCGCCGGGGTGCGCGGTGGCGCAGGACCACGCGAACCGTCCGGTGGCAAGCCACCGGACGGAATCGGATCGATCACCACTCAACCCTCACCGCCCGGGCGCGGGGCCCGGCCACGAGGGGGCAGTCCAGACGAGCAACGATCAGTCGACCGAGAGGCGGGCCATGAGCTCCGCCTTCATCTCCTCGAACTCCTCGAACTCGATCTCCTTGTCCTCGAAGCGTTGGTGCAGGATCGCCACCGCCTCGAGCACGGCGGCGGTGTCCGCCTCGCCCAATGGGCTCTCCGCGGGGGCGTCCTCGGGGTCACCCGGCGCCTTGTTGAGGCGCGAGTCGCGCTTGGCCGCGGCCTTGGCCTTCTTCGAGCGATCGCGCTCGCGTTTTTCGAAACTGCTGCGTTGCGTACCCATGAACAGGTCCTTCGTGGAGGTGGAAGACCCCAGCGCGGTCGTGTGAGGCACCCGAACGATCGTCAACTGGGACCGATCCGGTGCACCGTGGTGGGGGTAGTGCGGGGAACTCGATGACACATGGCGGGGCGGTCCCCGACCCAGAGACGGCGGGGCCACCGACAAACCTGCCGGTGGCCCCGTCGACAAACCGTGGGTTCAGATGACTCGGACGTTCTGGGCTTCCTCGCCCTTGCGGCCCGGGGCCACGTCGAACTCGACGTTCTGACCCTCTTCGAGGCTCTTGTAGCCATCGCCCGAGATGTTGGAGTAGTGGACGAACACGTCGTCGCCCGACTCACGGGAGATGAAGCCGAAGCCCTTCTCGTTGTTGAAGAATTTGACGGTACCGGTAGCCAAAGGACGTGCTCTTTCACTCTTCGAGCAAGTCCCAGTGACCTCCTCGCTGCGCACAGTGTAGAGAACGCGCACCTCCGGCGACACCCCGCCTGCAGTCGACCATCTGGCCCCCACCTGCGGATGAGTGACAGGCTGCCAGGCTTCGGGGGTCCTGCGACCCGTGCCCTCGACCGCCTGCGGCCCGTCATCTCAGGAGCGAAACCATGCTGCGTGCCCTGTTCCTCGCTCCGCCCGGAGCCGGCAAGGGGACCCAAGGTCCTCGCCTCGCGGCCCACCACCACGTCGACTACGTCTCCACCGGCGACATGCTGCGAGCCCACGTCGCGGAGGGCACCGAGCTGGGGCTGGCCGCCAAGAGCGTGATGGAGCGGGGGGAACTGGTGCCCGATGGCCTGGTCGTGGCGATGGTGAACGATCGGCTCTCCAAGCCGACGATCCTGCCCGGGTTCGTGCTCGACGGCTTCCCCCGCACGGTGAACCAGGCCGAGGCGGCCTACGCGTGGGGACGCGACCGGGGGACGACCTTCCATGCCGTCGTGCAGCTCGAGGTGGCCGACGACGAGTTGATCCGGCGGGTGGTCGAGCGCCAGAAGCACTCGGGCCGCACCGACGATGACCTCGCCACGTTCCGGCATCGCCTCGAGATCTACGCCCGGGACACCAACCCGCTCATCGACTACTACCGCCAACGAGGCATCCTGCTGACGATTGACGGCGTCGGTGATGTCGCCGACATCGCGGCTCGCATCGACGCCGCCATCGCCCCCCTCGATCTCACGAGCTGACGCGAGCCGCGAGCCGCGAGCCCCGAGCCCCGAGCCCCGCACGCTTGGCCGGGCCTGGTCCACGCCGACCGGGGAGCAGCGCTGCTGTCCGTAGCCGACCCGCGCCCGGGCACCACCGGACCCGCCGGCATGTTCGCCCTGCGTGCGCGTCAGACTGTTGACAGTGTTTGATGGGTGTGACCATAGTTACGTTGTCAGTGCGAACTGTCATCCTCCCGGAGGGCAGGACGCCGACTCCCAACAGCTTGCGCCTCCACCGCCGGACGCCGCGCGTCCCGGTGTGAGGTCCCGTGGAAGGAAGAACAACGATGCCCGTTCGTATGTCCTCGCGCGCCCGGCGTGCTCCTCGACCCCGCGCCCACCGCGCCGCACTCGGCCTGGCCGGGATCGGGATCCTCGCCAGCGTCGGCGTGGTCCTCGTGCCCGCCGCCGGGGCGACGACCGTGAGCTACGCCGGCACCACCTCCGGCACCCAGAGCACCCTCACGATCCACCGCGGCGACGCCTACCAGCGCGTCCTGAACCCGACCGGCTCGGTCTCGGCGACCCTCGACGACACCAACCACACCGTCGTGGGTGGCCAGGTGACGCTGCAGCCGACGACCACGGCCACCTTCGTCGGCCCGTTCAACCTCAACGTCTACGTGCGCACCGATCTCGAGCAGATCGGCAGCGTCACGGGAACGGCGACGCCAGGCGCCGCAGCCGGCACGACCGACCTCGCGGTGTCCGCCACGACCCGCCTGCGCGTCACCGTCTACAACCAGAAGGGCACGACCCAGGCGCCCGCCACCGACGGCAAGCTCTCGGACCCCACCAAGTGCTACGTGGATCTGCCGCTGACCCTCACCGGCTCTGCCGATCGGCGCAGCGGGGCCCTCAGCCTGACGCAGGACCCGTTCACGATCCCGACCTTCCCGAACGGCACCCCCGACGCGACCCGCACCTGCGGCTTGGCCACCAACTCGCTGAACACCCAGGTCGCCGGGGCCAAGAACGGCATCGACCTGCATTTCAGCGGGGCTCCGACCTCGGCGCACTACACCGGCGTCACCTCCGGCACCCGCAGCACGATCCTCATCAAGAAGGGTGACGCGCTGCTCGGCAAGACGATCCATCCGTCGGGCTCGCTGGTGAGCGACATCAACTTCACCAACAGCACGGTCAGCAACGTCGCGACCCGCTTCGACCCGATCGACGTCGCGGCGCTGCCGGGGATCCTGTCGGCCCTGCCCGCGAACGCGCACATCGACCTGAGCACGGTCGGCACGCCGGCGGCGACGCTCACCGCGAGCGGCACGCCCGGCATCGACAACATCGCGGTGCAGACCACGGCGCGCATGAACGTGACCGTCTCGCTGTTCAGCAAGCCGGGCGTGGCCCTCACCAACCCGAAGACCTGCTTCGTGGACCTCAAGCTGAACCTCACCGGCACCGTTGACCGCGGCACGGACGAGGTCAAGCTGAGCCAGCCCAAGTTCACCGTGCCGAACTTCCCGTTCTTCGGCTGCGGCCTGCTCGGCAGCGGGTTGAACCTGTTGGTGTCGGGCCCGAACAACAGCATCACCCTCGACTACGTGGACGGGGTCGTGCCGACGCCGTAGGTCCGCGAGGTCGACCCGTCCTCGGAGATCGGCCCGCCCCGCAACCAGGGCGCCGCGTCCACCCCCTTTGGGTGGGCGCGGCGCCCTCATCGCGGGCGAGCAGCGGCACGAACGCCCCGATCTGGCCGATGCACCTCGTGGCGAGAGGGCGAGCCCGCCGTCCGCCCGCGGTGCCCACCCCCGCGGCGACGTCAGAGGCCGCCGGTACGACCGAAGGGCCAGACGATGGCGAAGGCGCGGCCGACGATCGTGTCCTCACGGATGGGACCGAGGTAGCGGCTGTCCTTCGAGTGGGTGCGGTTGTCGCCCATCACCCAGACCGACCCCGCCGGTACGACGCAGGGGTCCTCCGCGCTGCACCGATGGATCCACCCGACCGAGGCCGGGGCCGGAAGCGTCTCAGTACCCGCGGGCAGATAGGGCTCGGCCAGGGCCTGCCCGTTGATCGACACCTTCCCACCCTCGAGCACCACGCTGTCGCCCGGCAGCCCGATGACCCGCTTGACGAGATCCGCCACCGGCGGCGTGCCGCCCGGCGCGCTCACGGTGTCCTGGCCGTTCGCGTCCGGGTTCGCGAACACGACCACGTCCGCCCGGTTCACCCCGTGCAGCCGGTAGCTGACCTTGTCGACGAGGATCCGGTCCCCGGCACCGGTCGTCCCGTCGGTGTGGAGCTCACCGATCAAGGTCGGTTCCATCGATCCGGTCGGGATGTAGAACGCCTGCACCACGAACGTCTTGAGGAGCAACGCCATCACCACCGCGCCGCCGATCACCAGCACCCACTCGACCAGCGAACGAACCGGGTGCTTCGATCTCGGCGGCGCGTCGGAAGCGTCTGCGGTGTTGTCGTCCGCCATCGGGCGTGCTCCTCGGGAACGGGTCGGCCCGACGCGCGTGGCCCCGCACACGCCGGCTCGCCCCCACCCTTGCAGACCCGCCGCCCCGAGGGCAGGCCGTCGGCCGTACGGGCCCCTCGGCCCGACCCACCGGCGGCGGCACGGTGTGAGCGTCGCCCCGCCGCCGGGGCACCGGGTGGCCGATCAACGCCCCGGCTACACGAAGCGGCGGTAGAACGTCTGCGTCGTGACCGACGCGTCCTCGGCGTACACCCCACCGGCCTTCGTGTCGATCAGATCGACCCAGGACGGATCGGCCAGCAGGGCCTGCTGGCCCGCGTCCAACCCCCCGATGTTCGGGTAGCCCGTGATCCACGCGACACCGCCGTAGGCGCCCGTCTCGTTGGTGAGGAACATCGTCGGCAGGCCCGTGATCGCCTCGGCTCGTTGCGCGAGCTCGATGCCCACGAGCACACCGTCGGCGGCGTGGCCCGCGGCCGTGACGGCCTGCACGACCGAGACGTACTCCCCCGGCCGATCAGGATCGGGCGCGCCGTGCACCAACAACGACAGGCTGTCGTCGATCATCCCGTCGGTGTAGGTCGCGCCCTCGTCCGCCATGGTCAGGTAGCCGTCGTCCGCGCTGAGCTTGTCGCCCAACGTCTCCATCGCCTCGAGGTCGGGCACGAAGGTCGACCACACGAGGGAGCCGAACGCCGGCGAGTACACGGCGCCGTGCAGAGCGATCGGCGCGCCGCTCACCTGACTCGCCTTCCTGGCGATGTCCGTCGCCCACGTCAGGCCCTTCTGTCCGTTGCCTCCGCGTAGGCGCGCGCGCCTGGTGTAGAGATGCATGGTCGCTGACCCCCTGGACCCCCTCCGGGCCCGTCCGGTGATCCACCGCCGCAGCGGCCCCACCGCTCGGGTTGCTGACCTGCGTGGGTCGCACCCGATCCGGTGCTCGTCGCCGCGGTGCGGACTGTTTCTTCAGTGACCCTCCCACCAGATCCATGAGGCGTCAATCGTTTCCTGCGCCCCGGTTTCATTGACGTTCGCGGCCCGCGAGAAACCACCACGGACGGCGGTCCACGCGTGTCCATCAGCGGTCCGCCACCTCGTGATGGCCGTCGTTCGCCGGTCCGGCGCGGCGGCGGGTCGGGTACCCTGCATCTGCGCCGGCTTCTCCGGCGCAGCAGGGTGGGTGGACCATGGGTGACGTTGTGCCTGAGCCGGCCAAGGCCGCGACCGGGGTGCCCAGCCGGCGCCGTGTCCTCGGGGTGGGTGCGGCGATCGGTGCCGTGGCCTGGATCGCGCCCCAGATCATCAGCGTCGACGCCGCCGGCGCCGCGACCCAACCGCCGTTGCAGAACGTCGTGGCGGTCGGCAACGGCGGCGCGATCGTCTCGTCCCCCGACGCCGTGGTGTGGACCCTGCGGTCGAGCGGCGTGGTCGCGAACCTCGAGGATGTCGCCTGGAGCGCGTTGCGCAACCTCTTCGTGGCGGTGGGAGCGGGCGGGACGATCATCACCTCTCCCGACGGTGTGATCTGGACGACACGGGCGAGCGGCACGCTCCGCACGTTGCGCGCGGTGGCGTGGGTGCCGTTCTTCGGTGGCCTGTTCGTGGCCGTCGGCGCGTTGTGCACCGTGTTGACCTCGACGGACGGAACCACGTGGACGGATCGCAGCACCGCGGGGACGGCCGACCTGCTGGGCGTCAACGGCGCCAGCGCGTCCTTCGTCGTGGCCGTGGGCACCGCCGGTGCGTACGTGATGTCGGGCGACGGCGTCACCTTCACGAACGGCACCGCCATCACCGGCGTCGACCTGCAGGCCGTCCGGTTCGACCCGGCACTGGCCCAGTACCTCGCCGTGGGCAACGGCGGCGAGGCGTGGACATCGCTCGACGCGGCCACGTGGACCGCCGCGACCACGTCGACGGTCGATGACCTGACGGCGATCGCGTCAACGGCCGCCGACGGGTTCGTGACCACCGAGGACGCGCCCGATGGCGTGGGTTCGTGGGACGGCGCGACCTGGACGGAGCAGGCCGCGGCGACGGGCCACCTGTTCTCCGTCACCTATGCGGCGACGCCGATCGACCGCTTCGTCGCCGTGGGTCTGCTGGGGATCATCGCGACGTCCGCGCATGGCATCTTCTGGGCGCCCCAGACCAGCCCGACCTCCGCGAACCTGCGCGGTGTCGCCGCCGCAGTCTGACCACGGCAGCGGCCGCGTCGCGGCGCGTCGAGGCGCGTCGCGGCGGGTCGCGCGTCAGAGCTGCTCGTCAGCCCGTGACGGCTCGATCCACGCTCCCTCGCTCGCCACGATCCGGCCAGCCTCGAGCAGCTCACCGGTGCGCGTGTCGAGCGCATCGGCTCGGCAGAACTGGACCAGCCAGGCCGGTCGCGTTCCGCTCGTGGCGTTGGCCCCACTGCGGTGGTGGGTGAACGACGAGAAGGTGAGCAGCGTCCCCTTGGCCTGAGGCACCACCGTGCCCCGGGGCTCGACCGGGTCGGCGATCTCGAGCACGTAGCCCGACGGCACGTGCGCCACGGGGCCGGCGAGGTGACTACCGGGCGCGACGCAGAGACAGCCGTTGGCGACGGTCATGTCCTCCAGGGCGACGATGGCAGTGAGGAACTCGCCGTCGATCGGGGCGTACCCGCTGTCCTGGTGCCACGGCACCTCGGCCTGGCTGTGGGGGGCCTTGGTAAGGACCTGCTCGCGGACGAAGCGCACATCGGGACCGAGCAGTCCGGTCGCGAGCGGGGCCCACCGCCGGTCGGTGGTCCAGCGCGCCAAGGGTCCAGTCAGCTCAGGCCACTGCCGGGCCGCGGCCGCCGCGGCGATCGTGTCGCACTCCGCGGGCGTGAAGAACCCCTCGATCGCCGCCCACCCGACCTCCCGGAGGTGCTCGATCGGCGCCGCGCCACGACGGTCAGGTCGGTCCCGCATCGGCCCATCATGGCGCGTCCCGGATCATCGGGAGGTGGCGCACCGCGCCGGCGGGGACGGTGTTCAGGGCAGGGGCTTGCGGCCCGCCGCCAGGAGCGACACGCCGATCGGCACCTGCCAGCGCTTCTCCACCACCCGGATCACCGGCACCGCGAGCCGGTCGAACGCGCGGGCGAGCGACGACTCGGTCGGGGTGCGATGCATGACCCGGGCGACCGCGAACCACGCGAAGAAGCCGGGCAGGTTGACATAGCGCAGCTCGACCAGATCGAACCCAGCCATCGTCAGCGCTTGGGCCAGCGTGGACCGCCGATATCGGCGCTGGTGTCCGATCGCTCGATCGAAGTGCCCGTAGAGGAGCTCGTGGGCGGGCACGAACACCGCCACCGTGCCGCCGGGGCGCAGGCCGCGGTAGATGGCCGAGAGCGCCCCCAGATCGTCGGGTATGTGCTCGAGGACGTTGATCAGCACGGCCGAATCGAACTGCTCGTCGCCCATGACCACGTCGGCCGCACCTTCGGCCACCGAGATCGCCGAACCGGCGAAGCGCTCACGTAGCCGCTCGGCCGCCCGCGGGGAGAGCTCGGATGCGGTGACCGCCCCCAGGCGGGCGAGGCGCTCGGACATCGTGCCGTGGCCGGCACCGATCTCGACGATGTCACCGCCCACGTACGGCTCGATCATCTCGACGATCCAGTCCGCGTAGTTGGCCGCATCATCGAGGTTGTCGAGGCTGTCCTCGAGCTCCACGTCGGCATCGTCGAAGGCCACCATGCCGTCGGCGTCATCCGCGAGTTGCAGGCGCGGGCGACTGAGCCGCACGCCGACATCGGAGTACCGGCCCACGCAGTAGGCCACGCGTAGACCATCGAGCCAGGAGACCTTCGAGACCTGGCCCGACGCCCGACCTTCGAAGGAGACGGCGATCTCGTAGAACCGCCACCCGGCTCGTGCGGCCTTGGCGGTGAACTCGATCTCGAAGCCGAAGCGGTCGTGCTCGAGCTCGAACGACTCGAGCACCTCGCGTCGAAACGCCTTGTACCCCGTCATCACGTCGGTCATGTTGAGGTCGGTCGACACGTTCGAGGCGAGCGTGATGATCCGGTTGGCCGTGCTGAAGGTGAACGGCAACACCCGGTGCGCGCGGGCCGAGAAGCGGGTCCCGTAGACGATGTCCGCGTGGCCGGCGACCAGCGGGCCGAGCAGCCGGGCGTAGTCGTCGGGGTCGTACTCGAGGTCGGCATCCTGCACGACGATGTAGGGCGCGGTGGCTTCGGCAAACCCGCGCCGCAGCGCGGCGCCCTTGCCGAGGCTGACCCCTTGGCGGATGACGAGCACCCGGGGATCCTGGACCTTGGCGACGATCTCCGGGGTGCCATCGGTGGATCCGTCGTCCACCACCACGAGCTGGGCCGTGAGCGGTGACGCCAGCACCGACTCCACGAGGCGCTCGATGGTGTGCGCCTCGTTCTCACACACCATGACGACCGCCAGGCAGGGCTCACCCGAGGTCATCGATCCACACCAGTTCTTCTCATCTGCAGGTCGGCCATGAAGCCGAGCAGTCTAACGGCCACACCCCGACCCCGCTTCCGACGCCGTCGCAGAGCCTCGCGTTCGATCGCATGACCGATCGATGGGTTCACACAGCCAGATGCGGGATGTGGCGCCGGTCGTTGCTGGCCTGCTTGTTGCTTAAGTCGGGATCCAGTCGACCGTCGCGCGGTCGACGCCGGCAGAGGCGGCGACGCCGTTGAGCTCCTGCTGCTCGGGATCGGCACCTTCGGAGTCGTCAGCGGCGGGGTCGCCGCAGTTCGGGTCGCTGTCCCAGGGCGAGGGAGCCGTGCTCGAGCCACCGGGCGGCATCTTCGGGAAGGCGCTCGGTGGTGCGTTGCGGCCCAGCACCACCGGAGCGGAATTCGCTATCTCGTGACTATTTACTCGCATAGTTATTGTGTACACTATTGGCATGGACGAGGCGACCGAGACCCTGACGATCGAGCAGCTCTCCGCCGAAACGGATCTGCCGTTCACGACGATTCGGATGTACCAGCACCGCGGGCTTCTGCCGCCGCCCGAGCGTCGCGGTCGGGTGGGCTACTACGGGCCCGATCACCGGGCGCGCTTGAAGCTCATTGCCGAACTGCAGGACAAGGGCTACTCGCTCGCAGCCATCAAGGATCTCGTCGATACCTGGCAGAGCGGCCACACCCTCACCGATGTGCTCGGCGTGGAACGCACCGCATCCGGCGTCCTCGGCAGCGCCGAGGAGCTTCGGCTGCGACCCGACGAACTGGCCGCTCGCTTCCCGAGCATCGAGTTGTCCCCGCAGGCAATGACCCGGGCCTACGACCTCGGAGTGGTGGCGTTCGACGGCGACATCATCGTCATCAAGTCGCCGGCGTTTCTCGAGGTCGGTGCCGAGCTCGTCGGCATGGGCGTGCCCGTCGATGAAGTCCTCGACGAGTACGAGCACCTTCGAGCGATCGTCGACGAGCTGGCCGAGCGATTCGCCTCGGTGTTCGAACGCAACCTCTGGCAACCCTTCCGCGACGCGGGCATGCCACCCGAACAGCTCCCCCGACTCACCGATGGTCTGAGTCGCCTCGGCCCGCTCGCGGAACAGATCGTCGAAGCGACGCTCCGCGAAGCCCTCGCCGTCGTGGCCGCCCGCTTCCTTGATCAACAGGCAAAGGCTCTGGCCGAGGCCCGTCCACGCAAGCCCAGTCGAAAGAAGAGCACATCATGAATCCACTCAACACCGTCGAAGGACGCATCGAACGCCGACTGCTCGTCAACCTCCGAGTCGACCCCAAAGCTCTCGCTCCTGTGCTCCCGGAACCGTTCCGACCGTTGCTCGTCGACGGATGGGCGATCGCCGGCATGTGCTTGATTCACCTGACCGGACTCCGACCCACCGCCACACCTGGCCGATCCGGTCTCACGACCGAGAACGTCGCCCACCGCATCGCGGTCGAGTGGGACGATCACGGCGAACGACGCCCCGGCGTCTGGATCCCCTACCGCCACACGTCCTCCCGACTCACCGTGGCGCTCGGCGGCCGCGCCTTTCCTGCCGTGCACTCCTTGGCCGACTTCGACGTCGACGATCGCGGCGGCGCCATCAGCATTGCGGTGAGCCGTCAAGGCACGTCGCTCGTCTCCGTGTCGGCTAACGCGGCCGACGACGTGACGACCACGTCGGTGTTCGGTTCCATCGCCGAGGCCGACGCCTTCTTCCAATGCGGCTCCACCGGCGTTTCGCCCGCCCGCCGTCGTGGCCGCAGTGACGTCGTCGACCTGGCCGTCTCCAACTGGAACCTGAAACCTCTCGACCTCGTGACCGCACACTCCTCGATCTTCGAAGACTGGTGGCCGATCGGTCAGGCCGCCGAGTGGGACTCCGCTTTCATCATGCGGGACATGGCATGCAGCTGGCACGGCGCCGAAGCCGTCGAGACCGAGCGCGTACTGGCGGGACGATGACCGTTCGCTTCGAATGTGTCACCGAGATCGAGGCACCGCCGAATGCCGTGTTCGACTTCTCGCTCGACATCGACGCCCATGTCGGGTCGATGGCCAACTCGAACGAGCGGGCGGTCGCCGGCGTGACCTCAGGCAAGATCGGCCTCGGTGAGGAGGTCACCTGGCGCGCCCGCCACTTCGGGATCCCCTTCACGATGACCAGCCGCGTAACTGAACTCGCACGACCCCACCGGTTCGTCGACGAGCAGGTCCGCGGTCCGTTCCGCCGCTTCCGACACGAGCATCGTTTCGAAGAAGCTGACCGAGGCACGCGGATGATCGACGCGATCAGCTTCGACGCACCCTTCGGCTTGATCGGACGGGTGGCCGAGACCCTCGTACTCGGACGCTACCTACGGCGCCTCATCGAGCAACGCAACGAGTACCTCCGCCGGGAGGCGGCTCATGATTCACCGCAAGGCCAATAGGTCTGCCATGGCGACATCGCACGAGATCGTGCCCGGCCAAGCCGCCGAAGGTCCGTCGGGATCCGAGTCCGCGGCTCGCATGTTCTTCGCCGTTTGGGCGCAAGCGATGGGCCTCATCGTCGTTGGCGGGGGCGCATGCGGTGTGGTCTTCCTGGGAGTCGTGTCGACCGCCTTCTTGTTCTTCACGATCCCAGGTGGGATGTGCCTGGGCGCGATCCTCGGGCTGCCACTTGGCCTGGTTCTGGCGCTGTTGTTCACCCGGTACGCGTCACCTCCCCGCGATCCCAGGGCATTTTCCAGGCAGGTCGAGAACGTCGGCAAGAGCATCGCTATGACCATCAGTGTTTCCGTCAACATTGGGGTGCTCTTCGACCAATGGTCCAACGGGAAGCCGAATGCTCTGCTGCTCGGAGTCGTAGCCAACGCAGTGTTCGCCATCTACGCCAGTGCGCTCGTCCTGCGGGAGTGCGGCCACGTGCTGGCGGCGAAACAGCTCAAGCGATTCGATATCACCAGCCCGCCGCGGTCTCCCCTTTGGCGCCACAAGCTTGGTCGCTCGGCAACGCAGCGCAGCTCGCCGGCTGCATGACACCATGTCCTCGGCATGCTGGAAATTACCGATCTGCTCATAGCGCTCGACCCCGCCACCGGGGTGCGGCTCCCGGTGAGCCGCGACGAGATTGCTCAACGTCTACTCGCCGAAGGCGCGCCCAGAGGCGCGACAGCCGTCGAACGACTACCGGCAATCGACGGACTGCTCGACGACGACTACGTCGACCGACTGCTCGTCTCGGTCCATAGTGAGATCCAGCGCCTGTCCGAGGAGTTCCGGCACGGCGCGCGCATGGCCGCTCTGATCGACCCGATTCTGACTGCGATGCGCGCGATCGGCATCCCGGGCCCGTAGCGAATCGTCGACATCGGCTGCGGCACCGGATACGTCGTGCGATGGTTGAGTCGCAACGCCGCACGGCCAGACGTCGAGTAGGTCGGCGTGGACTACAACGAAGCCCTCGTGCGCGAGGCCGAGCGACTGGCCCGGGCCGAGAATCTCGACTGCAGCTTCGTGGCTGCCGATGCTTTCGGTCTCCGTGACCCGCCACACGTCCTTGTCTCGACCGGTGTTCTCCATCACTTCCCCGCATCCGACCTGGGACGATTCTTTGCCAGCCACGAAGCCGACACGACCGTCGGCTACATCCACGTCGACTTCCAGCCGTCGAAGATCGCTCCGCTCGGCGCGTGGCTCTTCCACCGCACGCGCATGCGACTCGCCATCTCACGATTCGACGGGATCCAGTCCGCCAGGCGGGCCCACCGACCCGAGTCGATCGGCCGGGCGGCCGCCACTCACGCGCCGTCGTTTGAGAATTGGCTCCTTGGCCAACGCGTTCGCCATACCCCCTTGCCTTGTGTCCTCACGTCCGTGATCGGTGTCCGCCGCAGCTTGGCGGACGAGACGACCGCCGCCTTCGGCCGTCGCGCCGGCGCCCTCGAGCCCGTGACATGAACGGTCGAGCCCTTGCCGCGTTCTGGATCCTGGTCAGCCTCGACTGCTCTCTGATGGGGTACCGGCTGGCGATGGGTCGGTCGGCGCTGCTCGACAAGCGCCGCTACCACCAGCGTCGGTCGCTGCGCGCTGCCGCTGTCGGGCAGCTGGCCTAGGCTGCGGTCACGCTGTTAACCGCCTGTCTTGTCACTGCGGGGCCCGAGGGCATCGACGGCGCCTTCAACGCCGCCATGGCGCGACTGCCCGCCGTCGCCTTGCCCTACGCGGCCTGCATCCTTGCGACGACGGCCGTATGCATCCCGCCCTCCGTCTCGGCGCGAACGGCGGCGAGCATCGTCATCTTCGGACCATTCACGTTGATCCGGCCGGTCGTTGTCAGCGTCGCCGTCCTCTACGCGGTACTTCCCCACCCCAAGTGGCAGCTCGTGCTCGTAGGACTCACCGTCGCTGCTCCCGGAGTACTTGTTGAGCCCTCCATCGATCGCCGGATCAGTAACAACTTCCTGCGACGGGCGTAGGGACGCGTACGAAGGACGTCCACCGATCTCAACCGGTCGCACCTGGTCGACGTGAACCGGCGAGGGCCAACACGCCGCCGTAAAGGGAGTGGTCGCGTCGCCTATGGGTGGCACACTGGTCCCCGCCAAGGGCCCAGGGCCAGCGGAAGTAGACCCAGTTGACGGCGCGCAATGGTTACGCGCATGAGATCTACGGTCTCATCGGACGGCCGAAGGCTGGGTTTGCGCCTTTTTGGCCCGCGCCTGAGCGTATCTTTTATGTTGCGCTCATCCCGATGACTACAAAGCCCCGCACTGGTGCCGAGAGACACCTCGCCATCCAGCGGAAGAACCCCGATTACCGCGCCGTTCACGACCAGGCCCGGCGACGAATCGATCAGGTCGATGCCATCGTCCGTGCCCTCGACGAACGCCGTGAGGCGCTCGGACTTTCGAAGGCCGAACTCGCACGACGGGCGGACCTCGCGCCCGAGGCCGTGCGCCGGCTGTTCAGCACCGAGGCGCCGGACCCGACCATCGCTACCCTCGTCGCTCTCGCCGATGCGCTCGACCTCGACCTGGTGGCGACGCATCGGGCCAAGCCGGGCCGCAACACGAAGGAACCGAGCAATCGGGGCTAGGAAGCTCGCTCGTCCGGTGGCATACTGGACGGAGCCAAGGGCACAGAGCCTGCGGAAGTGAACCCAGTTGATGGTCGGACGACCAGCAGCTGGGTTTGCGGCTTTTTCAGGGCAGATCAACGATTCGATCAACGGTCTGACCGACTCGGCGGCGCCACTCTGCTCCTGCTCCCACGATCCAGGCGAACGCGTCAGGCAGCCAGAGCAAGGGCTCGACGTCGGCCGTCTGGTGCTCGTAGTCGAGCACGGGCTGACGAGCCCTCGCCGACCAGATCACCGGGTGGTCCGCCGCGTCTTGCTCGTGCCGCGACTCGATAACCAGCTTCACGGCAGCCTCGAGCCCTTGAAGGTGGGTCACGATCGCGGCGAGGCAGGCAGCACGGGCGTCGGCTTCGGACTGTCCGTAGGCCGATCCGCAGATGAACACGCTGATGTCGGCATCGACGGCGACGAGGTCGGACGCGAGTTGGCGCTGGCGGCGGTCGCTCTCGGTGTGGAAGTGGAGTCGGCGCTGGCCGGGCAACAGGAGCCCTCGTGCGACCGATCGCATCTCGCGGACTCGGTTCGGTTCGATGACCACGCAGCACATCACGTAGCGCGCCCTGCGCTCGCTCTCGTCGACGAACGCGAACTTCTCGTAGCTCACCGGGGAGCAGCCCCGAAGATCGACGCGGCTACGAGATCCGCCGCGTCGGCATCCATGGAAGGCGTCACGTGGCCGTAGGTGTCGATGGTGACGGCGATCGTCGCATGGCCCAAGCGGTCGCTCACGATCTTGGGGTGGACGCCGGCCTTCAACGCGAGCGTCGCCCAGGTGTGGCGGAGGTTGTGCGGGCCGCGCAACGTTGGCAGGCCGGCCGCCTTCACCTTCGTCTTGAAGCGGCGGCTGAACATGTCGGGGTGTTCGGGCTCGCCGTTGGGCTTGCAGAACACGAGGTTGTACGACGCGTCCCACTGCTCACCGAAGGCCAGGCGCTCCTCGGCTTGGCGGCGCTTGTGGGCGCGCAGCACCTCGACGGTGCCGGGGTCGAGCGCCACCGAGCGGCGACTGCGGTTCGACTTCGTCGGCTCGATCACGAGGTTCGAGTCGATGTTCAGCAACGACTGCGCGATCGACAGGCGGCCGCGATCGAGATCGACGTCGGACCAACGCAGGCCGAACAGCTCACCGCGACGCATGCCGGTCGTGGCCAGCACGACGTACGCCGCGTAGAGACGATCGTCCTCGACCGAATGGAGGAACGCCGAGAGCTCCTCGGCCGACCACGTCGCCGCCTCCTTGCGATCGACGGCCGGTGAGCGAGCGGCGTGCGCCACGTTGCGCGGCACGAGGCCCAACCTCTCGGCGTCGCTCAGCGCTCGGTGCAACACGACGTGGACGTGCTTCACCGTCTTCGGCGACAGCGGACCGCCGCGCTTGCCGCCCTCCTTCTGGATGCGGGCGTAACAGGTCTCGACCTGCAGCGGCGTCAGCGCCTGGAGCTTCACGGCACCGAGCTGCTTGGTCAGCCGCTTCACCGACGAGTTGTAGCCGTGCCACGTGGTGGCGCGGACCTGGGTGCGCATGTTCTCGATCCCGCCGGCGAGGTACTCCCCCACGGTCACCCCGGTGGTCGACACGTAGGTACCGGCCTCGACCGTGCCGAGCATCTCGCACAGCGCCGCCTCGGCCTCCTTCTTGGTGGCGAAGCCCCCCTTGGTGCGCTGGCGACGCTTGCCGCTGACCGGGTCGACACCGACGTCGACCGACATAGCCCCAACGGCTCCCGCGCTTCGAAACGTGACCTCGCGTGGCGGCCGAACCGAGCAGCTTCCGTTAGCAATCCGTTAGCCAATGGGCTTTCGGGCCTCGACCGCTCAGAGCGGTTTGACCAAAACCAGCAG
>JBBQHT010000058.1:0-20551 GCA_038324235.1 Acidimicrobiales bacterium
GTGGGCACCGTGGAGGAGATCGGATCCGGGGTGAAGAACGTGCGCGTCGGCGACAAGGTGCTGGTGTCGTGCATCACCGCGTGCGGCGCATGCCGCTATTGCCGGGACGGCAGCTACGGCCAATGCCTCGGTGGGGGCGGCTGGATCCTGGGCCACAAGATCGACGGGACCCAGGCCGAGTTCGTCCGGGTGCCCTTCGCCGACACCTCGACCTACCCCGCTCCCGCGGGGGTGTCCGACGAGGACCTGTTGATGCTGGCCGACATCCTCCCGACGGGGTACGAGGTCGGCGTGCTGAACGGCAACGTCCGACCCGGTGATGTCGTCGCGGTCGTGGGTGCAGGCCCGATCGGCCTCTCGGCGATCATGGGCGCCCGACTGTTCAACCCGAGCCACATCGTCGTGATCGACAAGGCCGACGTGCGGCTGGAGCTCGCCAAGCAGTTCGGCGCCGACGTGACGGTGAACAACGACCGGGAGGATCCGCTCGAGGTCGTCAGGAGCCTCACCGACGGGCTCGGCGCCGACGTGGCGATCGAGGCCGTTGGCGTGCCGGCCACGTTCGAGCTCACGACCACGCTCATCCGCCCTGGGGGCCATGTGGCCAACATCGGCGTGCACGGCGAGCCGGCGACGTTGCACCTCGAGGATCTGTGGATCCGCAACGTCACGATCACGACCGGCCTCGTCGACACGTACTCGACGCCGACCCTGCTGAAGCTCACCGCGGGCCACCAGGTCGACGCCGCCCGGTTCATCACCCATCACTTCGTCATGGCCGACTTCATGGAGGCCTACGACGTGTTCGCCCGCGCCGGCGAGACCGGTGCCCTGAAGATCGTCCTCACGCCGAGCTGACCGGGAAGGCGAGTCACCTGCGGCGCCACGGAGCCCCTCGGCCGATCGACGGCTGGCAGAATCCGGTTGTGATGAACGTGTCCCTGACCGCACAGGAGCGCACCGCGCTCGACGGCGACGGGTACGTCGTGCTCGCCGGTGCGTTCAACGCGATCGTGTTCCCCCAAGCCCTGGTTCACTCGGGCACTCGCAATCGATCGACCGCGAGCCGCGACTCGATCCAAGCCGCCTACCGACCAGTGCGAACGGTGGGTCGTCGTGGCTCGCAGTGACCGTCGCAGCCGACCCGATGTCCGTGCTCGCCTGGTCCAGGTCGGCATCGATGCGCTGTTGGGGCTGGAGCCCGCCGACCTCCTTGGCGCGATCGGCACGCGGGAGGTGGCCCGTCGTGCCGGAGTGGCGTCCAGCACGTTCTTCGAGCACTTCCCGAGTGCCCGCGATTTCGCCGACGCCGTCGTGGAGCGGGTCTATGCAGTTGAGGGAGGGGGGACCATCACGGAGGTCCCGGGTCTCGTTCGATCGGTCGCCTCGAGCGATCAGGCCCTCGGCAACGTCTATGACCTGCACCGCGCGGACTTCGAGCGACTGCGGAGGGACCCGGAGTTCCGCGTCCGGCTCGGGTTGTGGGCGCTGGGGGGCGCCGCGGCCGACGGGGTGTATGGCCGGTACCTGGCCCAGATCGACGAGCGGCTCATCGAGGCGGCGGAATCGCTCTTTGCGTCCTGGGGCCGAGAACTTCGCCCCCCGTTCGACGTCAAAGGCTACGTCGCCGCGCTGGAGGCCATGATCCAAGGAGCGGTGTTGCGCTCGATCGTCGACCCTGACCGATTGCCGGTCGAGCTCTTCGAGCGGGCGTCCGCGGCGTTGCCTGTCATGGCGTTGCGACAGGTGGGTGACCGACGCACGGTCGATGACCAGCTGGCCGAGATGAACTACTACACGCTCCTGAGCGATCGGGCGCGGGCGGAGGGTTCCGAGCGCCACACCGATGCGAGCAACCGGATCGCGCGGGCGGCGAGTGACCTCTTCGCAAACAACGGCTTCGACGGCACCACGGTCGGCGCGATCGCCCGGGCGGCGGGCGTCCACCCCGACACCGTGCACGCCCACTTCGGGGGCAAGGCCGCGATCGCCACCGAGCTCTTCGAGGTCGCGTTGCGACCGAAGCCGGACCGGGTGCCGGGCCAAGGCCCGGTGGACCACCTCCGGTCCGTGCTCGACCAGTTGGCCGCGGGAACCGGGGGGCATCCCGACCTCGCGAGGCAGTACGCCGTCTCGGTCCTGGGTGCGCGACCCACCCGCGCGGACGGCGGCGTGATGGCGGTGGTGCGCGGGCTGATCCTCGAGGCGGTCGACACGCGGGACCTGTCGGCTGCGGTCGATTCGGTGCATCTGGCGCGCACGCTCGTGCTCTCGATCATCAGCGAGATGCTCGAGCGCCCGGCGGCGGCTCCCGGCACCGTGGCCTTCGACACCCTGTCGATGTGCATCGACGGGGTCCGCGCCACGCCCGACCCCTGAGTCGGAACCGAGCGCGTGCTCGGGCTGCGGCGCTGTCGCGGCCCCGCCTGGTCGGCTTGACCCCCGAGTGGCTCGGATTCGGTGCTTCTTGTGTCCCCGGTGCTCATGACCGTCGGTACGGTCCCGATCCGGTACAGGTGCACCCGGACGAAAGCGCGGTCGAACAGGCATGGCGGTGAGGATGTGGCGAGGTGTCGTCGCGCTGGGCGCGATCGGGGCGACCTGGGCGAGCATCGCTCCCGCTCGGGCAGAGTCCTCCGCGCGCGCCAGTGCTCAGGCGGTCACGTCGTTGTGCCGTGAGGACGGCGTTGATCTCCGCGGACAGATCGACCTGCTGCTGCCGGCGGGCTCCACCGTCCGGCACAGCTACCGCGTCTTCAACGCGACCCGCACGCAGCCCTTGGGCACCGACGAGACGCCGGTACCCGCGCTCGTGAAGACCACGATCGCGTTCTCGGACCCGCAGTACTTCGGTGGCGCGTGGACCGATGGGCTGCCCTTCACCTACGAGCAGACGACCCAGGTGCTGGTTCTCGACGCGTCGGGGTCCTCGTCCTCGGCCTACACGCAGATCATCGCCGTCTCCTGCGCCGACGCCGGAGCGAAGGGGATCGTCTCGATCACCGAACCCGTCGGCGCGGCGCCGTCGACCTCCACCGCCACCACCAATCTGGCGCCGGCCCCTGTTGCGGCCGCGGTGGCCACGCCGGTCGCCGCCCAACCCCGGTTCGCCGGATGACCTCGCTCGCTTCGCCGACGCGCCTGTGCCGAGGGGCGGTTCCCGTCGTCTTGGTGACGGCGCTCACCCTGTTGACGTTCCTCTTGCCGGCGCCGGCGCCGGCGCAAGGGTCCCCCTCCGCGGTGCCGGCCGCCACGCCGACCATCCAGTGGAGTCCCTGCGCGCCGGCGGCAAGCGTGACCGCGGCGATGGATTGCGCCGAGTTCCCGGTTCCGCTCGACGACGCGTGGCCCTCCGGACCGGAGATCCGGATCCACGTCCTGCGCGTGAGGGCCACCGGCTCCCCCAGCGAGCGCATCGGTTCCCTCTTCGTCAACCCCGGCGGCCCGGGCGGCTCGGGCGCGGAGTTCGCGGCCGTCAGCGATGCGTTCTTGAGCCCGGCACTCCTGCGCCACTTCGACATCGTGGGCTTCGATCCCCGCGGCATCGCCGGCAGCCGACCGGCACTGGACTGCCCGGCGGTCATCGCGCCGTCGCCTTCGATCGGGTGGCCCGCCTACTTCTCCCAGACCGCAGCGGTCGAACAACCGGTGCAGACCGCCTGCGCCATCGCGACGGCCAGGACCCGCGATCATGTCGGCACGAACGATGTGGTAGCAGACCTCGACCGGCTGCGTGCGGCCGTCGGCGACGCGCAGCTCACCTACTGGGGTGGCTCCTACGGGACGCGCATCGGGTGGACCTACGCGGCGATGTTCCCGGGCCGGGTGCGTGCCTTCATCCTGGACGGCAACGTCGACCCGCACGCCACCACCCGCTCGTTCCTCACCGACCGCGCCGGGTCGTTTGACGACGCCTTCGCCTTCTTCGGCACCGTCAATCCCGCAGCGCTCGCGGAGTTCAACGCGGTGCTCACCCGGCTCGGCACCACTTCGGTTCCAGTCGAGGTCGACGGCACCACCACGACGGTCACTGCGTCGCTGGCCAAGGAGCTGATCCTGAAGTCCGTGGGTGGGGAGTACCTTTGGCCGCAGCTCATCGCCGAGATCCACGACTTGAAGCGCACCATCGTCGACGGCGTGCCCACGCCCGTCGAAACGCCGCCACCACCCCGGAACCCCGACGAGCTGCCGGATGATCCGGCCCCCGCGCCCACCTCGTCGAACAACTCCGCCACGATGCTGCGCAACGTCAACTGCCTCGATCTGCGCGGACCCGGTGCCGTCGAGCCCGAGCCGAGCGCGGCGGCCACGATGGCCCAAAGCGGACCCTTGTTCTCGGAGTTCATGGCGTCGGGGTTGGACATGTGCGACTTCCTGCCGTTGCGGGCCAATCCCATCCCCTCGCAGCTCCGGGGTGCGCTCCCGCCGATCCTGCTCATCGGCTCCGTGCACGATCCGGCGACTCCGTACGAGTGGTCACAACGAATGCACGACGCCCTCCCGGGTTCGGTGCTGCTGACCTACGAGGGTGGCCAACACGTCGCCTGGACCGGCGTGTCACCCAACTGCGTCCAGCCCGCCGGCGACAACTACATGATCAACCTCGTCCTCCCCCCGCTCGATCTCCGTTGTCCGTACGCCCCATCGTGAGAACACGTTGCTCCCGACCACCCGCTCGACTGAATGAGGCATCCCTTGAACCGCCCCGTCGTTCCGTTCCTTCGACGCCGTGACCCGAACGGCCTGACTCCCGCTCACGTCCGGCCGGCCGGGCGCCGGCCGCGCGTGGGGGCCGTGGTGCTGTTGCTCATGGCCGCCGCCGTGTTCGCCTGCACCACAACGCCGACCGTGACGCCCGGACCGCCCGACACGAACGCGCCCGCGGTCGCCGTCTCGACGGGCCAGCCGTTGCAGACCCCCGACGTGTACACGAGCAAAGCGGGGAAGCTGCACCTGCGCGTCAAAGCCGAGAAGGTGACTGCGGCCATCAACGCCCAGCCCTATACCAACATCTTCGCCTTCACCACAAGCCTCGTCGGCGACGCCGGCACGTTCACGCCCGGCACCGCCAGCGCGTACGTCGGGCCCGAGTGGCACGTCCTTCCCGGTGATCAGCTCACGATCGACTACATCAACGCGCTGCCCGATGCCGAGTTCACCGCGGTCGGACAGACGAAGTCAGTGGAGGTGCCTCAACCGATCAACCTGCACACCCACGGCCTGACCGTCCGACCCGACGGCAACAGCGACAACGTGTTGCTCAGCATCCCGCAGGGCCGCTCCAACCAGTACGTCATCGACATCCCGGCCGATCAGCATGCGGGCCTGTACTGGTACCACCCGCACATCCACGGGGTCAGCGACGACCAGGTGTACCAGGGTCTCGCGGGCCACATCGTGGTGGGACGTGCCGACGGAGACTACAAGGAGCTCGACGGGCTCACCGAGCGACCGATGATGATCCGGTACAACGTGGCGGCGCCGGACGCCGCGGGCAACCTCCTGGACGCGTCGCCCTCGGACACCAAGGGCACGGCGCTCATGCCCCGCGGCAAGATGATCTACACCGTCAACGGACAGGTGTCACCCACCATCGCGCTGGCCCCGGCCGATCCCTCGCGGGCCACACCGCCCGAGTCGCAGGTGTGGGCGTTCACCAACATCACCGGCAGCGCCAGCTACATCCTCGCGCTCGACGAGGTCGACGCCGCCGACGCCGACAAGGTCGACGTGGTCGGTCGGCCGCTCGACATCGACGTCGTGTCGATCGACGGCACCTCCATGCCTGCCCCCAAGGTCCTGACCGGAGACAGCGCCACGCGCGGGTACCTGCTCGGACAGGGCGGCCGGGTCGCGCTCCTGGTGCAGGGGGCCAGCAGCCCCACGAAGGTGGTGCGGCTGCTGCAGTTGCAGAACCGCAGCGGCACCGGGGAGGCGAGCGCGTCGAACTGGACCGAACGCAAGTTGATCGGCGGCTATCGCGACTACACCCGTTCGGTGCTAGCGGTGAGCAGCGGCGCACCCGACCCGGCCAGCCACCACGTCGATGTGCCGACCCAGCTCACCCCGAACCTGGTGTCGTCCAACCACGGCCTGCTGACCGAACCGGTCGCGAATCGCCGCACCTTCGTGTTCAACAACGTCGCGCCCCCGAGCGAGACCTCGCCCAACGAGTTCCCCGTCGACTTCGCGCTGTTCCCCGACACGCCCATGGCCCAACCCGAGGTCGGCACCGTCGAGGAGTGGACCATCCTCAACTACTCGCCGTTGCACCACCCCTTCCACGTCCACGCGCAGTACAACCAGGTCGTCGAGATCGACGCCCCGACCAGCCCTGACTTCCACGACGGGCCCGATCAGTACCCGTCGCTCCAGAACGTCACCGACATGAACGAAGCCAAGCCCGCGGACTACCTCCAAGACGTCGTCAACCTGCCCCCCGCCAAAGTCGGCGCCGACGGCATGCCGCTGCTCGGTCCCGACGGCGTCCCGTCCGCACCGGGGCGCATCGTGCTGCGCATGAAGATCGACAACTACCTCGGTACCTACGTCGAGCACTGCCACCGCCTCCCGCACGAAGACCGCGGGATGATGAGCATGGTCCGCTCGATCCCCCACGACCCGATCGTGGTGGCCACCCACACGACCTCGACCGGATCGGCCGTGGACATCCTGCGCTCGAGCGACCGGACCGTCGTGACCTCGCTGACCCCGTTTCCCGGCGTCACCAGCCCGCTCGTCGCCGCCGTGGGTGACGTCGACAACGACGCCGTCCCCGACGTCGCGGTCGCGACCACCACCGCGCCGACCCGGGTGAAGATCTTCTCGGGAGCGTCGGGTTACCAGAGCGAGTTGCCGAGCGGAGCACCCTTCAGCGATGCCACGACGGACGCCGGCTCGATCGCCCTCGGCGATCTCAACGGCGACGGCCACGACGATCTCATCGTGGGCCAGGGCACGGGCGGAAGCCGGGTGGTCGTGCTCGACGCCACCACCGGCGCGCGCCTCAGCGACTTCACGGCCTATGACGACAAGGCGATCAGTGGCGTCGATGTCGCCGCGGACATCGTCGAGTTCGGTGGTCGGGTCAGCCTCGTCACCGGAGCCGGCCCCGGTGGGGCACCGACGCTCAACGTCTACAACGTCGACCTGTTCGGTGACGCCAACGGCACCGTGCCCGACCTCCACGCCGTCGGGGCGCTCAAGCCGCTGCTCGTGGCCAGCACAGCTGGAGCCGACGCGGCCTACCGGGGAGGCGTGCAGGTGAGCACGGGCTACCCGTTCGCCCCCACGGGCGGGTTCGCTTCGGTGCTCGTCGCCCCCCGCAGCGCGCCGGTGACCCTGCGAACCTTCACCGTCGGTCCGCACCACCACGAGCACCAGATCTCGACCTCGGGTGTCTTCCTGGCCGACGACTACCAGCCCGGGACGCCGCGGGTCATCAGCGCCGGGGCCACCCTGGATC
This sequence comes from Acidimicrobiales bacterium, assembly GCA_038324235.1. Classification (GTDB taxonomy): domain Bacteria; phylum Actinomycetota; class Acidimicrobiia; order Acidimicrobiales; family Acidimicrobilacustridaceae; genus JBBQHT01. Next base: position 7,466 of record JBBQHT010000058.1, read on the forward strand.
TGACCGCAACAGCCCTCTTCAACCAGGGAGCCGCCGCCGCGTTCGTGAGCACGCCCACCGGGGCCGAGCTCGTCGCCGTGCCCGCCCAAGGTGGTCCCATCCAACGCTGGACGGTCACCCCGACCGCCACCTTCGCCCCCGCGGACCCCTATCCCGCCTCCGGCTCCGCCGTCGCCGCGATGTAGGCACGGCGGCGAGCCCTTTCCGACGGTGCCTTCGTCATCCGTGGAGGGGCAGCGCGGGCGTCGCCCGGGCCCGCATGGTGCGAGCGTGTTCGCAGGTTCGTGCCGTGCTGTTCATCCAACTGCCGTGCACCGTTCATCACGCGAACGGCGTTCACGACCATTCGCGGGCTACCGTGGCTGGTACGCCGCGACATCCGGTCCGGCGAGGGGATGTGCCTGTCAAGTGCGGTCCCCGGGAGTTCTGCTCCGGACCTCGGTAGCGCTTCGCTCGGCTCATCCGTGAGACGTCAGGTGCAGGCACGTCGAGGCAACCTCGTGCTCGGGCGCGCGCCAGACGCCTCCTCACCAAGAGGAGAACGCCGTGGCCTCCCTCGTCATCGCCCAATCCGCCCGCTCCGGTCTCGGACCCAAGCGCGGTCCCGCGCCGATTCGGTTCTCCCGCAGGCCGTCGCGTTCGATCGGAGCCGACGGTGTCTGAACCCGACTGGCCCCAGCAGTTCCCGCCGCTCCAGCGGGCGGTGTTGACCGCGGCCGAGCGGACAAGGGCCCGGCTCGCCCGCCTGCGGACCGGCGCCCCGTGAACGTCACCACGGATCGTTCGCAATCGGTCCCGAACCACGGTGTCCGCGGTCGGCCGGAGCAGCTCGTCATGGCGCTGCTCGCGGTCGCGACGGTCACGGCGGCGGCCACCCTGCTCATACCGGGGATCCTCCGCGGGCCCGAGGTGATGAAGGGGTCCGCCCGCGGCACCGCGCTGATCATGTTGGCGGTCGCGGTGCCGACCGCCGCGGTATCGCTGGCCCGGCTGCGGCGTGGCTTCGCCCGGGCGACGCTGACCCTGCTCGGTGCCCTCATCTTCATCCTCTACAACAGCGTGCTGCTCATCTTCAACACGCCGTTCAACCGCCTCTTCTTCCTCAACGTGGCCACGCTTTCCCTCGCCGTCTGCGCCATCGTGGCGGTCCTCGCCCACACCGACGTCACCGCCCTCGGCGACCGCTTCCTGCCCGGAATCCCGGCGGTCGGCATCGCCGTCTTCTGCCTGGTCGTCGCCGCGCTCAACGCCCTGACCTGGCTCGCGCAGACCGTGCCGGCGGTGCTCAGCGCCGACCCGCCCGCCTTCCTCGAGGGCACCGGCGTCACCACCAACCCCATCTTCGTTCTCGACCTCGGCTTCTCCCTCCCGCTCTTGACGGTCGGGGCGATCTGGCTGTGGCAGCGGCGGCCCTGGGGCTACCTGATCGTCGGGGCCATGCTCACCATGTTCGTCATCGAATGCTTGAGCATCGCCACGGACCAATGGTTCGGCCACATCGCCGACCCTGCCTCGCCGGTGGCGTCATCGACGTTGTCGCCCGCCTTCGTGGTCGTGGCCGCCCTCACGATGATCCCGCTCTGGTTCATCCTGCGCGGGGCTGACCACCACCCTGCCGACACCTGACCCCAACGACAAGGAGCGGCTCATGCCCGACACCCCCAAGACCCAGAGCCCAACGAGCTACACCGGCATCGGCGCGGGGCTCGGCGCCGGCGTCGGACTCGTGATCGGCATCCTCATCGGTGGCGGAGCCATCGCCATCGGCATCTGCGTGGGCGCAGGAAGCGGAGTCGCGATCGGTGCCGCCCTGGACGCGAAGAAGAGCCGCGCCACCCCAGGGCCAGATCCTCGGTGACGACAGACCTCGGAGACGGTGGTCGCTCGATGACCGTGGCGGTCTTCGTCAGTCGGTCGGCGCCACGGTCGAAGGTGCGCCCATCCCGGCGAGGCGGGCTACGACCGCGGGCACGAGCAGGCCGAGCGCCATGGCGAGGTTGAAGCTCCAGTTCCGGCCGGTGGCGGCCAGCAGGTTGTCGGCTCCGGTCCGCCACTGAAGCAGCGGTTGCACTGCCATCAGCGCGAAGCCGGTGCCGCCGATCAGTCCCAACATCGGACGACGCACCAGTGATGCCGCGATGCCGATCGCGCCGAACACGATCGTCAACACCGCTCCGAGGCGGTTGTAGCTCATGGTTCTGAGCTCGAGGTCTTCGAAGATGATGGCACCCGGCCCGCCGGAGAAATCGGCGTTGCGGGCCACCCAGAAGCCGATGACACCTACGGCCAGGGCGACGACGCCGACCGTCAGCTGGGTGCGGGCCACACGAGTGGCGAGGTCGGGAACGGAGGCAGCTTTGGTCATGGGGTCACGTGGCCTTCGCGAGGAGGCCGACGAGTCGGCCCGGCCGGTCGAGGAGCACTGTTCGCAGCAACCCATCGAGGCCCCAGGTGCGGCCAGCGGCGGCGGCGAAGATGGCGAGGTGGCTGCCGATCATGAGGTAGTAGGCCCACGGCCACTCGTTCGGGGTCTTGAGGACGGACAGCGCGATCGCGGTGGCCATGCCGGCTCCGACGAGGGCGAACAACCGAGTGAAGAGGCCCATGAGCAGGCAGGCACCGACGACGCCCTCGAGGATGAGGGTGCCCCAGGCGAACATCGTGAAATGGGGAAGGATGATGTTGTCGACCAGCGCGGAGTACGGCGGGAACACCGGGTTGCTGACCGCGTTGCTGGTGAACGCCCGGAGCGCACCGAAATCGGGTGGTTCCTTCCACCCGACGTTGCTCAGCCACAGCGCCCCCACCATGATGCGGAACCCGGCGAGGATCCGCGTGTTGGCGTCGGGCCTTCGAAGCCCAGAAATCGCCGGCTCTGCCGGGTTGCCGGTTGCGGGATTGGTGGTCGTGGGTCGTGCCATGCGTCGTTCCTTCGCAGCTGCTCGGCACCACGGATCAGCGCGGCGATGGCGAATCGGCGACGGTCCAAGCGCCGCCGCTTCACCGTATCGAACGACGACGGAGTCGCCAGGGTTCCTGGTGGGGATCCATGCCGATCTCGTTGGGCTTCGCCCGCGGTGGCGACGCTCGTCGCTCACGCGCAGGGGAAGCTGCTGGCCAGCACGTCTCCGCGAATGCGGTGTTGGCGGTATTCGTCGCGGACCGCGTCCAGCACCTCATCGAACGGCAACCACGAATCGGCGACCTTCATCGCTGGGTCCGCGGCGGCGACGGGGTGCCACCACACGCCCTCGGCGGTCACACAGACCTCGGGCAGCAATGACGCTCGCGAAACCGTGAGCCCATCGTTGGCCGAACCCTGTCGCGCGATCCGCCGTACGACGCGTTGATCCGGCTCGAGGTCGAGGGCATCGAACAACGCCACGAGCTCGTGTTCTGCGGTGCCGGCGTCCGGGCCGAGGGTGGCGGCGACGCGAACCCGAAAGCCCAGGTCCATCGCCAGCCGGATGCCGGCGAGGGCCCGGTCGAAGCTGCCGGCGCCGCGATGGCGATCGTGCAACTCCGCCGTGGCCGAGTCCAGGCTGATCTGAAAGGTGAGACCCTCACGCGGCAGGGCTTCGAGTCGTCGGAGGCGTTCGCCCTGCCACACCATGGCGTTGGTGAGCACGGTGGTTGGGAGGACGGCAAGTGCGGCTCGTAGCCGGTCATCGAGATCGATGAGCATGAACGGCTCACCCCCCGTGATGAACAGCTCTCGGGTTCCGGCCGCCGCGGCCTGGCGGACCAACTCGGCGGTGTCCTCGGTGCTCACGACGCGGGGAACGGCCCGCGGCGATGAGTTCACGCAGCAGTAGTCACACGCGAGGTTGCAGTGGAAGTTGGTGTACAGCCACAGGCGGTACCCCGGTCGGCGATCTTCTGGAAGCGCGGCGATCGGGTCGGTCATCCGGCCTCGCAGCACCTCGACCGCGTCGGGATGAACGGTCAGCAGGGTGTTCCCCGTCGCCTCGGTCCAGCGCTGCACCACCGCGAGATCACCAGGCCCGTCGACCTCGATCAGGGCGGTGCTTCCAGCTGGTGTGGCGTTGACGGTCTCGATGAGGCGGAGCGTGAGGTCGAGGGACACCCGCATCACCAATGATCGGCGATGCCCTGGGTCGCCATGGCCTCGACCAGCGAGTCGTAGCCGGTGAGATCGGTGGGCTTCCACGCGGTCAGGCCCTCGAGCTCGAGGATGCGCCGATGTTCCGGATTTTCCCAGTCCATCGCCATCAAGTGGCTGACCCACGTGTCGGCTCGCTCGGCTGCGAAGGACGGCAGCGCGGTGAAGTTGCAGTGGGTGTAGTTCTCGGACTCCCACGTGACGGCCAGATCGGCGACCGTGTCATCCCCGGCGGCCAGGAGGGCTTCCCACGTGTTCGACCCGACAGCGGCGACATCGGCGTCGTCCTCGATGACCGCGCGCAGCGCGTCAAGGTCGGATTTTCCCGTGTCCCCGTGCTTGCCGACGTCGGAATCGAAGATCACCAGGTCCATGTCGGCAGTCGTCACCCCGGCTCGGGCCAGGAAGTACAAGGGCAGGATCCGAGCCTGGCCCGAGTCGCGGGAGCCGACCGCGACTCGCCGCCCCTTGAGGGAGGCCAGATCATCGAGCCCGGAACCGGCGCGAGAGATCATGTAGGTCTTGAACGTGAGATCGGTGTCCCGGCTGGCGAGCGCCCGTGCTTGGCCGCCCGATTGCCGTGACGCACGCACCCACGCGACGTTCGTGTTCCAGGCCACGTCGATGTGGCCGGCCAGCAGCGCCTCGACCTGACGTTCGTAGTTCGAGAACAGCACGAAGTCCATCGGCGCGGCACTGTCGCGGAAGTAGTCGCGGATGCCCTCCCAGATGGTCACCACGTTGGCCGAATACGCCACGGCACCCACGAGCACTTCATTGTCGCTGGCCATTCGCTTGCTCCTTCGACTGCGTTGGTCGGGACTGACCGTCTATCGGGGGCGAGGCGGTGCGATCAGAACAGCGGAATGCCGCAGAGCGCCTTGCCGATGAAGTCGTAGAGCACGTCGCTGGTGGGCGCCATGACCGCGGCCGCGCGGGCATCTCGGAAGGATCGTTCGACGCCGACCTCCTTGCGGAACGCCGAGCCGCCGCACAGCCGCATGCAGGCGTCGGTGACCTCGATCGCCGCGTCGCCGGCGGCGGCCTTCGATTCGAGGACGCGCAGCATCGCGTCTTCGCGACCGCCGGTGACCGCAGCCACGGCGTCGGTGACCAGCGTCGCGGCCTGATCGGCCTGCACCTTGGCGCGGGCCAACCGAAGCCGGTTCACCGGGTTGTCGGCGAGGGTCTGGTCGAGATGCTCCATCCGCGTCGACGACAGGTGTGCGGCCGTTCGGGTGATCGCCGCAGCCATGACTCCCACCGAGCTCGACGCGTTCATCAGGCAGAACCACGGCAGCACGGTGCCGATCATGATGTCGAACCCGCCACCGTCCTCGCCGAGGCGGTTGGCGACCGGGATCCTCGCCGCCGTGGCACTCACCGGGCTCGACTCGTTGCCACGCAGTCCCAGGCCGTTGAACGGGGCATCGATCTTCACGCCGCTGGTGTCGGACGGGACCAGCCAGAGCGTGCTCGCGCCCTCGGCGCTCATCGGCTGGCTCGACCACACGTAGCTGTCGGCCTGGCCGGCCGCGGTCACCCAACTCTTGGAGGCATCGAGGATCACGTCGTCGCCGTCGGCGGTCGCGGACGACAGGGGCGCCCAGAACTGGCTTCGCGAACCCAGTTCGGAGAAGGCCAACGTGGACAGATGCCGGCCGGCGGCGATGTCGTGGCGAACCTCATCCGAGCCGAGCGACTCGACAACCGCGGTGGCCGCATAGTGCATGCACACGATCATCGCCGTCGAGGTGCAGTGCTCGGCCAGGCGCCTGATCACCTCGGTGGCCTCGCCCATCCCTTTGCCGGAACCGCCGACGTCCACCGAGCTCGTGAGCCCGAGCAGGCCTGCAGCCCTGATCGCGTCGATGTTCTCGCTCGGAAAGACCGCCTGCTCATCGACCCGAACTGCGTTCGGCTCGACGGTCTCGACGATGATGCGATCGATCGCGGTGATGTGGTCCTCGGGCATGTTGGTCTCTCCTCGGCCGTGGGGCCGTCTGCGGCGGCCGTCGGCTGTCGAGCACAACGGCCAGGCACCCTACCCATTCAGTTCGCCGCGTGCGGGGCCCGGTCAGACAAGTTCCAAATCGGTCCTCGGGACCGGGCGATTGCGGCGGGAAAGGCCTAGTCGGCTGCGCGTATCTCGATGCCGTCGAGGATCAGGTCGAGTCCCAGCTCGAACTCGTTGCCGTGGTCGTACCCGGGCTTCATGATGTACTCGCGCATCAGCTCGCCGAGGTGGGGATAGGTGTGGACCGGGAACTGGGCGAGCATCTCCTGGGCCAGGTCCGCGACGTCGTGGGGCCCGTCGAAGGGCAGCGCGGCTTCGGTGAGGGCGAACCCGTAGATGTAGCTGTCCAGCACCGAGTACGCGTGGGCGCTCTGCACGACCGAGAGGCCGCCGCCGCGCAGCGCGCCGATGACGGCGTCGTGGTGTTGGAGGTTGGCGGGCCCGGGCGTGGGCCGCGATTCCATCAAGGGCGTCGCCCACGGATGGCGGCGCAGCACGGCCCGGGCCGAGCTCGCCCGTCGTCGCATCGCCGTGCGCCAGTCGCCGTCCGCGGTCGGCAACTCGATCTCGGTGAAGACCACGTCGATCATGCCGTCGATGATCTCCTCCTTGTTGGCGACGTGGTGGTAGAGCGACATGGGCTTCACCCCCAGCTCCTGGGCGAGCGACCGCATGGTCAAGGCCCCGATGCCCCCGGCGTCGGCGACGGCGATGGCGCCGAGCAGCACGCGCTGCCGGCTGAGCGGCGCCCGGTCGGCGGGGGCCTTCCCGGACTTCGACATGACGTCCTCCGCTGCTTGGGGGTAGGGCTTGCGTTCCTCGCAGGATACTGTACCGTACTAAGTACGACGCACTAAGTACGGCTAGTGCTCCACCGGCAGGGCACCGTCTGCCCTCCAGATGTCGAGAGGAACGACATGAACGAAACCGACCAGGCCACCCGGACCGCAGCACCCTCATCGACGGTGATGACCGCCCTTGTCCAGCACGCCTACGGCTCGGCTGACGCGTTGCACGTCGAGGTCATCGATCGGCCCGTCATCGGGGCGGACGAGGTCCTCATCCAGGTGCACGCGGCCGGCGTCGATCGGGGTACCTGGCACCTCATGACCGGCCGGCCCTACCTGATGCGGATCATGGGCTTCGGGTTCCGGCGGCCCAAGAACCAGGTGCTGGGCGTCGACGTGGCCGGCACGGTCGTGGAGGTTGGCGCGGCGGTCACGAGGTTCGCCGTGGGCGACGAGGTGTTCGGCATCAGCCGCGGCAGCTTCGCCGAGCTCGCGGCAGCCCGCGAGGACAAGCTCGCCCGCAAGCCGGCGAACCTCACCTTCGAACAGGCCGCCGTCGTCCCGATCTCGGGCATCACCGCCCTCCAGAGCTTGCTCGACACCGGTCGCCTCGAGCCCGGCGCCACGGTCCTCGTCATCGGCGCGTCGGGTGGCGTCGGCACCTACGCCGTGCAGCTCGCCAAGGCCCTCGGCGCCGACGTGACCGGCGTGTGCAGTACGGCCAAGGTCGAGCTCGTTCGCTCGCTGGGTGCGGACCACGTCCTCGACTACACCCAGGACGACTTCGCCGACGGCACCCAGGCGTACGACCTGATCCTCGACACCGGGGGGAACTCGCGGTTGGGTCGCCTGCGGCGGGCCCTCGCCCCCGAGGGCACCCTCGTCATCGTCGGCGGCGAGTCAAAGGGCCACTGGGCGGGCGGCTTCGGTCGGCAGTTGCGGGCCCCCCTCGTGTCGCTGTTCGTCCGTCCCCGGCTGGCGATGCACATGACGAAGGAGCGTGGTGCCGATCTCGAACGGCTCGTCCCCTACCTCGAGTCGGGGGCCGTCATCCCGAGCATCGACACGACGTATCCGCTGGCGCAGGTGCCCGATGCCCTCCGCCAACTCGAGTCCGGGCGCGTCCGCGGCAAGGTGGCGATCTCCATCTCCCGTGGTCGTCGCTGAGGACCCGGCCCAGGTCTGCCGTGCCGCCACCTCATGGTCAACGCGGCGGGGATCGTGGCCTCCGCGGCGCCGAGGTTGGTGGCATCAACCGGCCAGCAACGTCCCGGCGTCGAGTGACCCGTCGAGGATCGCCTGCGCGGTGTCGACGAGTCGCTGGTTGTGGCGCCGGCTGTAGGTGCGCAGGGAGTTGAAGGCCTGGTCCATGTCGACCTTCAGTTGCTGGGCGACGACGCCCTTGGCCTGCTCGATGCGGACCCGGCTGCTGAGCGCGTATTGCAGTTGTTCGGTGAGGAGCTTGGATTCCTGGGCGGCGCGGTGATGCAGGATGCCGATGGTGGCGACATCGGCGAGGGCCTGCGCGACGATGACATCGTCCGCGGGCAGGGGTCCGGGCGTCGTGCGGATGAGGTTCAGGGCCCCGATGATGTCGTCGCGCAAGCGCATCGGCAGCGCGTGGGCCGAGCGGAACCCGGCGGTCAGGGCGGCGGGCGCGAACGTGGGCCAGCGCTCGGTGGCGTCGCGCATGTCGTCACAGAGCACCGGACGACCCGTGCGGTAGGCGTCGGGGCAGGGTCCTTCGTCGTACTGGAGCTCGAGGAGCTCGAGCAGTTGCATCTGGTGGCTCGATGACGCCGCGAGGTGCATGTGCCCGTCCGCGTCCGCGATCATCAGCCCGGCGTCACCGGCGCCGAACAGGTCGATGCACCGGCCCGACAGCATCGACAAGAAGTCGACGACATCGAAGTCGCTGACCATGGTGTCGGCCAATGTCACGAAGGTCTCGGTGAGCAACGTCTCTCGGTTCATCACAATGGCTCCAAAGTGCATCCGAGGGGCGAGCTTCTGCTCGGTCGGAAGGGGGTCGGGCGCTCTCAATCGAGCAGGAGCCGGCGGTCCACGATGTCCCGGGCGACGTCGTTGATCGGTCGGCTTTGAGTGTAGGCGTGGGCCCGTATGCGGTCGAGGGCGGCGGCGACGCTGATGCGGAGCTGGGCGGAGACCATGCCCGTAGCTTGGTGGACCACGGCGCGATGTTCGAAGCTGGAATCGATCTCGGGGGCCAACGTGCCGGGGAGCGCATGGGCCTGGAGGGCGAGCACGGTGGTTCCGATGACCGCGGCGAGCGCGATCGCGTCGGTGACCTGGTCCGCATGCAGGTCTCCAGGCCGGTCGAGATAGATGTCGAGCGCGCCCAGAGGAGACGTGTTGCTCGAGATCGGAAAGCCGAAGACCGCCCGGACGCCGGCCTCGACCGCCGGTCCCGAGAACGCCGGCCACCGATTGATGCTCGGTTCGACGAGGTCCGGTTCGAACACCGGCTGCTCGGTGTTGTAAGCGTCGATGCAGGGCCCTTCGCCGAGGGTGAACTGAAGCTCCTCGACCACCCCGATCGTTGCGTTCGACACGCCGAAGGTCCCGCGGTGCTCACCGTCGATCATCAACATGATCCCGGCGCCAGACACCTCGAGCACCTCGACACAGGTGTCGCACAGCCGGCTGCCGGCGCCGCGTCCGGCCCGACGGTCGTCTTCGAGGTCGCGGAGCAGCATCGCCAGCCGGCCTGGGTCCATCTCAGCTCCCGGCCGCGTCGGCGGCGCCGGGCCCGGCCCCAGGCACGATCGTGTCGAGTTCGATCCCATGAGCGTGGTTCACGAAGCCACGTTGGTGGGCAGGGCCTGGCCGGCGGTGGCTCGCGTGCCGACCGGGGTGACCGCGCCGACCGGGACGCGCCAGGTGAGCTGGGAGCCGCCGGCGTCGGGCGCGTTGAGCGTGCACGTCCCGTCGAGGCCGGTCGCCCGGTCCGCCAGGTTCTTGAGGCCTCGGCCGCCGAGGACCCCGTGGGCAATGCCGCCGACGCCGTCGTCGGTGACGGTCATCGTCACGTGGTGATCCACCGCCACGACGACCCGCACGTGATGGGCGTGGGCGTGCCTGGTGATGTTCGAGAGCGACTCGCGGAGCACCGGCAGGAGCTGGTCCGCGATGTGGTCGTCGATCGTCTCGATCGGACCGTCGAACTGGAGGCGCGGGTCGAAGCCCAAGCCCTCGGCCGCAGCGGTGACCGCCTCGAGCAGGCGTCCCCGGAGCCCGCCGGGAGCGGAACCGGCCCCTTGGAGCGAGAAGATGGTCATGCGCAGATCCCTGATCGTCTGATCGAGTCCGTCGATGGTCGACTGCAACCGGGCCTGCATCGGTGGGTCCGCTCCTCCCATCGCGGCCTGGAGGTGCAGGCCCTCGCCGAACAGGCGCTGGATCACCGTGTCGTGAAGGTCACGGGCGATGCGTTCACGATCGTTCGCGATCGCGACGACCTGTTCGGCCTCTTGCAGCGCCTCGTGGCTCACGCGCAGCCGGGCCTCGGTCGCGAGGCGTTCGGTGATGTCTCGGGACAGCGTGATCACCCAGTGCGTGCCGTCCCTGGCCGCGGGGGCAGACTGGTAGGTCTTCTCCACCGCCACCTCGACACCGTCCTTGCGCATCAAGGCCGCCTGCCGGACCACCGGCATCGAGGGACGCTCGAGCAGGTCAGCGATGATGCCGCGGTAGTCGGCCTCGGTCCCGTGGGGGCTCAGGTGCAGTGGACCCATGGTCAACAGCTCGTCCCGCCCGTAACCGACGAGCCGCACGGCGCCGTCGTTCACGAACGAGTACAGCAAGGTGGTGGTATCGAAGATGAACACGCCGTCGTCGCTCGCATCGAGCGTGCCGAGCACGCGATGGAGGTGCTCCTCGGCGTGCAGCCGGTCGGTCGTCTCTCGCACCACGGCGACCGTGAACACGTCGTCGCCGAGGTGGACGGGGCTCAAGGCGATCTCGACGGGGAACGCTGAACCGTCAGGTCGGCGAGCCTCCAGGTCGAGCCCTTCGCCGATCGATCGAGCGGTCGGCTCGGCGCGATACCGAGTGCGGTGGGCCCGGTGCACGGCCTGCGAGGCTTCGGGCAACAGGTCCTCGACGACCTTGCCCAACAGGTCGGTCAGGGCACAACCGAACAACTCGGCGGTGCGGTCGTTGGCGAAGACGATCTCGCCGCTATCGGCGACGATGAGCGTCGCGTCCGGGCCGGCGTCGAGCAGCGACCAGGCGAACTCGTCGCCGAGCGACGTGAGAGGGGCCGTGCGGAGGCCCATCTCACGCTCCGTTCGCGGCGTGATCAGCGCAGGCGCTCATCGCAGCTTCGGCCAGCAGACTCGACGACATCGTGAGATCGCGATCGCTCATGGTTGCCCCAATGCCTGGCGTTCGGGTCACCGGGGTCTCGAGCGACGAAGTCGGGGCCTACCCGTGGACGGGGGGCCGTTCTCACGGAGCCTATCGGTTCTCGCTGACCGTTGGGTCCTAGTCCCTACCGGTGGCGGTGAGGGTCGTCCGATACTCGCGGGCGGCAAGCCCCGACCTGGGTCGGCGATCGGGAACTTCCCGACCTGAACGACGACGAGTTGACGGTCCTGCGGCGCGACCTCATCGGCTACGTGTTCCAGGCGTTGGGATCGGCATCGCCGTCACCGTCGCGCTGCGCCCCCCCGGGCATCATCACCCTCGACATCCGTGCCGGCCAATTGGGCCTGATCGCGGCTCTCGCCATCGGCGCGGGGATCGTCGCCGCCGTCAACCCCGCCCGCCGTGCCGCCCGCGTCGACATCATCCAAGCTGTCATCACCGGCTAGAGCCCGTGCGGACCTTGTGGTGGATCATCGTGCCGACCGTTGGTCACCACTGATCGACGAACGCGGTCAGCAACCGGGCGAGGTTGGCCGCATCTCGGTCGCTGAATCCCTCGAGGGCGCGCTCGACGGCAGCGCGTCGGGTGGCATGTCCAGCGGCGATCACCCGCTGCCCGGCCCGGGTGAGGTGGAGCTCGTGGCGGCGAGCATCCGTCTCGTGAGCAACCCGATGGACCAGCTGCTCGGCCTCCGCGCGGGCAACGAGCTTGCTCGCCCGCGGTTGGTCGACCCCGATCGCGTCGGCGATCTCGGTGACGCCCAGCGGAGTGTCCTCCAGCGCGTCGAGGGTCGCGAACAGCGCGCCCGAGACAGGCGTGGCGTGTGGGTCCCCGCGCCGTTGCAGGCTGCGTCTGGACATGCTGCGGCGCATGTGAACCAGCGCCTGTTCGATGTCTTCGACGTTCGTCTGCTCGGCCACACGTGGCACTCTACAGATACATGTCGAATAACATGTAGTATCGCGGCATGGCCACCACCAAACGTTTGGTTGAGCACCGCCCGATCGGCTTCTGGCTGAAGCTGGTCGACCGCCTCATCGACGAGGGGTTCGACGTCGCGCTGTCCACCCACCGCCTCAGTCGGCGTCACTGGCAGGTGCTCAACACCCTCCGCCGTGATGGCACGGCGACGATCGCCGAGATCGACGATCGAGTCCGACCGTTCCTCGACGACGACGAACCCACCGCCGCACCCATCGTCGTGGACCTGGTCGACCGTGGGTGGGTGACATTCGACGGTCCGCGTTGCTCGCTGAGTCCAGATGGGGCGACCGAGCTGGATGTCGTCACCGTGATCGTTCAGGCCGACCGCGAGCAGACCATGGCGGGCGTCGACATGGCCGACTACCGCACCACCGTGTTCACGTTGGAGCAGATCGCGCGCAACCTCGGCTGGAACGCGCCATGACCTGAGGACCGGCTGAGCTCTCGCCTAGCCGGCGCCTCTAGCCGCTGGCCGAGCGCAAACAGCCGGCACATCTACCGGCATGGCCAAATTCTGGCCTGCTCGAGCCGGTCTCGCGTCGAGCTGGCAGTATCGGGCCATGACCGACGCCGTGCAGCCAACCGACGAAGAGATCGGTCTCTTCGCCTTTCAGGTGTGGACCTACAAGCAGGGCGAGATGGTCTCGCTGCTGATCCACCTCGGCGATCGCCTGGGGCTGTACCGGGCGATGCGCGATGCCGGGCCCCTCACGGCGCAGGGACTCGCGGACCGCACCGGGCTGCACGAGCGGTGGCTGCGGGAGTGGTTGCAGGGCCAGGGCGC
>JBBQHT010000059.1:0-20345 GCA_038324235.1 Acidimicrobiales bacterium
CCCGGCCGTCCGCGGCAGCCAGCCCTGGGCGGTCGGACGTTTCGACCCGACGCAGCGGACCTGGGATCTCGCCACCGGACCACGCGAGGCTGACTGGATGACCGCGGTGGAGGTCGACGGCGAGGTGCGGGCGGTGACGCGCACCGGACTCAACGAGCCGTTGCTGGCCATCGCCTGGCGCGAGGGGACGTGGGCCGAGGACCAGCGCACCGCCATCGGCGGCGAGGTGCTCGTCACCATCGAACCGAGGTCCTATGGACCGTTCGGCGTGTGGACCGGAGACCAGATCGTGGTCGGCGGAAACGGCGCTGCCTCCTACGACCCTCGGTCGAACACCTTCGCGGTCCGCAAGGGTGCCGGGCTCTTCTCCTTCGGGGCCACCGCCGTGTGGTCCGGCAGCCGCATCGTGAGCATCGGCGGCCAGCACGAGCAGGGTTGGACGCTCGCGCCTACCCAATCGCCGTCGCGACGAACGACGCCCTTCTGCGCGGCGGAAACCGCGAGCACGTCGCGATCGACGACTCAGGTGAGGTCGTAGCGGTACACGTTGGTGCTGCGGGGCTCGAAGCCGATGCGCTGGTAGAGCCGGTTCGCCGCCTCGCGCGAAGGGCGAGAGGTCAGGTCCACGGTCTTCGCCCCGGCCTGGCGGGCGCGCTCGAGGGCGAATCGGTTGAGCGCCTCGCCGACCCCGCGACCGCGGGCGTCACCGTCGACCACGACGTCTTCGATCCAGGCGCGGATGCCGGTCGTGATCCGGAAGAGCACGAGCGTCAGGCTGCCGACGATCTGATCGTCACGGTCGGGATCGCGCGCGATCAGCAGGACCGATGCCCGCGATCCGACGATCGCCTTGAGGTCCTCCTCGCTCGGCGGCGGGTTCGACGACGACAGCTGGGGGATGAGGCGTCCGAACGCCTCGACCAGCTCGCGGGTGACCTCGGTGGCTTCGCTGACCTCGACCTCGCCCATGGCCACACGGTAGTGCCGGGCCGGCAACCGCCCCCAACCATCACCGCTACCCTCCTGGGGCGCGGCCCACCGCGCCGGTCCTCACCCTCGACCGGCGCGTCGCCTCCGCCGAGTGCTCGACCGTGACCACGTCCGACCCGAACCCGACGTTCCCCGCCGCCATCGTGGTGCCGATCGACGCGCCCCGCCCCTCGTTCCCCGAGACCGTGCGCGTCAACGCCGACACCTTCGGTCGACCCGGGGTCGGCCCCGCCGCCAGCGGTCTGGTCGACGCGCTCGCCTTCCGGCGCGGCTCGCTCACCCATGAACAGGTCGTCGAGCTCTACGACACCCATCACGACGCGCTGGTCCGGTTCGCCGCGCTCGTCGCGCCGGAGGACAGCATGGCCGAGGATCTCGTGCAGGAGGCCTTCGTCCGGCTGTACCGGTCGTGGCGGCGCATCCGCGAACCCGACAAGGTGCCGGCCTACCTGCGCTCGACGGTCGCCAACCTGGCCCGTGGCCGGGGCCGGCGCCTGTCGGTCGCCCAGCGCCACCGACCGAGTCTGCCGCCGAACGCGGCGTCGGCCGAGGAAGGCGCGCTGCGCACCGAGACGAGCAACGAGGTCGTCGCCCAGTTGCGGCACCTACCGGCTCGCCAGCGCGAGTGCCTCGTGCTCCGGTACTACCAGGGCCTCACCGAGTCCGAGATCGCGGCGACGCTCGGCATCTCCATCGGTTCGGTCCGCACCCACATCAGTCGCGGCATGGCCGCCATGACCATCTTGATGGGAGCCCTGCCCCGATGAGCACCGAGGACGTGTTGCGCGAGGCGTTCGCCGAGCTGGCCACCACGCCACGCCCGATCGAGGGCGAGCGGGTCGAGCTCAGCGACCGGCTGGAGGCCACCGATCGCCGTCGGCGTCGGTTGACCGTCGGGGCCATCGTGGGCATCGGGCTGCTCAAGGTCGGGCTGGTCGTGTGGCTGCTTCGCCGGCGCCGACGCTGACCAGCCGACCCCACGGTGACGCCGTGGCCGCCAGGACCAGCGCGGCGGACCCTCGTTCCCCTTTCCGGCGCCAGCCGCTACCGTGGGCCAGATGTCGCCCGCCGACCCCCCGGCCCCCGACGCGGATCGCCCCGCTTCCACCCTCGAGCACCTCCGGTGGACGGAGCGCCCCACACTGTCCGAGCCGGTGTTCGTCATCGCGTTCGAGGGATGGAACGATGCGGGCGATGCGGCCACCACCGCGGTCCGGCACCTGGCCCGCGAGTGGGACGCCCGGGCGTTCGCCTCGATCGACCCCGAGGTGTTCTACGACTTCACGACCACCCGGCCCCACGTGCGCTTCAACGAGCAGGGCCATCGCGAGATCGTGTGGCCGGAGAACATCATGGCCCGGGCGACCGTGCAATCGGGCCTCGACGTCATCACCCTCGTCGGCACCGAACCCCAACTGCGGTGGCGCACCTTCTGCGAACAGATCGTCGGCCTCGCCCAGCAGCTCGGCGTCCGGCTCGTGGTCACTGTCGGCGCCCTGCTCACCGAGGTGCCCCACACGCGACCGACGCCGGTGTACGGCACGGCGTATGACGACGAGGTCACCGAGGATCTGGGCTTGGTGCCGTCTCGCTACGAAGGCCCCACCGGCATCGTCGGGGTGTTGCACGCCGCCTGCGCGGACGCCGGTCTGCCCTCTGCCTCGCTGTGGGCGGCGGTGCCCACCTACGTGCCCTCAGCGCCCTCGCCCAAGGCGGCGATGGCGCTGGTCGAGCGCTCGGCGGCGCTGCTCGAGACCTCGGTCAGCGTCGGCGACCTGACCGCGGAGACCGCGGCGTACGAGGAGCACATCAGCGAGCTCGTCGAAGCCGACGAAGAGAGCCGCGACTACGTGCGCCAGCTCGAGCACGCCTTCGACACGTCCGAGGACGGCCGGGCCGGCTTCGACGCGCTGCTCGACGATCCCGATGCGTTGGTCCAGGAAGTCGAACGCTTCCTGCGCGACCACCGCGACTGAAGCCGGCGCGCCCTCAGGCGACGCGACTGAAGGTCACGGCGTGCCCCCCGCTGTAGCCCGCGACGTCGCCGTAGGCGTTGATCGCCAAGGCGGTCGATGCCCCTGAGCCACGCGCACCGAGGTCGGTCGTCGCCCCGCTGACGGGGTTCCACGCGAACGCGTGCTGCTGCCCGGTCGTGCCGATGGTGGTGGTCGTGGTCGCGGGAAGAGTCGTCGGGGGGAGGCCGAGGGCTGTCGTCGTCGTGGCTCCGGCCGTGGGCGTGGTGGACGTCGTGGAGATCGTCGACCCGCTGACCACTGTTCCGAAACCGACCACGATGCCATCGTTGTTGATGGCGTTCGCCCCCGACTGCATCGTCGTGGACAGCCCCGGGATCGGCCGTGGCGTGGTCTGCCCTGCCGGCCACATCACCGCTTGGGCGCCGACGGCACCGACCACCGTGCCCGCGTCGTTGATCCCCAACGGGCTCGAGTAGCCCAACAACGCATAGGTCCCACTCGTCCCCTGCCAGACCACACCCTGGTACCCCACACCGGGTTCGTACGCACTGCCGACGATCTCGTCCGTGGCGTTCACCGCGAACACCTCCGAATCGGTGGTGCCGGGGGGGAGCACGAGCACCGAAACCGAGGTTGCTCCGGCTTTCCAGAGGAAGGACCGGTTGTGGGTCTCGTGCGCCGCGTTGTCCTGCGGCAGGTCGCCCACGACGTCGCCCCCCTGGTTGATCGCCCTTCCCTGTCCCTGCGGAGCGGGCACGGCGTGCACCACCCAGCGCCGTCCCACACCACCGGGCTCGCGTGCGTGTCGCTCCACGAAGTACCCACGACGCTTCCGGCATCGTTGACCCCCCAGGCCTGGGCCTGGGTGTCACCCGCCATCGTCGGCAGCTTCACGAGCGATCCTCCGGAGTCCTTCCGGAACGCCGAGAACGCCGGCGCATCGGTCGACGACCATCCGACGATCTCGCCACCGGCGTTGATGCCCTGCGCCGACGAGGAGCTGTCACCCGGGAGCACCCCTTGGTCGTACACGCAGCCCGCGGCGAGCGCGACGGCCGCGAGGACCAGTACCACCACGAGCGCTCCACGACGACGGTTCATCGTCCCCCTCCGGGCCGGCGGGCCTGTCGGCCTGCTCCACATCGGGAGATACGCGCCAGCGCGGCCATCGGTTGACGCGGGCACCCGTCGCCCGCGACGTCCCGCGACGACCCGACCGGCCATCCTCGTCGGTCAGCTTGGTAACGTCAGCGCCGTGCCTGCTCCCCAGGAACGTCCCGCCCCCACCAACCAGGACCTGATCCGCTGGAGCGAAGCGCTCGCCGGCATCGCCCGCACCGGGCTCGGGTTCACCGAGAGCCAGTACGAGCGGGAGCGGTTCGAAGAGGTGCTCGCCGTCGCAGCCGACATCCGCCACGCCGCCGGCAGTCCCTACGAGGTCGGCGAGCTCGTCGACGGCTGGATGAAGTCGGTCGGTTCGGGCGTCGCCGGGTACCAGACGCCCAAGGTCGCCGTCGGCGCCGTGGTGGGCAACGACGCCGGCGAGATCCTGCTCGTGCAACGCTCTGATTCGGGCATCTGGCTCTATCCCACAGGCTGGGCGGACGTCGGCTACTCGGCGTCGGAGGTCGCGGTGAAGGAGGTGCACGAGGAGACCGGCATCGAGTGCGAGGTGGTGCAGCTCATCGCGGTGCTCGACGGCCTGCGCCTCGGGTTCACGCCGATCCCGCTGTACTCGCTGGTGTTCTTGTGCCGCGCCACGGGCGGATCGCTCAAGGCGCATCCCCTCGAGTGCAACGACGTCGGCTGGTTCGCCCAGGACGCGCTCCCTGAGGCGATCGCCGGCGCCGACCACTGGGGTGATCTCGCGTTCCGGGCCATCCGAGGCGAGGTCGTCGATGTCCTGTACGACCGACCTCGCACCCCGCCGTGGCAGGACGGGCGGGTCTGAACACGTCTCCGGGAGGTCTGCTGGAGGTCTGCACACGTATGCAGGAGGTCTGGGCGGGTCGACGCCACTCCGACCAGAGAGCCACGACGATGGGGGATGATGATGACGGGGGACGCCATGGAAGGCGACACGGGGGACGAGTACCGCGGACCGATGCCGTCGGCGGTCGAGGCGGCCGCCGCGATCCGCTTCGGCACCTACACCGCCAGCGCGCTGCTCGAACGGTGCATCGCGGAGATCGAGGCGCACAACGACGAGCTCAACGCGTTCGTGCACACCGACGTCGCCTCGGCCCGACGGGCGGCCGCCGCCGTGGACGAGGTCGTCGCGGCCGGTCGGGCCGACGAGCTCGGCCCGCTGGCCGGCGTGCCCTTCGGGGTCAAGGACCTCGAGGACTGCGAGGGCATGCCGACCTCGCACGGCTCGCTGCTCTACAAGGACCAGGCTCCGGCCGACCACGACTCGATCCACGTGGCGCGCCTGCGCGCCGCGGGCGCCATCCCGGTGGGCAAGACCGCGGCGCCCGAGTTCGGCACGCTCCAGTTCACCCGCACGCTCGCCTGGGGCACGACGCGCAACCCGTGGGACCCGACCCGCACATCGGGCGGGTCCAGTGGTGGGTCCGCCGCCGCGGTCGCCGCGGGGATGATCCCGTTCAGCACCGCCAGCGACGGCGGCGGCTCCACGCGCACGCCCGCCGCCTTCAGCGGGCTCGTCGGCCTGAAGCCGAGCTACGGCCGCATCCCGAGCCCCACGGCGGATCCCAGCCAGACCGCGGTGTACGGCATCGAGGCCACCACCGTCGCGGACGCCGCCCGCCACCTCGACATCACGGCCGGCCCGGACGACACCGACAAGGCCACCCTGCCCCCCGCCGGGGTGTCCTACGAGCAGGCGATCGAGACGCTCGATGTATCCGGCCTGCGGATCGGCTGGTCGGTCGATCTGGGCTTCGCGGTCGTGGACCCCGAGGTGGCCGAGCTCACGCGAGCCGCAGCCGAGATGCTCGCCGCCGCCGCAGGCACGACCTTGATCGACTACGACGTGCACCTGACCGATCCCGTCATCACGTGGCTCAACGCCGGGTCGGTCACGCTGTGGCTCGAGATCCAGGAGAAGCAGCACTACCCCGATCGGCTCGAGGATCTGACCCCGTATGTGAAGAGCAGCCTCGAAGGGTCCCACGACCGGCCGCTCCGCACGATCGTCAGCGGGTTGCGCCGACGCTTGCAGCTCGAAGCGGACTGCGCCGCCATCTTCCGCGACATCGACGTCCTGCTCACCCCGATGACGGCGATCACCGCATTCGCCGCCGAGGGTCCCTCCCCCACCACCATCGCCGGTGAGGACCTGACCGAGCGCTTCGGTCCCGCGGCGGCCGCCATGAGCGTGCCGTTCGCGATGCTCGCGAACCTGTGCTGGAACCCGGCGTGCTCGGTGCCGGCGGGTCTCGCCTCCGACGGTCTGCCCGTGGGGCTGCAGATCATGGGCCGGCGCCATGCGGACGACCAGGTGCTACGCCTCGCGCGTCTCGCCGAACAGGCCCGGCCCTGGCCCCGCCACGCGCCCTTCGCCGGCGACGCCTGACCCGCCGGCACGCCCGCGGGCGCGACGCGCCAACCGCCACGACTACGCTGCCGATCCGTCGCCGGACTGGGGAACGCCGGCACCTACGCCCTGGGGGGAAACGTGCACCACGCCGTGTCGTCGAGATCCGCGAGAACCGCGCCGTTCGTCGGCCTGGTCGCCGTCGCGTTGGTGCTCATGGGGTGCTCGTCCACGAACACCAGCAGCACCACCGGCGCGGACGGGACCTCGACCCCGCCAGGGAGCACGGCCGGGGGGACGCCGGCGGGCTCGACCCCGGGCTCGACCACGGGCACCGGGCTCGCGGCGAGCGGGGTGAAGCACGTGTTCATCATCAACCTGGAGAACGAGTCCTACGACGCCACCTTCGGCGCATCGTCCAAGGCGGTGTACCTGAACAAGACGCTCCTGCCCCAGGGCAAGCTGCTCACCCAGTACTACGGCATCGGCCACGCCAGCCTCGACAACTACCTGGCCCAGATCAGCGGCCAGGCCCCCAACCCGAACACGCAGGGCGACTGCGTGAAGTACGTCGACTTCGAGATGACCGGCACCGCCGCGCCGGACCAGGCCGTGGGCAAGGGCTGCGTGTACCCGGCGTCGGTGAAGACCATCGCGGACCAACTGCAGGCCAAGGGCCTCACGTGGAAGGGCTACATGGAGGACATGGCCAACGACCCGGCCGCGCCCAAGACCTGCCGCCACCCCGAGATCGGCCAGGCCGACGCGACCATGTTCGCCCGGGCCGGCGATCAGTACGCCACCCGCCACAACCCGTTCGTGTACTTCCACTCCATCATCGATTCGCCGAGCTGCCAGACCAACGTCGTGGCGCTCGATGCGCTGTCGGCCGACCTCGCCAGCGCGGCAGCCACCCCGAACTACGCGTACATCACGCCGACGCTCTGCCACGACGGCCACGACGAACCCTGCGTCGATGGCCAGCCCGGCGGGCTCACCTCGGCCGACGCGTTCCTCGCCGAGTGGGTGCCCAAGATCACGGACTCGCCGGCGTTCAAGGACGGCGGCATGCTGATCGTGACCTTCGACGAGGCCGAGCTGATCGGCGCCGGCGCCGACTCGACGTCGTGCTGCGGTGAGCTGCCCGGGCCCAACACGGACAAGCCCGGCATCTCCGGTCCCGGTGGCGGGCGGGTCGGCGCCGTCGTCGTGTCCCCGTTCGTGAAGCCGGGCACCACGTCGGACACGCCGTACAACCACTACGCCCTGCTGTGCTCGACCGAGAAGATCTTCGGTCTCGACCTGCTCGGCATGGCGGGCCAGCCCGGCCTCGCCTGCTTCGGACCGGACGTGTTCGACCAGCAGACCTGAGGTTGCGGCCCCTCAGGCGTTGAGGGCGTGGAGGATGGCGCGCTCGAGCTCCTTGAGCAACGCCGGATCCGTGGGCTTCGCGCCCTGCTGATCGCGCACGTAGAACGAGTCGACGCCCTCGTGGCCGAGGGTCTGGACCTTGGCCGAGCGGATGTCCAACTCGAGCTCGGCGATGGCGCGGGTGATGCGGTAGAGCACCCCGATCGCGTCGGGCGAGTGGACCTCGACCACGGTGGCGTGGCGCGACAGCTCGGTATCGAACTCGATTCGGGGAGCCACCGGACCGTGGGGCAGCACCCGGGGACGGTCGTACACGCGAGCGCGCTCCTCGAGCCGCGCGGCCAGCGCCAGCCGACCGGTCAGGGCCAGCTCGAGGTCGCGCACCACCCGACCCCACGAGATGACCGGCGAGGCGGTGCTCTCCACGTGGAACATCTCGAGCGCCATCCCCTTGTCGTTCGTGTACGCGGCGGCGTCGAGCACGTCGAGGCCGCACAGCGCCAGCACCCCGGCCACGCGCGAGAACAGGCCGGGGCGGTCGGGCGAGATCACAACCAGGCGGTTGTCGCGACAGTCGATCACCTGCTCGCCCTCGGCCATGCGGGCCAGCTGCTCGTCGGTCGGGAACGTCTCGAAGGTCACGTCGGCGAGCGCGCCCCCGCCGAGGTGCACCGCAGTGCGCTCGACCAACTCGCGGACAAGGCCCGCCTTCCAGTTGTTCCACGCCGCGGGCCCGGTGGCGAGCGAGTCGGCCTCGGTCAGCGCCGCCAGCAGGCGCAGGGTGCGTTCGTTGCCGACGGCCTCCGCCACCATCTCGATGGTGCCCTCGTCGGTGATGTCCCGCCGGGTCGCGATGTCGGGCAGCAGGAGGTGGTGGCGCACCATCGCCTGCATCACCTCGATGTCGTCGGGCGTGAACCCCATGCGGGCGCCGATGCGGGCGATGACCTCGATGCCGACCTCGACGTGGTCGCCGGGGTAGCCCTTGCCGATGTCGTGCAACAGCGTGCCGACCACCAGCAGGTCGGGCCGATCGACCCGGTCCACGAGGGCCGACGCGTTCACGGCGGCCTCGCAGAGGTGCCGATCCACGGTGTAGGTGTGGTACGCGTTGCGCTGGGGGCGCGAGCGCACCGGCTCCCACTCGGGCAGCAGCTGCACCCACAGGCCGCGCTGGTCCAGCGCTTCGATCACCTTGATCGCGCCGGGCCCGGCGAAGAACAGATCGGCGAACAGCTGCCGGGCCTCGGCCGACCACGGGAACGGATCGGGCAGGCCGGCGGCGGCGAGGCGGTCCAGGGAGAGCCGCTCGATGCGAGTGTCCTCCGCCGCGGCGGCCACCGCGGCGCGCAGGGCGAGCAAGGGATCCGCCACCGGGTCGGCGTCCGCGGTGATCTGGACCGTGCCCTCGCGCAGCACCACACCGGCGGCGAGCGCCTTGTCGCGACGCAACCGCGTCTGGGTCGGCCCCTGCAACGACGAGCCGATGCGCGCCCACACCTCGTCGCTCATCCACGAGATCGATCTGGCCGCGGCCGACACCGCGTGCATCAGCTCTTTGGCGTCGGTGTAACCGAGCGCGTCGGCGACGGCGTCTTGTTCCTGGAGCAAGAGCCGATCACCCGCCCGCCCGGTGCGGCGGTGCAGCTCGACCCGAGCGGAGAGCAGCACGTGGTACGCCGCATCGAGGGCGGT
Source organism: Acidimicrobiales bacterium (assembly GCA_038324235.1). Taxonomy (GTDB): domain Bacteria; phylum Actinomycetota; class Acidimicrobiia; order Acidimicrobiales; family Acidimicrobilacustridaceae; genus JBBQHT01. The sequence goes on from JBBQHT010000059.1 coordinate 9,532, forward strand.
GTCGTCGCCGGGGAGCATGACGGACTCGGCTCGCTCGGCCCAGTGGATCGCGTGCACGTCGCGCAACTCACCGCGACCCTCCTTGAGGTCGGGCTCGAGCAGGAACGCGACCTCGCCCGACGACGCCTGCCGCTCGACGACCCGCCGGTCGATCTCGGCGAGCCAGCGCTTGGCCCGCTTGCGCCACAACGCGGCCGCCTTCGCCTCGAGGTCGTCGGTGAGGTCGCGGTCGCCCGCCAGGTGGCGCACCGTCAACATCGCGGTCGCCGTGTCGAGGTCCTCCGACGCCAGCCGCAGCGCGTCCTTGACGGTCCGCACGGCGTGGCCCAGCTTCAGGTTCGCGTCCCAGATCGGGTACCAGATCTGGTCGGCGACCTCGCTGACGTCCTGCTTGGGCTCGTGCAGGAGCAGCAGGTCGATGTCGCTCTGCGGCGAGAGCTCGGCGCGGCCGTAGCCACCGACCGCCACCAGGGCGACCCCACTCGGGGCCCCGGCGTGCTCGAAGAGCGCGGCGATCCACTGGTCGACGGCGTCGCTGTAGGCCCGGCAGAAGGACATGCCCGACAGCGACGGATCCCCGATGAGGGCCTCACGGTCGAGGGGGGGCGGCATAGGTGATTGTTAGCAGGTCCCGGCCACGGGCTGGACACCCGGCAACACGCCGCATCAGACAACGTTCAGATTGGGGGCGACCTCAGATGGCGTCGTCGTTCATCTCGCCGGTGCGGATGCGCACCAGCCACTCGACCTCGCTGACCCAGACCTTCCCGTCCCCGATCTTGCCCGTGCGGGCCGCCGCGGCGATCACGTTGACGATCCGCTCGGCTTCCTGCCGATCGGGAACGACCATCTCGAGGCGCACCTTCGGCATGAAGTCAATCGTGTACTCGGCGCCGCGGTAGAGCTCGGTGTGGCCGCCCTGGCGACCGAAGCCCTTGACCTCGGACACGGTGAGGCCGGTGACGCCGGCCTCCTTCAACGACTCCTTCACCTCGTCGAGCTTGAAGGGCTTGATGATCGCGGTGATGAGCTTCATGCAGGTTCTCTCCAGCGAGACGAGTGGGATGAAACGAACGGGTTCCGATGCGCCGGGCGTCCGGTGCGCCGGGTCAACCGACGCTATAGGCCGACTCGGCGTGCTGGCTCAGGTCGAGCCCTTCTTGCTCGTCATCCTGGCTCACCCGGATCCCGATCGTGAGATCCAACACCTTCGCCAACGCCAGCGACACGACGAAGGAGAACATGAACACCGCGATCGATGCGATCGCCTGGTGACCGAGCAGCGTGACGCCCCCGCCGAAGAGCAGACCGTCCGCCCCGGCCGCGTTCACGGTCTTGTCGGCGAACAGCCCGAGCAGGATCGATCCGAGCAGCCCGCCGACGAGGTGGACACCGACGACGTCGAGCGAATCGTCGTAGCCGAAGCGGTACTTGAGCGAGATGGCGAGGAAGCAGACGATGCCCGTCACGAACCCGATGAGGATCGGCGACATGCCGCTGACGTAGCCCGCGCACGGCGTGATGGCGACCAGCCCCGCCACGGCGCCGGACGCGGCGCCCAACGTCGTGGCCTTGCCGTCCTTCACCCGCTCGACGAGGAGCCACCCGAGCATCGCCGCCGACGCCGCGATGAACGTGTTGAACAGCGCCTGGGCGGCGACGCCGTTGGCGGACAACGCCGAACCGGCGTTGAAGCCCGCCCAGCCGAACCACAAGATGCCGGTGCCGATCAGCGTCCAGGGCAGCGAGTGGGGATGCATCAGCTCCTTCGGCCAGCCGCGCCGCTTGCCGAGCAGGAGGCACAGCGCCAGGGCCGCGGCGCCCGCGTTGATGTGCACGACGGCGCCGCCGGCGAAGTCGAGCGCACCCAACTGCGCCAGCCACCCGCCGCCGAACACCCAGTGGGCCACGGGCGCGTAGACCACGATCAGCCACACGCCGATGAAGGTGGCGTAGGCCGAGAACTTGAAGCGGTCGGCCGTGGCGCCCGTGATGAGGGCAGGCGTGATGATGGCGAAGGTCATCTGGTAGGTGGCGAACAGGATGAACGGGATCGTCAGCGAGAGCGAGATCGGGTGGCCCTGGCCGAGGATGGTGGTGGTCGGGCCGACGCCCTTGAGACCGAGCCAGCCGAGGTTGCCGACCAACCCGCCGTCGCCGAAGTTCCCGAACGCGAGGGTGAACCCGACCACCGCCCACAACACGCCCAGCAGGCCCATCGCGAAGAAGTTCTGCATCAACATGCCGAGCACGTTCTTGGCACGGACCATGCCCGCGTAGAAGAAGGCCAGCCCCGGGGTCATGAACAGCACCAACGCGGTGGCGATCAGCATCCAGGCAGTGTCGCCCGCGGACAGTTCCGGCATCGTTCCCATCCCTCTGCCAGGTCCTGACCCGGCCGCACGAGCTCGCTGCAGCGGGCTCCGGAGTACGCAAGATGAGCGACACACTGTCGACAGTTCCCCGTCAGCAGCAAATCCGCGACGTGCTAAGCGGGTGGGTCGGTCTCGATCTCGCCGTCGGGGGACGGGCCACCGAGGAGGGCGGGGAGGCGGGCGAAGAAGACCGAGCGGGCCAGCACCTGGTGACAGCCCACCGCACGAGCAGCGGCCAGGACCTCGGTGTCGACGTGCGAGCCGAAGGCGATCACCACCCGCCCGGCCGTGGCGAGCAGGGCCGCGGCGTCGAGCGCGCCCGGGCGGGAGAGGTCCACCAGCACGAGGTCCGCGGCAGCAGCCGGATCGACCCGGCTGACGGGGATGAACGTGACCGCCACGCCTGCGCCCTGGGCGGCGGCGCTGACCTTCGAGCGATCCATCAGGTCGGTCACGATCGCCAGGACGACGCGCGGTGGACTCGAAGCGGCGCCAGGACCGGCGGCGGGCGGGCCGCTCATCGCCGGCCCTCGGCGCGGCGACGCTGGAGGTGCACGTGCGCCTTGGCCGCGCCCCACAGCAGCCCCGGCTCGTGCAGCGCCGGGTCGAGATCGGTGAACGCGCCGGGCGTGAGGTCGTAGTCGTCGTCGGGGAAGTGCTGCTCGGCCTGGGCGTCGCGCACGACCGCGGGGACACCGGCGCGGCGCAGGACGTCGGTGGGATACGACACGGCCCCGCGCACGATGGCCAGCGGGTTGGTGCGCTGCTCATCGATGTCGGCGAGCAGGAGGCGACGCACCCGCGGCCCGACATCAGCCTGCGCCGCGATGCCCGCACGGTGCGCGTCGGCCCGCAGGTCCGCCGGCGGTGCGCCCGAGGTCATCCCGCTGGACAGCCACGCCTGGTAGCGGCCCAGGACGCCGCGCTCGACCCAACCGGGTATCGCCGCCTCGAGTCCGTCGGCCAACGCCTCGGCGTACGCCGCCAACCGGGCCGCGTCCTCGGCGACCTGGTCGCCGACCGGACGAGCCGGATCCGCCGGATCGGCGGGTTCCGGGTCGACGTTGGCATTCGCGTCCATGGCCCCCATGCTGGCTCACATGCGACGCCCCCCACGCATCGAGCCCGGGCCCGGTCAGGAATCGGTCTGGGACTATCCCCGTCCGCCGCGCCTCGAGCGGGTGCCCGAGCGGCTCCGCGTGATCGTCGGCGGCGTGACCATCGCCGACACGACCGCGGGGTGGCGGGTGCTCGAGACCAGCCAGCCCCCGGCCTACTACCTGCCGCCCGCCGACATCGACCAGTCGAGGCTCACCCGCTCCCCCAACCGCTCGTTCTGCGAGTGGAAGGGCGAGGCCGGGTACTGGACGATCACCGTCGGCGCTGACGTCCGGGTCGATGCGGCGTGGAGCTACCCGCACCCGACCCCCGGTTTCGTCGCCATCGCCGACCACCTCGCGTTCTACCCCCAGCGCGTCGACGCCTGCTTCGTGGGCGACGAGCAGGTGGAGCCCAACGAGGGCTCGTTCTACGGCGGCTGGATCACGAGCAAGGTCGTCGGTCCGTTCAAGGGCGGCGCGGGCAGCTCGTGGTGGTGACCGCCGCCGGCTGATCGACGATGATGGGCCGATGCGGATCCGTGCGCTGTCGGTGTTCGAGGGAGTCGTCTACCACTGCTGGCCGGTCGACCGCACCAACCCGGGCCGCCCGACCCTCGAGGTGGACGCGCTCCTGCGCGAGGGCGACGCCGACTCGACGAGCGGACCGCTGCTCGTGACCGTGGCGGACTACATCGCGATGGTCGGCAGCATCGAGGTCGCTCGCCCCTGCCTCGAGCAGCTGCAGGCCAAGGGCCGCATCGTGGACCGGCTGGGCGCCGCGCACATCAGCTTCCCCACGTGGACCCGGGTGCTCCCGGCCGAGCCCCCCGCCGACCCGACCGAGACACCCGACGACCCGACTCGCGAGCCTGACGACCCGACCCGCGAGCCCGGCGACCCGACCCGCGAGCCCGGCGACCCCCGCCGCTGACGCGGCGTCCCGGCGCCCTGTGGTCTCACGTCATCGAGGCCCGGTGCACCAGGGTCGCGAGGCCTTGGTCACGCCGGCACGCGCTCGCCCGCCGCGCGCACGAGCACGCACGCCCACGTGCGGAACGGACGCCACGCCTCGGCGATCTCCGCGAGCTCGGCGCCGCTGACCGGCCGCGGCTTGCCGTACAGGCGCCCGACTGCGGCGAGCAGGCGCGGCTCGGTGTCGGCCAGCACGTCGGCCGAGCCGACGGCCCGCACGACCACCAGCGCGCTGTAGAAGGGCCCGATGCCCTTGATCGCCTGCAGCTCGGCCATCGCGTCGGCCGGCTCGAGGGCCCGGAGCCTCGCCACGTCGAGACGACCGTCGAGCGCCGCGCGGGCGACCCCGTGGAGCCGCTCGACCTTCTCGGGGGTCAGGCCCGCGACCTCGTCCACCGTGAGCAACCTCTCCGGCGTCGGGAACGCCGCCGCCGGCTCGCCGGCGAGCACGAAGGATGCCCCGTGCCGTTCGCTGAGGCGCCGCCGCACCTCGCGCATCTGCTGGGCGGGCCGGCGGGCGCTGATGATCGACCACGCGGCGGCCTCGTAGGGCGAGTGGAACAGCGGGGGGCGCAGCCCGGGAGCCAGGCGCTGGAGGTGGCCGATCACCGGATCGCGGTCGCCGACGGCGGCGAACCCGCGGCCGTCGTGGTCCAGCGAGAGGATGCGCGCCACCTGGTCGATGGTCGCGTCGATGTCGACCTCCGCATCGGGACCGGGCGCGACCACGGTGACCCGGACGTCGCCGTCCTCGTCCTGGCGGACCTCGACGCCGACCTGGTGCTCGAGGTCGTCGAGGCAGAACGCCATGCGCATGACCCCGTCCCACCGGTCGACGTGACGATGGCCGAAGCCGAGCAACGCCGCCTCGGCGAGCGAGAAGGGGCCGAGCGGTCGGATGGTGTGGGTGATCGGGGTGCCTGCCATGCCGATCACCCTCCCCCACAGAACCGGCCACCTTGTGACCGGTTTGCCGATGGCGTCGGCCATCATGGGACCCGGGCGGTCACGGGCGGTCACGGGCGGCCGCCTCGATCGATCAGCGCCACGCCGGCGCGCCGTACACTGCGGGCGCGTGGACCCACCACCTCCGGATCTGCCGGTCCCCCCCGAACCCAACCCCGGTCCCGATCGGCGGGCGCGCTACCTCGCCATCGCGGTCGAGTCCATCCGCGAGGCGGGCCCCGCCGTGGGCATGGAGGCCATCGCCGCTCGCGCCGGGGTCACCAAGCCGGCGGTGTACCGGGTGTTCGGGTCGAAGCGAGGCCTCTACCAGGCCGTGGCCGACTGGTTCATCGGCGAGATCCTCGCCGACATCGATGCGCTGATCACCGACCAGCTGCCGCTCGAGGCGTTCATCGCCGGCACGGTCGACCACGTGCTGGACCTGATCGAGCACGACGTCGCGGTCTACCAGTTCCTGATGCGCCGGGCCCGCATGGAGCTCTCGTCGGGCGGGGTCCACGAGCAGAAGGACTTCCTGCACCAGCTCGGCGACGCGGTCACCGCCCGCATGGTCATCCGCCTCGAGGCGGTGGGCCTCGATGCGGGCCCGGCGCCGGTCATCAGCCACGGCGTGATCGGGATGATCAACGGGGTCGCCGACTGGTGGATCACCCAGCCCGACATCGACCGGACCGCCGTGGTCGCCATCGTGACATCTGTGCTGTGGCAGGGGTTCGCCCCCTTCGACGTGCAGTGACGGCCCCACGATTCCCGTCGCGCCCATTCGTACCTATGGTAACTTGCGCCCGTCGCGGGAGACCCTCCAGGGCCGACCGCCACCCTCATCTCGCCGAGGGCTGCGCAGCCCCCTGGTGAGATGAGGACCGATCTGCCGACCGCGCACCGGGGCCCTCGCCCGCGGCGAGCCGGTCAGATGGTGCGCCCGCTGCCCTCCCAGTAGGGATCGCGCAGCAGCCGCTTGTAGAGCTTGCCGGTCGGGTGTCGCGGCAGGTGCGCTTCGAAGTCGACGGTCTTGGGGGCCTTGTAGCCCGCGAGGTGCGCGCGAACGTGCGCGATGAGCGCCGCGGCGAGCTCGTCGGACGGCTCGACGCCTTCGACGAGCTCGACCGCCGCCTTGACCTGCTCGCCCATCTCGTCGTCCGGGATGCCGAACACCGCGGCGTCCGCGACCGCGTCGTGGGTGGCGAGGACGCTCTCGATCTCGGCCGGGTAGATGTTGACGCCGCCGCTGATGATCATGTCGATCTTGCGGTCGCTCATGAACAGGTAGCCATCGTCGTCGAGGTAGCCGATGTCGCCGAGCGTGCCGACGCCCGGCGCGCGGTGAGCGGCCGCGGTCTTCTCGGGGGCCTTGTGGTACTCGAAGTCCGAGCCCATCTTGTTCTTGAAGTAGATCTGCCCGGCCTCGCCGGCGACGCACTCGTGCCCGTCCTCCGCGACGATGAAGAGGTCGACCATGCCGGTCGCGCGGCCGAGGCTGCCCGGCCGCGCCAGCCACTCCTCGCCGGAGATCATGGTGAGGAAGCCACCCTCGGTGCCGCCGTAGTACTCGGCCACCACCGGCCCCCACCACGCGAGCATCTGGCGCTTGATCTCGGGTGGGCAGGGCGCGGCGCCGTGCATGACCGTCACGAGCGAACTGCCGTCGAACGCCTCGCGCACCGGTGCCGGCACCTTCAACATGCGCGAGAACTGGGTGGGCACGAGGTGGATGTTCGTGACGCCGTGCTCATCGATGAGGCGAAGCAGCTCGGCGGCCTCGAACTTGTGCCGCATCACCACGGTGCTCCCGGCGCCGAGCAACGGGAACACGGAGAAGACGAACTGCGCCGAGTGGTACGCCGGCCCTTCGAGCAGGGTCACACCGTCTTTCGGGATGGCCATCATGCCGACGAACGCCTGGCTCACGAGATCGACCAGGGCCGGGTCCTGCCCCACGGTCGTGATGCTCGACCGCACGCCTTTGGGGAAGCCGGTCGTCCCCGACGTGTAGAACATCGGCCCACCCGAACCCTGCTCGGCGGGTTCTGCCGGATCGCCCGACGCGAGCACGGCCTCGTAGGCCACGAAGCCGGCGGGCGGGTCATCGGCCATCGCGATGCGCAGGGGGCAGCGGGCGGCCCGGTCGTCAGCGACCGCGACCAACGCCACGTCCAGGAAGCGGTCGTCGACGATCAGCACCTTCGCGTCCGAATCGTCGAGCACGTAGGCGAGCTCGTCGGCCACCCAGTGCCAGTTGACCGGCACGACCACCCAGGATCCGTGCATCGCGGCGGCGGTGACCTCGAAGAACTCGCGACGGTTCCCGGCCATCAGCGCGATCGTGTCGCCGGGCGCGAGCCCGTGGGCGCGCAGTGCGTGGATCAGCCGGTTGATGCGCTCGTCGAACGCGGCCCAGGTGGTGGAGCCGGACTCGTCGACGAGCGCCGGCTCCGAACCCTTGCGCGCCGCGATCGCGGCCGTGATCTGCGCCATCAGTTCCCCCTTCGAAAGCCGAGCCCGACGCGTCGACGCGCTCGGCAGAGCAGGCGGTCAGCCTACGCGGCGCCCTGGTGGTCCCGCAGGGCGAAGGGGTGGAGGTACGCGGTCTACGCTGAGGTGGCGGTTGGGTTGACGGACAGTGACAGGAGACGTCATGAGCGACACCTCGCAGGGGCCAGGATGGTGGCAGGCCGCCGACGGCAAGTGGTACGCACCCGACCAGCCGCCCGCTCCGGGCTGGTGGCGAGCGTCGGACGGCAACTGGTATCCGCCAGCCGAGGACGCGACCGCCCCCACCTCCGCGACGCCGACCGCCGCCGGCGCCGGCGCCGCCGCCAAGAAGGGCGGCGGCAAGGGTCTGCTCGTCGTCATCGGCATCTTCGTGGTCCTCGTGCTGATCGGCGCCGGCGTGTTCGTCGCGACCCGCAACAACTCGTCGAGCACCGCGAGCAACGGTGGTGACGGCGGCGGCAACGCGACCAACGGCCAGACGTCGGTCGGGGCGCCCCGCACCGACGGCCAGCCGGCCGTGCCCGCCCTCGGCGACGACGCGGCGCCCGACAGCAACATCAAGCTCGCGCCCGATGTGATCGTGGTGCGCGGCAACGGCGGCAAGACGATCGTGTCGGCCGCGTCGGATGGCAGCACGATGGTGCTCGACAAGAGCGTCGAGGGGGTCGACAAGCTCGAAGCCGGCAAGGTGCTGTTGCTCACCGGGATGACCGCCGTCAAGGTCAAGTCGATCACGACGTCGGGTGACAACCCGGAGATCACCACCGAACCGGCGATTCTCCCCGACGTGATCGCCGACGGCGAGCTGAGCTGGAAGGACCAGGCGGTCGACCCGGACAAGGCCCAGCTCGTCATCACGGGCGACAAGGGCTGGGAGTACGGGCCCAACGGCGACGGCGGCGCGGGCTCCAGCGGCGCGTCGAGCTCGGGATCGGACCCGGGTAACTCCGGCAGCTCCGGCGACGGCTCGTCCGACTCGACCGACCCCTCGGACTCCACCGACTCCACCGACTCGACGCTGGTCGATCCGGGCGACCTGCAGATCGGGGCACCGCTGCCCGAGGGTGAGAGCGCAGCGGGCCGCGCCGCCACGGTGCAGGGCAAGACCATCTCCGGCAAGGCCGGCGGCTTCGCCTTCGACATCAGCTACGACGGCGGGGGTGGCGCCCATCACCTCGATCTCAAGCTCAAGCCGTCGGGTGATGTGAGCGGCACGATCGACGTCGACGTGAAGATCGCCTCGTTCACCAACACCGGCAACCTGCTGGTGAGCAAGCAGAAGGTCCAGAACTTCGACTTCAACACGTCCGACATGGGCGGGAAGGCCACGATCACCACTGATCTGAAGGGCCTCCAGAACGTCGCCAAGTGGAAGACGCCGGCGTTCTTCAAGCTGCCGTTCAGCTTGGACTTCCCCGCGTTCGTCGGGGGCATCCCGTTCACCCTCAGCCTGTCCGGGACCATCCAGGTGAACCTGGTGTTCAGCCTCGCGAACAGCTCGCTGAGCGGCCAGGCCGAGATCACCTACGACGGCGATGCCGGGCTCCACTTCAACGGCACGAAGCTGAGCCTCGACGGCAAGCGCTCCCAGGACGCCCCCGATCTGCTCAAGACGATCCAGGGCGTCGCCCCCGGGCCGGTGGGTGTGGTCTTCACGACCGAGCTGCCCAAGATCGGCTTCGGGTTCAAGTTCCTGCAGACCGGCGCCGGCATCTACATCAGCCAGGGCATGGTGGTCTCGCAGAACATCCTGCCGCCACCCGTCATGTGCACCGCCGCCAACACCGCGTACGTGCTCGCCGGCGGCGTCGAAGCGTCGTTCCTCGGCCACGACATCGAGATCGCCCGCAAGGCGTTCGTGGACAAGCGGTGGAACTGGGCGGTCCCGGCCAACGACAAGCGCTGCAACGACGCCACCCCCGGCGGCGGCTGATCCTCAGGATCTGTCGGCCTCCAGCGCGCTATCCAGCATCAATCCCGGGCGGATCTCCGGAGCGCGTCGTTCAGGTTGCCGCTGCGGAGGCCTTCGAGGTCGACGGTCACGTAGGCGTAGCCCGCCCGCTTGACCGCGGCCACGACGTCCTCGCGGAGCAGCACCACCCGTTCGAGATCGGCGAGGGGCACCTCGAGGCGGGCCACGTCGTCGTAGTGGCGCACCCGCAGCGACCGGAACCCGAGCTCATGCAGCGCCGCCTCGGCCCGCTCGATCCGGCTCAGGACCGACACCGACACCGCCGTCCCGTACGGCACCCGCGAGGCCAGGCAGGCCGCGGCGGGCTTGTCCCACGTGCGCAGGCCGAGCGAGCGGGACGCCGAGCGGACGTGGTCCTTCGTGAAGCCCGCGTCCACCAGCGGGAACACGGCACCCTTTCCGGCCGCGGCGTGCTGGCCGGGCCGGTGGTCACCGAGGTCGTCCACGTTGACGCCGAGCACGATCGTGGCCCCGGCATGCTCGCCGCCGGGTGCGGTCAACGGCACGAGGGCATCCATCAGCGCGTCCTTGCACCAGTAGCAGCGGTCGGCGTCGTTGCGCTGGTAGGCCGCGTTGTGCATCTCGTCGGTGAAGACCTCGACCCAGTCGAGCGACCACTCCCGGGCCAGGGCCGCGCAGTCGGCGTGCTCGAGACCCGGGAGCGACGGCGACACCGCGGTGACCGCCGTGACGCGGCCCGGTCCCAAGGTGTCGTGCGCGACCCAGGTGAGGAACGCGGAGTCGGCGCCGCCGCTGAACGCCACGAGCACCCGATCGAGCTCGAGCAGTCGGGCGCGCAACGACGCCAGCGCGGGGGTCGAGGCCACGAGCGGCCTACTCGCCGGTGAGGCCGATGCGATCGAGGACGTCCTCGATCGGTGCGACCAGCCCGGTGTAGAAGGGACCGAACTCGGCGTACACCGCCGAGGCCTGGTC
>JBBQHT010000060.1:0-20156 GCA_038324235.1 Acidimicrobiales bacterium
AGCCGGGCTTGCCGGTGTCGATGGCGGCGGCGCCCGGGAACCGGACCCATGTCAACAGGCTGGCGGTGATGGGACCCAGGGCGGCGCTCGTGCTCTGCAGGTCGCCGGGTTGGGTGAGGTGGCAGGTGGCGTCGGACACGAGGTTGTAGCCGCCGCTGGTGATGGTGCCGCCGCAGGCGCCGACGGGTGTGCCGGGGTGGGCCGGGTCCACGTCGCTCTCGACGATGGTGTTGGTCAGCGTGAGCGCCCCGGCGCCGGTGTCGTTGCGGATCGTGGCGCCGCGGCGGACCGACGCGATGGTGTCGTCGGTGAGCGTGAGGCTCCCGGTGACGCCCCAGGTCGTGCCGGCGTTGTAGATCGCGCTGGCGATCGACGAGGTCGACGCGTCAATCGTGGTCGTCGTGACGGTGAGCGTGCCGCGGTTGAACACGTCGGTGGCGTAGCCGGCTGCGAGCACGTCGTTGCGCTTGAACGCGGACGCGGTGACCGTGGCCGAGCCGCTGGAGGCCAGCCCGCCGCCGTGGAGGGCGGAGTTCCCGCTGACGACAACCCTGCCGATCGACGCGGTGCCGGTGGCACCGATGCCGATGCCGCCGGCGAACTGGGTGGCGGTGTTGGCGCTGATGATGCCGGTGGTCATGGTGAGCGTGCCGGTCGACCAGACGCCGCCACCGTTGGTGCGCGCGTGGTTCTGCGAGATCGGCCCGGCGAGGGTGAGCGTGCCGGCGGATCCGATGCCACCACCCTGGTTCGCGGTGTTCGCCTGCACCAGCGTGGACGCGAGGACCGAGATCTTGCTGCCGGTGCCGCCGCCGAGGCCGCCGCCCGTGCCCGCGTCGTTGCCGGTGACCGTGCTGCCCGTGAGCGTCACGGTGGCGCCGAAACCGGCATAGAGCCCTCCGCCGATGCCCTGGCCATGGTTCCCGCGCAGCGTCACGCCGCTCAGGGTCAGGGTGCCCCCGGAGACCAGGATGCCCGCACCGTTGTTGAACGCGGTCGTGACCGTGCCGTTGCGGATCTGGATGCCGGCCATGGCCACCTTCGGGTGGCCGAGCAGGTGGAAGACGCGGTCGAGCGCGCCGCCGTCGATCACGGTGGCCGCGGTGGTGGTGATCGTGGTGTCGCCGGTGATGTCCAGATCGCCCGTCGCGGCGGCGTCCTCGCCCGTTCCTGGCACGCTGAGCGTGACGGTCGGGATGCTCAGCTGGATCCGGTCGGGACCGGGACGGGCGTTGGCCTCTTGGATGGCGGCGCGCAGCGTGCACCCGCCACCGGTGGCCACGCACTGGCCGTCGCCCACGTTGGCGTCCGCACTGTCAGCACCGGTGTCGACGACGGACATCACCGAGATCGTGATGGAGCGCGTGGCGATGGCTGTGGTGCCCACGGACGCGGTGAACGTCGCGGTGAAATCGCCGAACGTCGTGGGAGTGCCGGTCAACAGCCCGGCCGGGCTCAGCGACGTTCCGGGTGGGAGACCCGTGGCGGCGAACGTGTCGGCGAGCGACTGAGGGCGGAGGTCGATAGAGACGGCTTGGCCTTTACCCAGCACCGGAATCGTGGCGAGACCGTGCAGGCCGACGTCGAGCTGGTTGGCGAAGTTCCGGCCCCAGCACCGAGGGATGTCGGTGACCGTGATCGCGCACATCGACGTGCTGTCTCCCGAGATCGCGAGCACGGCCCCGAGGTCCGGGGGCGGCGGGAGCAGGTAGCTGGCGGCGGGGTAGGCCCAGCAGGTCACGGTGTTGTTGCCTTGGATCGCGCAGTTGCTCTCCAACGTGACCGCGATCGACCGCACGGTCCCGAGGGTCGGGGGCACCGCAGCGCGGTCCGGGTCGCCCCAGCATCGTTCGGTTCCCGCGGCAGTGATCGCGCAGGCGTCGTACGAGCCGACCACGACGGTGAGCACGGCGCCGAGATCGGGCGGTGGCGCCACGGCCGAGGAACCCCAGCAGGCGAGGGTGCTGTCGGCTTTGACGGCGCAACCCCATTGGGACAGCGCCCCGAGGCTGACTGATCGCACGGGGCCGACACCGACCGGTGGGGACCCGGCGCCGTAGCCCCAGCACTCCAGCGCGGCGTTGAGGTTGACGATGCACTGACCCTGGTCGTTGGAGGCGAGGTCGATCGCCGGCGAGAGCACCGGCACGGAGAAGCCCCAACAGGTGGTCGTGGCGTCCACTCGTACTGCGCAGGCCGCGGAATCGGATGCGCTCACCCCGCGAACTGGTCCTACCCCGCCGGCGGGCATCGCCGAGGCGGCGTAGAACCCCCAGCAGTGCACGGTGGCGTCGGGCAGGGTGCCGCAGGTGTTGGTGCTCGTGTTGGAGATGGCGCGTCGCTGGCTCGGTCCGAGGGTGGGGGGTGGGGTGGCGCGGCCGTCGGGGTTGAAGCCCCAGCACGACACGGTGCCGGCGGTGACCACGGCGCAGGTGTGCTGGCCGGTGGCGGTGACGGCGGTGACGGTGCCGAGCCCGGCAGGGACGGTGGTCTGGCCGTTGGCGTTGTAGCCCCAGCACCGCAGCTGACTGTCGACGGCGATCGCGCAGATGTGGAAGGTGGCGGTGGTGATGGCGATGACGTGGCCGAGCCCGGCGGGGATGGTGGTCTGGCCGTTGTTGTTGCGGCCCCAGCACGTCGGGGTCAGATCGACGGTGATGGCGCACGTGAACCCGACGCCGGCGCTGAGCTGGCGGACGAGGCCGAGCGTCGGCGGGACGGTGGCGTCGGCGTCGGCGCTGGTGCCCCAGCACCGGGCGGTGCCGTCGAGCTTGATCGCGCAGGCGTGGGTGGTGCTGGTGGTGACCGAGAGCACCGGGCCGAGATCGGCGGGCACCGGGATCTGGCCGTTGCTCGCGTAGCCCCAGCAGCTGACGGTGTTGGCCATGAGCACGGCGCAGGCGTAGCTGCCGGCGACGGTGATGCTGCGGACCGGCACGGCTGGCGTGGTGGTGCCGTCACCGTTGCCGTAGCCCCAGCAGCGCGGGGTGCCGTCGGCGCGGATCGCGCACGTCATGGTCCCGCCGGTGTCGATGGCGATCACCGGGCCGAGATCCGCGGGGATCGTCGTCTGGCCCCAGGTGTCGTCGCCCCAGCACACCGCGACGCCCTGCTTCACCGCACAGCTGTTCGAGGTGCCGGTGGCGATCGAAGCCTGCACCGCCGCGCCTTCGGCCGCGAGACCGTTGGCCGCCGAGGTCGCCGGCGCGGCGCCCGCGGGCGTCGCGGCGCCCGCGATGGTCGTACCGGCCGTGGTGCCGACCAGGCCCAGGGCCATGAGCAGCAGGACCAGTCCCGCTCGCCCGACCTTCGTTCGCCGCGCGCCAACGGCGGACCTTGCGCTGAACGATCGTTCCACGTCACCAACCCCCTCGGGAGCACACCCGAGGCTCCCCGCCCGACAGGGTAGCCGTGCGCACGGAGCGTGACCGTGCGACTCGCGGACGGGGGCGCGGCGCGTGAGCGTGCGACTCGCGGGCGACGTGCTCAGCGGGCGCGGCGGGTGAGGATCTGGGCGATGCTGCGCATCAGCATCGTGCCGCTCACCACCAGGCCGGCGTAGCCGACGGCCCGGATCACCCGGGCGGTGCCCTCGTCGCTCGAGCCCGCCGCCAGCATCAGGATCGCCGAGGTGACCAGGCCGGCGATGCCGATCGACGTGAAGAGGATCCGGTCGATCCAGTCCCCGATCACGACCGCGTCGTCGGCGCCGAAGCGGCGGGTCTGCATGGTGAGCTCGCCGGCTTCGAGCATGCTCGACAGCGTCTCGGCGTGGCCGGGCAACGTGCGCAGCGTCGGTAACGCGCGGATGAGCTCCTTCTGGACCTGATCCTTCGTCTCCGCGGCCGGTGTCGCCCGGCCTTCGGCGAACGCGGTCATCGCTTCGTGCCCCACCTCGAAGTCCGGGTCCAGCACCCGCAGCGTGCCTTCCAAGGTGATCAGCGCACGGGACAGCGTCGTGAACGCAGGTGGCGGCGCGAGGTGGTGGCGCAGCATCACCGTCACGACGTCGCCGAGGCTGCGCGGATCGAAGCCGCCCGCGCGCGCCTGCTGCGCGAGCAGCAGGCTGAGGTCCGTTTCGAGCGAGTCCCGATCGACCGTGGTGTTGGTGCCCGCGATCCGCAGCACCGCGCGGGTCAGCAGCGACGGCTCGAACATCGCGACGCCCAGCACCAACATCTGCAGCGAGTTGAGCATCAGGGGATCGAGGTACCCGACGGCGCCGAAGTCGATCAACCAGAGCGTGCCGTCCTCGTCCAGCATGATGTTGCCGGGGTGGGGATCGGCGTGGAACGCGCCGTCGGTGATGACCTGATGGAGGAACACCGCGAGCAGGCGCCGCGCCAGTTCGGGACGGGGGACCGAGGATGCGTCGATCGCGGCGTCGTGATCGATGCTCTCACCGGGCACCTCCTGCATGACGAGCACCCGGCTCGTGCTCAGATCGGCGCGCACGAAGGGCACGGCGACGCCTTCGCCGGGGGAGCGGTGCCGGCCGAGCACGACCGCCGCGGCCGCTTCGTGGGCGTAGTCGAGCTCTTCTTCCAGACCGGTGATGAGCTCCTCGGTGATGGGGGCGAAGCGCGCCTCCCGTGCCGCTTCGACCCGCCGCTCGACGTTGCGGGCGATCCAGCGCAGCACGGCCGCGTCGCGCTCGACGATGTCCTCGATGCCGGGCCGCTGCACCTTGACCACCACGTGGGTCCCGTCGCGGAGCACCGCTCGGTGCACCTGCCCGATGGATGCGGCCGCCAGCGGGTCCCAGTCGAACGACGCGAACGCCTGCTCGACGGTCTGGTCCAGCTCGGACTCGATCACCACCCGGATCTCGTCAGGCGGGACCGGACGGACCGAGGCGCGCAGCTGGGACAGCTCGGCGATCATCGCGGGGGCGAGCACGTCGGATCGCGTCGACGCGATCTGGCCGATCTTGACGAACATCCCGCCGCAGTCCTCGAGGAACAACCGCAGCCGCTGCGCGAAGTCGGCGGATTCGAGCATGGAGGTGCTGGCCGATCGGAAGCTGGTGAGCTTGCGGTTCCGGGCGTAGCGCATGATCTCGCGGAGGCGCAGCGACACCGCGAACCGGCGTTTGATCGCCTGGACCGGGTGCACCAGCGAGTGCAGCGCGGGTCGTCGCGACCGTCGCGGCCGGGGTGTGAGCACGAGGTCGAGGGCGATGCTCGTGCCCATCGTCGCCAGGACCGCGAAGCCGATGACGGTGGGCGCCGCCGGAGTGGTGATGTCGGTCTCGTGCAGCGCGTAGGTCGCGCCGAACCCGATGCCCCAGCCGGCGAGACCGCAGACGAGCGATCGCCACGCGCTGCGGTGCACACCGAGGATGCGCCCGCTGAGCCACCCAAGCGCGAAGCAGAGCGCGACCACGAGGGACCAGTCGATGATGCGCTCGATCATCGCCTGAACCTATCGGCCCGGGCCGTGTCGACCCTTGATCGAGGGTCCGGTGATGCCCCGGTGGGATGCATCGCGAAAACCATCGTCGCGTCGTGAGACCTGGGCTGCTCGGGACCTTCGGCCGGATCCCGCAAGCGGTGACGCACGGCGTCAATACTGGTCTCCTCTGCAGGTGGCTCTCCACGGGCCCCGCACGTTGGGAGGAAGCCCCATGGAAGTTGCGCTCGGCAAACGTTTGGCCGCGGAGGCCTTCGGGACGTTCTGGTTGGTGCTCGGCGGGTGTGGCAGCGCCGTGCTCGCGGCCAAGTTCCTCGATCCGAACGGGCAGAACACGGGTCTCGGCATCGGTCTGCTCGGCGTCTCGTTCGCCTTCGGCCTCACCGTCCTCACCATGGCCTTCGCCATCGGCCACATCTCGGGATGCCACCTGAACCCCGCGGTGACCATCGGCCTGTTCCTGGGCAAGCGGTTCGAGGCCAAGGACGTGCTGCCCTACGTCGTCGTGCAGGTGCTCGGGGGCATCGCCGCCGCGGGGGTGCTGTTCGTGATCGCGTCCGGCCGGACCGGCTTCAACGTGCAGGACGGCTTCGCGGCCAACGGCTACGCCGAGCACTCGCCTGGCGGGTACAACCTCACGGCGTGCCTCGTGATCGAGGTCGTCATGACGTTCGCGTTCTTGTTGATCATCATGGGGGCCACCGACAAGCGGGCCCCGAAGGGCCTCGCCCCGATCGCCATCGGGCTCGGCCTGACCCTGATCCACCTCATCTCGATCCCGGTCACGAACACGTCGGTCAACCCGGCCCGCTCGACCAGCCAGGCGGTGTTCGTGGGGGGCTGGGCCCTCTCGCAGCTGTGGCTCTTCTGGGTCGCCCCGGTCGTGGGCGGCGCGCTGGCCGGCCTCGCCTACAAGTACATCTTCGAGAGCCACGACGAGACCGCTCCCCAGCTCGCCGACGGCTGAGCACCAGCTCGGGTACCTGACGGCCGGCCGACCGCTGAAGATCAGCGATCGGCCGCGTCGTCGTCCACCACGATCCCGAGGCTCGCGAAGACGGCCAGGGCCACCGGGACGAGTTGGCTCATATCGATCGCCGCGCCGGCGAGCGATGGGGCGCCGCGCAGCTCGGCCAACGTCGAGCCGCCGAAGCGGGCACCGGCGAGCGACGCCCGATCGATGGAGGCGCGCGTGAGGTCGCTGCGCACGAAGGTCGCGCCGTCGGCCAGCTTGGCGTCGTAGAAGTCGGCGTCCACGAGGTCGCAGTCCTCGAAGGCGATGCGCTCGGTGACCGCCATGCGGAAGCTGGCCGTGTCGAGGCGGCACTCGACGAAGCGCACGTCGCGCAGGCGGGCGCGGGACGCGACGAAGCCCGACATCCGACAGTTGCGGAACTCGACGCGGGTCAGCGTGGCTTCGTCGAGCGTCGTGCCCGACAGCTCACAGTCGGCGAAGCGGACGTCGCTGATGCGGGCCCGGTCCAGCGTGGCGCCCGTGAGGCGCAGGTTGACCAGGCTCGACTCGTGGATCTCGACGTCCTCGGCCTCGATCCGGGCCAGATCCCCGCCGCCGCTCACCCCGGTCCACTCGTCGTCGTGGTCGAGCGTGGCGTCGATGAGCGGTTCGAGGTGCGGCGCGATCCGCGGCTCGTTCGGGAGACCGGGCGTTCTGGGCACGGCAGGAGACTACCGATGGTCACCCGCGGCGCGGCCGGCTCGGTCCCGGCACGGGCCGCTGCTCGCGTGCCCTCACCCCGGCGGGAGCAGCCCGGTCTCGCCGGCGACGACCGCCCCGATCGACTCGACGGTGGTGCCGGGCGGGTCGGTGCACACGTGGGTGGCGAGCGGGACGAACACCGGGTCGGTGTTGCCGGGTGGGTAGACCCGCACCGACGTCGTGGCCGCGATCTTGCACCCGGGCACGTTCCCGGCGTTTTCGATGCGGAAGAGCGCGGCGCCCTTGGCCCCTGGGGCCAGCACCACCGGGTCGGCGGGTGCCGTCCTGTCGGTGCGGGCGGGCTCGCCGACCTGCTGCTGCGCAGCGTCGACCAAGGAGACCCCGGGAACGCCGGTGACCGTGCACTGCGCCTGGCTGGTGTTGGTGAAGACGATCGGGCGGTACTGGCTGCCCGCCGCCGCGCCCTCGGGTCCGAGGGTGACCGAGAGCTGGCTGGTGGCACACGCCCCCTTGGGCAACGTGCTCCCGGGCGGCAGGGACGTGGTCGTCACCGCGGCGGTCGTGGGGGCCACGGTGGTCGGCGCGGCCGTCGTCGAGGTCGACGTTGACGTCGTGGTGGTCGGGGCCGTGCTGGTCGGCAGGACCGACGTGGTCGGCGCCGCGGTCGGGGCCGCGGTGGTGGTGGCTCCGTCGTCGGCGCGGCTGCAGGCGCCTGTCAGGATCATGAACCCGACCGTGATCGCGATCAGCACCGTTCGTCTCGCCAGCATCAGGGCCTCCTGTCGATGTGATCCCGGGTCCCTACCCCGGCGCCCCGTCGTCCACCCGAGCGCCTCCGTGACGACGGACCGAACCTCGAGTAGGCGGCAGGGCTCGGGTCAGGATTGCCACATCTGGTGGCGGACGAAGTCGTAGACGCCGGCGAAGTCCCGGTTGACCTTCTCGGGGATCTCGGCGACCGCGCCGAGTTGGCGGGCGCCCCAGACGATCTGGGCCGTGCGCTCGACCACGAGCGACGCGTGCAGGGCGTCTTCCGCGTGCTTGCCGACGGTGACGAGACCGTGGTTGGCGACGAGGGCGCCGCTGCGGTCGGCGAGCTTGGCCGCGACCTCCGCGCCGAGCTCGGCGGTGCCGGTAATGCGGTACTCGCAACAGGGGATGTCGCCGCCGATGTAGATGACGACCTCCTCGATCGACGCCGGGATGGGCTCGCGCGCCAGGGCGAACATCGAGGCGTACGGGGCGTGGGAGTGCACGACCCCCCCGACCTCGGGGTACTGCTTGTAGCAATCGAGGTGCAGCACCTTCTCGGTCGTGGGGCTGCCTCCGCCGTCGCCGACCTTGTGGCCATCGAGGTCGACGATCACCAGATCGTCGAGGGTCATGGTCTCGTAGGGCAGCGACGAGGGAGTCATGCACACGGTCTCGCCACCGGGCATGCGGCCCGACACGTTCCCGGCGGTGCCCACCACCAGGCCCGCGGCATGGATGGCCTGGGCCACGTGCAACACCTGGGCGCGCACCTCGTCAGCGGTGAGCTCGGCCATCACAGGACCTCCGGGTTGGCGCAGTGGATCGGTCGTTCGCCTCGCAGCAGCCGCTCGATGTCGTCGGCGAGCAGGCGCGTGTGGTTGGCCTCGGTGTCGTAGGTGGCCCCGCCGATGTGCGGGGTGAGCACCACGTTGGGCATGGCGCACAGCGGATGATCCACCGGAAGCGTCTCGCCCTCGAAGTGGTCGAGGCCGGCACCCACGAGGTGTCCCGATGCCAGTGCGTCGGTCAAGGCCCCGAGGTCGTGGAGGCCGGCGCGCGCCGAGGTGAGGTACAGCGCGCCGGCCTTCATGCGGGCGAACTGCGCCGCGCCCATCATCCCCAGCGTGTCCGGCGTGGGCGTCGCGTGCATCGACACGACGTCCGCCTCGGCGAGGAGCTCGTCGAGGGTGTGGGTGGCGTCGGGGTTGTAGGGATCGTGGGCGATCACGTGCATGCCGATGCCCTCGAGCCGCCACTTGGTGGCTCGCCCGACGGCGCCGAGCCCGATGATGCCCGCGGTGCGGCCCGACAGCTCCCAGGCCCGGAACCGTTGGTAGGGAATCGTCCCGCCCTTGAACACCTCGCCGTCCCGCACATCCCGATCCGCCGGGATGACCTGGCGGTTGACGGCGAACAGCAGGGCGAGGGTCATCTCGGCGACGCCGTTGGCGTTGCGTCCCGGCGCGTGCAGCACCGGGATGCCGTGCGCGGTCGCGCCGGCGAGATCGACGTTGTTCGGATCGCCCCGGGTCGAGCCGATGGCCAGCAGCGGTAGTTCGAGCACCGGGCCCTTGCACACGTCGGCTTCGCAGATCGGGATGGTGGCGCCGACCTCGACGAGCCGGGCCGCGAGCTGGGTCTCGTTGAAGATCCGCATGGTCGTCTCGTCGATCCACGGATCGGTCACGACGTCGGCCATCGCCCGCAGCCGATCGAGGCCCTCACCGCGCAGCGGGGCCGTGGCGTACACGCGGGGACGAGCGGGGAGCGGCTGGTCGGTCACGGCGGGGACCTTACCTGACACGTGCGTCAGTATCGGGGCCGCCGGCGCCGATGTGGACGGATCTCAGGTGGCGGGTTGGGACCGGCCCGCCGTCGGGCAGAATGGCGGGGAACCGGGCTCCCCGCACCGAGCACCTCGTGCGAGCCCCACGAGATCCGCAACGAAGGGACGGCAGCACGCCATGGGCGACAGGATCGCACGCATCATCGTCGACGGTCACGAGATCGAGTGCCCCATCATCGAAGGGGTCGAGGGCGACGACGCCATCGACATCTCGGCGTTGCGGGCCAAGACCGGGTTGATCACGATCGATCCCGGGTTCGGCAACACGGGTTCGTGCTCGTCGTCGATCACCTTCCTCGACGGTGAGGCCGGCATCCTGCGCTACCGCGGCTACCCCGTCGATCAGCTCGCCGAGCACGGGTCGTTCCTCGAGACGGCGTACCTCGTCATCTACGGCGAGCTGCCGGACAAGACCCAGCTCGACGACTTCCGCCTGGCGATCCGGCGCCACACCATGCTCCACGAGGACATGAAGAACTTCTTCGACGGCTTCCCCCGGGACGCGCACCCGATGGCCATGCTGTCCTCGGCCGTCAGTGCCCTGTCCACCTTCTACCAGGGCGGCCACGATCCGTACGATCCCGAGCAGGTGGAGCTGGCGACCCTGCGGCTCATGGCGAAGCTGCCCACGATCGCGGCCTACTCGTACAAGAAGTCGATCGGCCAGCCGCTGCTCTACCCGGACAACTCGCTCGACCTGATCGAGAACCTCTTCCGCATGATGTTCGCGGTACCGGCCGAGCAGTACGACGCCAACCCCATCATGGTGGCGGCGCTCAAGAAGCTGCTCATCCTCCACGCGGATCACGAGCAGAACTGCTCGACGTCCACGGTGCGCCTCGTCGGTTCGAGCCACGCCAACCTGTACGCCTCGGTGGCGGCTGGGATCGACGCGCTGTGGGGGCCGCTGCACGGCGGCGCGAACCAAGCCGTGATCGAGATGCTCGAAGCGATCCGCGACGACGGCGGTGACGTGCAGGCCTTCGTGAAGCGGGCGAAGGATCCCAACGACGACTTCCGCCTGATGGGGTTCGGGCACCGCGTCTACAAGACCTTCGACCCGCGCGCCAAGGTCATCAAGGAGGCGGCCGCGGGCGTGCTGGCCCAGCTCGACAAGGCCGACGCGCTGCTCGACATCGCCCTCGAGCTCGAGCAGGCGGCGTTGACCGATGACTACTTCATCGAGCGCAAGCTCTATCCCAACGTCGACTTCTACTCCGGGCTGATGTACCGCGCGATGGGGTTCCCGACCGACATGTTCACCGTGCTGTTCGCCATCGGCCGCCTGCCGGGTTGGATCGCCCACTGGCGCGAGATGATGCTCGATCCGCAGACCCGCATCGGGCGACCCCGCCAGATCTACACCGGCGTCCACGAGCGCGCCTACGTCGCGGCGGCGGACCGCTGACCGCCGTCCGTCCGCTCCGGGTGGCTGCGCTGGTCAAGCAGATCCCGGTGTTCGAGGAGATGCGGCTCGGTCCCGACGGACGGCTCCAGCGGGCCGGGCTGCCGTTGGAGATGAGCGCGTACTGCCGGCGCGCCGTGGCCGAAGGGGTGCTGCTCGCGACGCAGACCGGCGGGACGTGCACCGTGTTCACCCTCGGCCCGCCGAGCGCTGAGGACTGCCTGCGCGAAGCGGTCGCGTTCGGCGCGGATGCCGGTGTGCTCGTGACCGACCCCGCCTTCGCCGGCTCGGACACGCTGGCCACGGCCCAGGCGTTGACGGCGGCGCTGGCGGCGAGCGAGGCGCGGCTCGGCCCGTTCGACCTGATCCTCGTGGGACGCAACTCGGTCGACGCCGACACCCGGCAGGTCGGTCCCGAGATCGCCCAGCTCCTCGATCGCGCGTTCGTCACGGGGGTCAAGCGCCTGACGGTGCGCCCCGAAAGCGACTGCGAGGGCACGGATGGGTCCGGCGTCGTCGCCGATGTGGGGCTCGAGCACGACGACGGGTGGGTGGAGGCGTCGGTGGTGCTCCCGGCCGTGATGAGCACGGCCGAGCGCCTGATCGATCCGTGCAAGATCAAGGACCCGGCGGTGTGGGCGACCGTGGATCCCGAGCGGATCGTACGGGTGTCCGCAAGCGATCTGGGCCCGGGACCGTGGGGGCAGGAGGGGAGCCCGACGTGGGTGGGCGAGGTGCGGGCCGAGACGGTCGACCGCGACGGGGTCCGCCTGACCGGGCCGCTCGCCGCCCAGGTCGACCAGGCCGTCCGCTTCCTGGCCGACCGCGGTGCGTTGCACACCGAGTCGACCCGCCGGGAGGTCGCGGCCACCGCGGCGGCGCCGGTCCCGGTCGGGGCGCCGGGGCCGACCGTGGCGGTGGTCGTCGAACCCGGACGCGAGCGCCTCACCCGGGAGCTGCTCTCCGGCGCCGCGCGCCTGGCCGGCGAGATCGCCGGACAGGTGGCGGTGTTCGGCGATGGCGCGGCGCTGGTCGACCTCGAGCAGCTGGCGGCATGGGGCGCCGATCAGGCCGTCGTCGTCGAGGGTGACGATCTCGTCGAGGAGGACATCGCCGCCGCGCTCTCGACCTGGGCCGCGGGAGCGGCGCCCTGGGCCGTGCTGGTCGGCGGTACCGCGTGGGGTCGGGAGGTTGCGGCCCGCGCGGCGGCGGCCCTCGGTGCCGGCCTCACCGGCGACGCCGTGGGCCTCGCCGTCGAGGCAGGGCGCCTCGTCTCGTGGAAGCCGGCCTTCGGCGGCACCCTGGTCGCGGCCATCCACTCGACATCGCCGGTCCAGATGGCCACGGTTCGCGCCGGGGTGCTCGGCACGTCGCAACCCCGGACCGTGCCCCGGGCGATCCCCGTGGCGATCCTCGATGCCCGGGCCCGGGGGCGGGTGACCGTGCGGTCGCAGACCCGGGACGACAACTTCGACGACCTCCTGAACGCCGAGATGGTGGTCGGTGTCGGGCAGGGCGTGGATCCCGATGAGTACGGGGCGCTCGACGGTCTGCTCGACGTGCTCGAGGCGGAGCTGGCCGCGACCCGCAAGGTGACCGATCAGGACTGGATGCCCCATGCCCGCCAGATCGGCATCACCGGGCACAGCATCTCGCCCCGCCTGTACGTCGCGATCGGCACGAGCGGCAAGTACAACCACATGGTCGGCGTCCGCAGTGCCGGCACGATCCTTGCCATCAACCCGGACCCGGACGCCCTCGTGTTCGCGGTGAGCGACATCGGCATCGTCGCCGACTGGCACCAGGCCGTCCCGTTGCTCGCCGCCGCGCTCGCGGCGGCCAAGACGACTGACTAGGGCGAAGCTCGCCGCCTACGCAAACGTGCCGGTCGCGGCAACGCGCAGGACCGGGGCGGTGGCCGTCGATGTCACGCCGAGCTCGAGTCCAAGTCGGTGGTCGACCGTTTGGGAACCAGCCCTCGCGTCACGCTGCTCACCAAGGCGGGCCTGGTCGACACCTTGACGGGCCCGGGGCCGTTCACGGTGTTCGCTCCCACCGACGAGGCGTTCGCGAAGGTTCCCGCCGTCACGCTCGAGTCCCTCGGCAAGGACCCGGCCGCACTCAAGAAGGTGCTCACCTACCACGTGGCCCGGGCAAGGTGCTGGCCGCCGATGTCAAGCCAGGCTCGGTGGCGACCGTCGAGGGTCAGGACCTGACGGTGACCGTCAACGGCAGGACCGTGAAGGTGAACGACGCCCCCGTCACCAAGACCGACATCGTCACGTCGAACGGCGTGATCCACGTCATCGACACCGTCCTCATCCCCCCGGCGACGTGATCGCCCTGACCCGCTGAACCGCCGCACAAAGGGGCGGGGGGCGCCTGCGGCGCCGTCCCCCGCCCCGGGGCCGCCGCCACCGGACCGGACCGCTCAACGACGGCGACCGGTTCGTTCGTTCCCACGCACTCCGAGGTTGTCAGCTGAAGGTGGCGTCCGCGGTGGTGGTGCCTGTGGAGATCGTGACGGCGTGGGCGGCGAGGAACGACGGTGAACCTGGGTACCACCGCACGGTATGGCTGGTCGGGTTGACGAATGCCAACCAGTACGCGCCCGGCGGCAACCCGCGGAGCTCGTAGTAGCCGGCCGCACCTGTGATCGAGCCGGCCGTGTAGCCGGAGGTCGTCGAGTACACGAACACGTTGAGGTTGGCGACGCCGGTTCCGTCCGGAAGGTGGGCGCGGCCGCGCAGCAGGGCCGTGGCGGGTGAAAGCTGTTGATCGGCCACGGCGGTGGGGCTGGTGGCCGACAGGGTCACGGGTGTGGCTAGGCGGTAGCCGGGTTGGCTGGAGTACCAGGTGCGGGCGAACCTGCCGGAGGGATCGAAGAACTTGATGCGGAACGACCCGGCGGTGCGCACGGGCAGGATGTAGTGGCCCGACGAGTCCGTTGTGGTGGTGGCCTCGACCGCCCACGACGGCCAGTCGGCCACCAGGCTCACCGCGATCCCGGCGAGCTGGGCTCCGTTCCCGCTGGCGGTGACGGAGCCGGACACCGACCCGGTGATCGTCGTCGTCACGCCGGCACCGATGACGCCGATGCTGTCACTGCGCATGTTCGTGAACCAGAGGTTGCCGTCGGGGCCTGCGGCGAGGTCGTAGGGCATGCTCGGGCCGGCTCCGGGGGTGGGCCCGGCGAAGTTGGTGAGCGTGCCGGTGGGAGTGATGCGTCCGATCGAATCGCCCTTCGTGTTGGTAAACCAGAGGTTGCCGTCGGGCCCGGTGATGATGTCTTGGGGTTGGTTCAGCCACGGCGCCGAGAACGACGTCGCGGTGCCGGTCGGCGTGATCCGGCCGATCGTCCTGCTGGCGGTGTTCGTGTACCAGAGGTTGCCGTCCGGGCCCGCGGTGATGCCGCCCAGACGACCGACGCCCTTGCCCCAGAAGAACGAGAACGTCCCGGTCGGCGTCAACCGACCGATCGTGCCGTCGTTGCTCGTGAACCACAGGTTCCCGTCCGGGCCCGTTGCGATGCCCGCGGGGGACGAGACCCTCGCGTCGGCGAACGAGGACATGGCTCCGGTGGGGGTGATCCGGACGATGGCGGTGCCGGCCTGGTTCGTGACCCACAGGTTGCCGTCAGGCCCGACGGTGATGGCCGATGGCAGCTCGAGCCGCGGGTCCGTGAAGATCGACACCACTCCCGTGACTGTGATCCGCCCGATCGAGCTCGGACTGTCGTTGGTGAACCACAGGTTTCCGTCTGGTCCCGCGGTGATGGCCTGTGGCCCGCCGATGCCGGGAGCCGCGAAGTTGGTGATGGTCCCGGCGGGGGTGATGCGCCCGATCGTGTTGGCCTGGGTGTTGGCGAACCAGAGATTCCCATCGGGTCCCGCGGCGATGCCCCACGGCATCGCGACCCCGCTTCCCGCGAACGACGACACGGCACCCGACGGTGTGATCCGGCCGATCGACCCATCGGACCAGTTCGTGAACCACAGGTTCCCGTCGGGCCCGGCCGCGATGCCCTTGGGTGTCGCGATGCCGGCGCCCGTGAAGGTCGACACCACACCGGCGGGGGTCACCCGGCCGACTGAGTTGCTTGCCGCATCGGTGAACCAGAGGTTGCCGTCGGCGCCGGACGTGATCCCGACGGGGGTCGAGATCCCTGCGGACGTGTACAGGGAGACCACGCCGGCGGTCGTGATGCGCCCGATCGAGCTCGGACCGTTGCTGGTGAACCACAGATTGCCATCGGGGCCGGCGGTGATGCCGGCGGCCACGGGCGCCACGAACGTCGTGACCACCCCGGCAGGCGTGATCCGTCCGATCGAGCCAGAACCGGCGTTGGTGAACCAGAGGTTGCCGTCCGGTCCGGCCGCGATCGACTGGGGCAACGCGATGCCCGGATCCGAGAACCTCGTGACCGCACCGGTCGGGTTGACGCGTCGGATCGAGTTGCTCACGTTGTCCGTGAACCACAGGTTGCCGTCGGGTCCCGCGACGATGCCCTCCGGCCCGGCGGGAGGGCTCCCGCCCGGCGGTCCCGCCGGTGGGCTCACGGCCGACCCGGCGACCGCGGTGATCACTCCCGACGGCGTGATCCGCCCGACGGAATCATCGAGGAGGTTGACGAACCACAGGTTCCCATCGGGACCGGTGGTGATGCCTGACGGGCGGTGCATGGCCGCGCCCGTGAACATCGTGATCTCGCCGCTCGGGGTGATGCGGCCGATCGCGTCGTTGTTCGAACTGGTGAACCACAGGTTGCCGTCGGGCCCTGTGGTGATCCCGACCGGTTGCGCGATGGCCACCCCGATCGTGCGAATCAACCCGACAGGCGAACCGGCACCGGCGGGCGCACCCCCCGCCACGATGGCCGCCAGCACGACGGCAAACCCGATGACAACGGCTACGAGTCGTGCCGGTAGACCCGCGGATCGTTGAACTCCCCACACACCACTCATCGCATGGAACCGCCTTCGTCACCGAGCCGAATGGGCTGCCCAACCTCACCATAGCTTTTCGGCGCTGCGGCGGGTGATCGACGGCTTCCAGTAACACGCATCCAGCGAGGTGGAGCTGATGGCTGCGCAGCACATCGCATCGATGACCACGACGTCGGGGTCGCGCTCGCCGACGAGCTCGACCAGTTCCTCACCGACCGCCGGCGAGCTCGTGAACCCGAACACCGAGGCCAACGGGAGGAACGAGTACCGGTCGAGGTCGGTGCGAGCGTGAACGAGCGCGGTCGCCTCGATCCCGGCCGCGTCGGCGCGGTCGACCATGTCGGGTCGACCGAAGAAGTGCACGTCGTGCCCGCGCGCCCGGAGGACCCGAGTGATCCCGATGCTCGGCGTGAGGTTGCCGCCGCCGTCCCAACATGCCCACAAGATCCGTGTTATCGCTCATGCTCCTTCTCTGTCGACGAGGGCGCCTCGGACGAGGCGTTCGACCACGGCCTGGGCAGCCGCGCGGTCGAGACCGAGATCTCGTCGCAGCAGCTTCCAGACGTAGACGTCGGTCGCGGCGACCAACGCCACCACGATCTGGCGGCGCGATCGGGCCGGGTGGTCGGCGAGCCGCGCCGCGAACGCGGCCTCGACCCACGCCCGGTGGCGCGCCCGGCCCTCGGCTGCACCGGCGGCGAACTCCGCGATCCGGTGCTCCTCGCCGAGCATGAGCAGCACGCGGTCGCCGATGACCTCCGGGCGGGGGCCGGGACCCGGTCCGTTAGGGTCACGGGATGTCGTATCGAGACGATCCCGAGCTGATGGCGCGGCTCTACGAGTCGTTCCGCCTCACCCCGCTGCACCAATTGCTGGGGCTCGAGTTCGTGGGCGAGATGGCCGTGGGCGACGCGTTCGATCCCGATGCTGAGGTCGTCGTGAAGATGCCGGTGCGACCCGAGGCGTACGGGTCGAGCGGGAACCTCCACGGCGGCGCGATCGCCACGTTGTTCGACGTCGCCTGCGCGAGCGCGGCGGCGCGCCAGTCGGTCTTCGAGCCGGGGCGGAACACCCTCGTCACGGCCGATCTCCACGTCCGCTACCTGGGTCGCCCCCATGGCGACGACGTGTTCGCCCACGCCCGGGTCGTGCGCGCCGGCCGCCAGCTGATCGTCGTCGAAGGCCGGCTCGTGGATGACGACGACCGGCTGATCGCCGTCGCGGACTTCGCCAGCATGGTGGTGCCGTACCGCCAGCCGTTGCCCGGCGCCGCACACAACCCCGCGTCGCCCGAGCTCTGACCGACGCACGTGACCATGAGCCTCTCGGCGCGCGACCACGATCGGCGGGTGGCGGCAACCCGCGCCGCCCGCCCGATCATCGTCGTCGGCATCCTCGCGTATGCCGCGCTCGGCATCCCCGAGGGCGGGATGGGGGTGGCGTTCCCCGCCATCCAGCAGACCTTCGATCTGCCCCTGTCGCGGCTCGGGCTCATGCTGCTCCCCCTCACCGTCGGCTACCTCGTGTCCGCCCTGCTCCAGGCCCAGGTGGCCCAGCGGGTCGCGCTGCCGCGGCGGCTCGTCGCGTGCGCGGGCATTGCGTGCGCCGGGGCGCTCGCCCTGGCCGGCGCACCCGCCTTCGCCGTCTTGATGGGTGGCATGTTCCTCCTCGGCCTCGCCGCGGGTAGCACGGACACCGGCCTCAGCGCCTACGCCTCGGTCCACCTCGAACCGCGAGTACTGGCCTACATCCACGGCGGCTTCGGGCTCGGCGCCACGCTCGGACCGCTCGCGTTCACGGTGATCCTCACCGCGGGCTTGTCCTGGCGGCTGACCTTCGTCGGCCTGGCTGTCGTGCAGGTCGGGTTGGCCCTCGGCTGGGTGGCCCTGCGCCGCCGCTTCGTCTCGGTCAAGGGTGAGGCGGTGCCGATGATGGCCTTCGAGGGCGATGTCGGCGAGCTCGGCCCGCCGGACCTCGTCGAGGCGACGCACACGCTGCCGCCGCCGGTCGGGACCCGCGCCCGGGTGATCCTGCCGCTCAACGTCGCCTGCTTCTTCTTCTACACCGGCGCCGAGGCGTCGACGGGCCTGCTCGTGGCCACGCTGCTGGTGTCCCGGGGCGTGGCCGTGACGACCGCAGGTCTGCTCACGACGGCGTACTGGGCCTCCCTGACCGCCGGTCGGTTCATCACCGGATTCGTCGGGCGGCGCGTCGGACCGGCCCAAGCGCTGTCGGCCTCGATGGTCGGGGTCGTGATCGGTGCGGCGCTGGTCGCCGCCGGGTCCGGCGCGGTCACCGCGGTCGGTCTCATCGTCCTCGGCTTCAGCTTCGCCCCGGTGTTCCCCTCGCTCGTCGGCCTCACCCCGCACCGCGTCGGTTCGGCGCGCACCGACCGGGCGATCGGCCTGCAACTCGCGGCTGCGAGCATCGGCGTGACCGCGGTGCCCGCGCTGATCAGCGTCCTCGCCGATCACACGAGCGTCGCGACCATCGCCCCCGGGTTGTTCATCGCGGCGGCCGTGCTCGCGGCGATGCTGGTGGTCTCGGGCCTGGTGGCGGGGGACCTGCGCACCCCGGCTCGGCTTTCGCCGGCGCCATGAACACGACCGTGACAGTGCGAGGTGACACGGAATCGTGTCAATCGCCGGCAGGGGGCGGCCGCCGCCGCGGCCCCGGATTGCACTAGCGTCCTCCCAATTTCTTGGACCAGGGGGAGTTTCGAATGCAGGCGTCCGCGCGATCTCATCGTTGGTTGGCCGTGGTGGCCACGTTGGTCGGGGTGGGCCTCATCGCCGCCGGCTGCTCGAGCGGCGGGGGCACGACCGACGCCAACGACACCACGCCGAAGGGCACGATCAACGTCGACCTCACCAAGAAGTCCGACGGGCCCGCCAAGGACGGCGGCAAGCTCGTCTTCGGCCTCAACGCCGAGTCCGATGGCTTCGCCCCTGCGGTCGGTCGCTGGTCGGCGTCCACCTACATCGTCGGCTTCTCGATCATGGATCCGCTCACGGCCTATGACGCCGACCTGAATCCGCAGCCCTACCTGGCCAAGAGCCTCGACTCCAACGCCGACTTCACCGAGTGGACGATGAAGCTGCGGGGCGGGATCACGTTCCACAACGGCGACCCGGTCGACGCCGCCATCGTCAAGAAGAACCTCGATGCGCAGAAGGCGTCGAGCCTGACCGGCGAGACCATGGCGTTCGTCAAGGACGGCCCCGACGGCATCACCACCCCCGACAACCTCACGGTGGTCGTGCACATGAAGAAGCCGTGGTCGACCTTCCCGCACATCCTCACCGCGCAGGTCGGGGCGATCGCCTCGGCGAGCACCATCGACCCCGCCGGCAACGGCAACCGCAACCCCGTGGGCAGCGGCCCGTTCGTGTTCGATCAGTGGACGCCGGAGAAGAACCTCACGGTGCACAAGAACACGAGCTACTGGCGCAAGGGGTTCCCGCACCTCGACAACATCGAGTTCCGGCCGATGGCCGACATCCAGTCGCGCAGCAAAGCGCTCGACGCCGGCGACGTCAACATGTTCGAGACCAACGATCCCCAGCAGATCACCACGATGACCGAGCGGGCCAAGGACGGCGGCGACGTCCAGATCTTCACCGATCAGAAGGGGAACCCGTCGAAGATCTTCGTGGGTCTCAACATGACCGTCGAGCCGTTCAACGACCCGATCGCCCGGCAGGCCGCGGCCTACGCCGGCAACGTCGACGATCTGTCCGAGACCGCGTACCAGGGCATCTTCCCGCCGGCCTACGGACCGTTCTCCAAGAGCTCGCCGTTCTTCAGCGAGGTCCCGAACTACCCGAAGCACGACCTGGCCAAGGCCAAGGAGCTCGCGGCGCAGTACGAGGCCACGCACGGCAAGCCGATCGAGTTCTCGGCCAACATCACCACCGCGCCCGAGGTCGCCCAGGTCGGCCAGGTCCTCCAGCAGCAGATGAAGGAAGCCGGGATCATCGTCCACCTCGAGCCGATGGAGCAGATCACGCTCATCCTCAAGGCGCTCACCGGTGACTACCAGGCCACGGGCTTCATCCTGTTCGGCTCCCCGCACATCGATCGCGAGTACGTGTTCATCGCGTCGCCGGCCAAGCC
>JBBQHT010000061.1:0-20150 GCA_038324235.1 Acidimicrobiales bacterium
GGTGGTGGCGGGTCCGCCCTGTATCTGCTTGGGGTAGCCCGGGGCGCCTAGGGCGCCGACGAAGGGAGGCTCGGTCTCCGGTCCGCCCCGGAGCTGCTCCACCAGCTCGGCCGTGTCGACGTGCTCGGTCGTCGCCGCGAACCCGACGGCGACGGCGAAGCGCTGCACCCGCTGGGCCACCTCGATGAGGGAGGGCTCGGTCAGGCAGGTGAAGGTCAGCTCCGGCGGGCTGCCGACGGGCCGGCCGTCGGACCGGTCGGGGTCGCGCACGTAGTCGGCGATCAGGGAACGGGCGGCGTCGGGGTCGAAGCGGGGGCGGGCCGCCGCCACCCGCTCGGAGTGCCACGGGCTGTCGACGCCGAAGAACTGGGTGCTGATGTCGACCAGACCGTCGTCGCCGAGGACCTGGGCCAGGGCCTCGGGGTCGTACATCTGGGCGAAGGCCAGGCGGATCCGCAGGTCGTCGAACGGCGGTTGGGCGACGTTCACGACGGCGACGCTGGCGTCGTCGCCGGCGTGGGTGTGGGCGACGAAGCCCTGCGCCTCGGCGGCGATGACCTTCTTGATGGTCGGGCCCCGCAGCGACTGGATGGCGTCGACGGCGCCGGTGAGCAGCGACTCCACCCGCAGCTGCTCGTCGGGCACCGGGCGGAAGGTGATGCGGTCGAGGTGGGGGAGGCCCTGTCGCCAGTAGCCGTCGTTGCGCACGACGACGAGCCGGTCGTTCGGCTGCCACGACTCGAGCCGGAACGGGCCGGTGCCGACGGGCGCGGCGCCGGCGTCCTGCCCGGCGGCGCGGGCGGCGCGGGCGGCGGTGGGGGAGAACGGCCACCCGATGGGCCCGGTGAGCAGGGACGGGAAGGCACCGTTGGGGCGGGTGAGCCGGTACGTGAAGGTGAGCTCGTCGTCGACCCGGAGCTCGCTGACCTCGTCGAGGATGCCGTTGGCGGTGGAGCCGGGGGCCATGAGGAACTCGTCGAAGATCGCCTTCATGGCCCAGGCGTCGAGCGCCGTCCCGTCGTGGAACGTGACCCCGGTGGGGAGCGTGATGGTCCAGGTCTGGTAGTTGTCGGACGGGTCGATCGCCGTCGCGAGGTAGGGAACCGCGTTGCCGTCGGCATCGAGGGTCGCCAGCGGATCGAAGACCGCCGACGCGATCATGTGGCCCGAGCTCGAGAACGCGTAGCTCGTCGGGACGAGGCCCTCGGGCTCGGCTTCGATCCCCACGACGAGCCGACCGCCGTCGACCGGGGTCGGGTCATCGGCGGGGCCGCTGATCGTCCCGCCGATCTTGTTCTGATCGGGCACCGTCGACGACGGCGCGGCATCACCACTGCCCGTGGTCGTGGACGTGGCGCAGGCGGACGCGGCGATGGCGATGACGCACATCCCTGCCGCCGCCGAACGCGCGAACCGGTGGTTCCTGCGCTGCGTGCTCACCAAAACACCCTCCAAAGGTCACCGTGACAACGTTGTCCCGTACACCATTACACGAGGGGTGGGCTCTGTGTCATCGGGCCATTTTACCCATTGTGTCATCGCTGGTGACGGAACTGGTGGCACCGTAGGCCTCGTACGCCCGTCCCTCGACCGCCGCCCGCTCCCGCCCCGCGGCCAGCTGGAAGGGACTGATGCCGCCCGGGGCCCAGGGCCCCACCGAGCCTGCCTCGATCGCCGCCGCCGACTTGGGCTCGACCGTGAAGCGCTCACGGGCGGCGTCCACCTGGAGGTGGGCGATCGAGAACCAGTCGATGCGCAGGAAGTCGACGCTGTCGTTGCCGGTCTCGCGGTCGTGGGTGAGCGCGCCGCGGCGCATCGCGTCGGCGATCCGCACGACGACATCGGTGTTGGTCGACAGGTGCCCGACCGAGGACTCGAACAGGCCCGCGCCGGTGCGCAGGTACCCGGTCTCGAACAACGACACCACCATGGCGAGCAGCGAGAACGCGCGCATGTCGTTGTTGGCGCGGGCGATGAACGCGAACACCTCGAGCTCGGACTCCACCGTGGTGCCGAAGTTCGCGAGCACGTGCACCCAGTCATGCTGCGCGAGCAGGGGTGGGGCCGACCCGGGCAGGCCGGGGAACACGAAGCCGCGTGCCCGGTAGAGCTCCCAGACGCCGCGCCCGAGCGTGCCCGCCGGGAGGTCCTCGAGGGCGGCCCACTGCGCGGCGAGCGCGGCGTCGGTGACCGCCAGGTCCCACGCGGAGGCGAGCTCGGTCGACGTGTGCAGCTCGGTCGCGTCGGCCGAGGTCCAGGTCGACGTGTACCCGTTGCGCTCGAAGTCGATCGCGGCGAGCCCGAGCGAGCCCTTCGCGAACTCGCGGGCGACCCCGACCATGCCGTCGTCGACGCCGAGCTCGGCGGCGTACTCGGCGACACGATCCGCGATCTCGCTCGGCAGAGGACGCAGCACGAGGGCGGCGAGCAGCATGATCTGCACGCCCCGGGTCCGGAAGGCCAGGTCGCGCTGGCGCAGCACCTCGCCCAGCTCGCTCGCGGTCATCGGGACAAGATCGCGCAGGTCGACGGCGTGGGTGGTCATCGCTTCGAACAGGGCCTCGAGCAGCACGCGCTGCAGGTCGGTGAGGCCGCCGGTCGGAGCCACCGCCGAGGCCACGCCGCGAGCGGTCGCCGCGACCTCGACCGCGCCGGGAGGCACGAGGTTGACGTCGTCGGGTCCAGGGAGGGGAACAGGCATCACGGCACCTTCGGAGCGGCTTTGGGGGTGGCCGCGCTTGTCCGCGGCACGAGGGATCGACGCAGCATGGCGGGATCGGCGACGTTTTGCACCCACGGCGGGGCTCGTGGCGACCGACGGGCGCCTCAGGAGGAGCCGGGGGTCTCGGTATCGGGTGCCAGGATGGCGGGCCGCACCTGTCCCGGGGTGCACGTCACGGGGAACCGCTCGGGGAACGGTCCGTCGTAGAGGACCGGCCCGGCGTGGGCTACGCCATCGAGCGCGACGATCCCGCCGACGAGCAGCGGCAGGCTGAGGTGGTTCACGAATCGTCCGAAGCACTCGTGCAACCCGGCCCCGAAGGTGAGATCCCCCTCGAGCGCGCGGTCCGTGCGATAGGCCGAGGGGTGATCCACCTCCCGGTGATCGAACCGGGCCGAGAGCGTGACGGCGAGCACGGTGCGGCCGGCGGGGATGCGATGCCGACCGACCCGGGTGGTGGCCCGGCAGCGCCGCACGACGACGGGTTGGTGAGGGCGGAAGCGCAGCGACTCGTGCACGTGCTGGCGCAGCCGGTCGAGGTCGCCGCGCCGGGCCGCGGCGCGCGCGTCCGCGAGCTGCTCGGGCCGGGCGAGCAGCTCGAGCAGGACGTGGCTCGCCGCCTTGGACGTGGTGTCGACCGCGCCGACGATGAGTCCCGAGATGTTGCGGCGCACCGCCTCGTCGTCCCACCAGGGCCGGTCGGGGCCTTGGGCGGCGAGGAGGCGATCCAACACCGTCGCCGGCTCGGCGCCGTGGGCCCGCGCGTCACGGCGCTCGGCCATGAGTGCATCGAGGTGCGCGCCGAGCAGCGGGGCGTCGTGGTCGGCCAGGGCGGTCGCCCGCGCGTCGTCAGCGAGGAAGGTGTACTCGAACAGGTGGCGCATCCAGGCCGCCATCGTGACGGGATCGGGTCCGGCGATGCCGAGGTAGCGCGCCGTGAGGCCGAGGGCGACCGGCTTCGTGTAGTCGCGGACCAGGTCGAACGAACCCGACGCCAGCGCGGTGTCGAGGCGCTCCGCCGCGAGCTCCCGGACCAGGCGCTCGATGGTCGGGGCGTCCTGGGGGCCGGCCGCGTCCTGCAGCGCGGCGAGCTCCCGGTCGAACTGCTCGCCCCGATCGAAGCCCAAGATGAACGGCCCGGCGGCCCGCTCGATGCGGGCGGCGTTGACCTCGGCGATCGTGAAGTCCTGATCGCGGGCGATCACCGTCCGCACATCCGCGGCGCGGGTCACGAGGGTGGTGCCCGGAGGCAACCTGAGTCGACGCCCGACGACATCGGGGATGGCGGCCACCGGCCACACGGCGCGGAGCACCGCCAGCGCGACGCCGGTGAGCCGTGCGGCGCGGGCGGTGGGGGCCGGCGTCAGCGGCCGGTCCGCGACGATCGGGGTGCCGGGGGCCGGGCCAGGGTCGGTCTCGGCGGAGGCGGGGGAGGACCCTGAGGAGGCCATGCTGGGTGTCCTTTCAACCGGGTGGCGGCGGAGGGGAAGGTGCCAGCGGGTGCGCGCCTGTGCGCGTGGCACCGGCAACATACACCGCGACGGGATTCGGATCGACTGCCGCTGGGCACCGGAGAACGCGCGCCGGTCGGCGGGCCGGCCGGGGCTCGGTGCGGCACACTGGTCGGGTGGCGGACTACAGCTTCGACGAGAAGGGCGCCGATTTCGTGGCGACGTTCGAGGATCCGGGCGTCCCCTATGACCCAAGTGCCGGACCACCTGACGTGTGGTTCCGTGAGGTGCTCGAGCACAGCTCCGACCTGGTGATCGCGTTCCAGCACGACGGGACGATCACGTACGTGTCGCCCTCGGCGTCATATCTCATGGGGTACGAGCCGTCCTCGCTGATCGGGTCGAACGCCCTCCACCTCATCCACCCCGACGATCTCCCGAACGCGGCGGACACCGTCTACAACGCGGTCCAGGTCGAGGGGTGGCGGCCGCCGCGCCCGTTCCGCATCCGCCATGCGGACGACACCTACCTCACCTACGAGGTCCAGGGGATGTCGCTGTTCCACGTCCCTGGCGTGCAGTCGATCGTGTGCATCTGTCGCCAGGCGGCCGACACGCCCCGGGTGGACGCCATCTTGGGTCTGCTCGCCGCGCACGCATCGCTGTCGGCCATCCTCGACGAGGTCGTGCACCTCATGTTCCGGCCGGGGTGGCACCTCGGGGTCGCCATCTTGTACGACCTCGACGACGGCACCGCTGGGCTCGCCCAAGCTCGGCTGCCGGCCGAGCTCGCGCAGCTCGACCGCCGCCACACCCATGAACCGTGGGGCCGTGCGCTCACGACGGGCGAGCCGGTGTTCGACCTCGGGCTCACGACCGTCACCGCCGATCTGGCGGCGACTGCGCGGACCCACGACTTCCACACCGTGTGGGCGATACCGGTGTCAGATCCGGATCTTGCGCTCGACGACGCGTGCATCGTCGTGTGGAACTTCGAGCTCCACCCGCCGGAGCTGGGTCAGGAGATCCTCTTGCGAAAGATGCAGACGTTGGCCGAGCTCGCGCTCGCCGGCCGGTCGCGTGCCGCGGCGCTGGAACAGGCTGCCAACACCGACTCGCTGACCGGTCTGGCCAACCGGCGGGCGTTCGAGGCTGCCGTCGCCAGGAACGACCAGCCCGAGGTGGCGGTCCTGCTCATCGATCTGGACGGGTTCAAGGCGATCAACGACCGCTTCGGTCACGCGGCCGGCGATGCCGTGATCCGGGCGGTCGCCGACCGGTTGACCGGGGTGGTCCGCCACGGCGACCTGCCCGCGAGGATCGGCGGCGACGAGTTCGCGATCTTCTGCCGAGACGTGCACCACCTCGACCATGCCGCGCAGCTTGCGCAACGGGTGCTCGACATCGCCGCCGAACCCGTGGACACGCTCGTCGGCCCGGTCGAGTTCGGTCTGAGCGTGGGCGGCGCGGTCAGCCTGCCGGGAACGGTCGCAGACCTGGCCACGCTCCTGCACGCCGCCGACGTCCGGCTGTACGCCGCCAAGGCCGCCGGCAAGAGCCGCCACCGAGTGGGGTTCCTCGAGCTGCCCTGAGCCGCGGGCCGTCGAGAGCGCCGGCCGCGACCCCGGCTACGGTGGGGGCGCTCGCGTTCCGGGGGGAACTGCGGGGCGAACGAAGGGGGAACCCATGGCGTACAGCGCCGGACGGATCGTGCACGACGCGGATGCCCACATCATGGAACCACCGACCTGGCTGCGGGATCATGCCGACCCCGTGATTCGTGACCGGGTCGAACCCTTGCGGTACGCGGGGGGCAACGAATTGCGCCAGACGGGCGACCCAGAGGAGCAGCAGCAGGATCTGGTGGCGGCGTTCGACCGGCTGCGCGCCAAGCACGGCTCCGATGCGTACGTGGCGGAGGAGCAGCAGCAGATCATGCTGCGCAAGAACTTCGCCGCCACCGGCTCGTTCATCGCCGAGGACCGTCCCCGCGCGCTCGACCTGCTCGGATTCTCCAGCCAACTGGTGTTCAACACGTTCCACAACCGCCGGCTGCACGATTGGGAGCACGGCGGCGACCTGGACCTCGCGTACGGCACGGCCCGAGCGCACAACCGGGGGATGACCGAGTTCTGCTCGATCGATCCACGGTTGCTCCCGAGCTGCTACGTGCCGCTGGCCGACTTCGATCGCGCGGCGGCGATGGCGGCCGAAGCGGTGGCCATGGGCGCGGCGGCGCTCCTGATCGCGTCGGGCTGCCCGGCTGGTCACTCGCCGAGCCACATCGCGCTCGATCCGGTGTGGGCGACCGCACAGGCGGCAGGCATCCCGGTGGTGTTCCACGTCGGCGGCACCGGCGATCTCGTGGACCCGGCGTACTTCCGCAACGGCCGGCCGGTGCCACCCGACTTCCACGGCGGCGAGGAGAACTTCCGATCGGTCGACTACATGGGCATCCCCGGCCCCCCGGCCCAGGCGCTCGCGACGATGATCTTCGATGGCGTCCTCGACCGCTTCCCGGAGCTGCGGATCGGCGTGATCGAGCAGGGCGCCATATGGGTGCCGTCGTGGCTGCGTCAGATGGAGTCCGCGTTCGAGGCGTTCGCGCGGCACGAGGAGCGGTTGCGGGCACTGTCCCTGCGACCGACGGACTACGTGCGCCGCCAGATCCGCTTCACGCCGTACCCGACCGAGGACGTGGGGTGGATCATCGACCAGGCCGGTCCCGAGGTCTGCCTCTTCTCGTCGGACTACCCCCACGTCGAAGGCGGGCGGCGGCCCATCGAGCGCTTCGAGGCCTCGCTCGGCGATGCTCCCGAGGCCATCCGCAGGCGCTTCTACTGCGACAACTTCCGGGACCTCATGGGTTCGGCTGGGGCCGGGCTCGCCGCGTAGCGCGCACGCCACGGGTCGGTGCGGGTGCGGGCGCCCGAGCGCACCGGCATGGCGAGCAGGCCGGTCCTTCGCCATACTCTGCGCATGAAGTTCCACACGACCCTCGAGCTCCACGGGAAGTCGGCCACCGGCCTGGTGGTGCCGCCCGCCATCGTCGAAGCGCTGAGCGACAAGAAGAACCCACCGGTGAAGGTGACCATCGGCGGGCACACCTATCGCAGCTCGGTGGCATCGCGAGGCGGGCAGTTCCTCGTCGGGGTGAGCGCCGAGAACCGCAAGGCCGCCGTCGTCGCCGCGGGCGACGAGGTGGAGGTCGACATCGAGCTCGACACCGAGCCCCGCGAGGTGGTCGTCCCGGCAGACCTCGCCGCGGCCCTCGCCGCGGACAAGGCGGCGCAGGCGCGCTTCGACAAGCTGTCGTTCAGCCACCAGCGCCAGCACGTGGAGGCCATCGAGAGCGCGAAGGCGCCCGAGACCCGGCAGCGGCGCATCGACAAGGCGATCGAGAAGCTCAACGAGGGTTGAGCCCCAGCGGGTGGCGGTGTCGCTCGGACCCCGACGTGCCCGCCGTCGCGTTCAGTCGATGTTGATGTGCGGCAGGATCTTGTCGAGCCAGCGCGGGATCCACCAGTTGGCCTTCCCCGCGAGCTCCATGCTCGAGGGCACCAGGACCATACGCACGATCGTGGCGTCGATGAACACCGCGACGGCCATGCCGAGGCCGATCATCTTGACGGTCGGGGCCGGGTTGGTGACGAACGACAGGAACACCGAGATCATGATCAGCGCGGCGGCGGTGATGACGCGAGCCGTCGTCGCCAGACCGGTCACGACGCTCTGGCGGTTGTCGCCCGTCTCGTCGTGGATCTCCTTGATGCGGCTCAGCAGGAAGACCTCGTAGTCCATCGACAAGCCGAAGAGCACGGCGAACATCATCACGGGCACGAAGGCGACGATGGGCACGGTGCCCGAGAGGCCGATGACGCCGTTGCCCCACCCCCAGTTGAAGATCATCACGACGATGCCCAACGCCGCGCCGATCGACAGCAGGTTCATGATCGCGGCCTTGACCGGGACGAACAGCGATCGGAACACCATCATGAGCAGCAGCATGGCCATGAGGATCACGCCGCCGATGAACGGCACCAGCTTGGCCTTGATGGCGCTCGTCAGATCGATGAGCAGCGCGGTCGAGCCGCCGACGTAGACCTGGCTCGCCGGTATGGCGGTGCCTTCGAGGCCCTTCGGGATGGTGGTGTCCCGCAACGTGCCGACGAGTGCGGTGGTGGCGGCGTCGTTCGGCGCGGAGGCGGGGACGACCGAGATGATCGCCGCGGTCGGGTAGGCGCTCGGGTTGGCGGTGGTGGGGAAGTTGTTCGGGATCGGCAGGGACACCGAGGCGACACCGGGTGTCGCCTTGATGGCGGTCGAGAGCTCGCCGAACGCCTGCAGCACCGCGACGCTGTTCTGCGGCGTGATCGTGGGCAGGTCCACCGCCACGATCAACGGACCGTTGATGCCGGCCCCGAAGTTCGCGACGGTGAGGTCGTAGGCGTTGCGCTGGGTGGAGCCGACCGGGGCGTTGCCGTCGTCGGTGAAACCGAGATCGATCGATCGCAGCGGCAGGGCGAGCATCACCAGGAAGAC
Organism: Acidimicrobiales bacterium; assembly: GCA_038324235.1. GTDB lineage: Bacteria > Actinomycetota > Acidimicrobiia > Acidimicrobiales > Acidimicrobilacustridaceae > JBBQHT01. The sequence goes on from JBBQHT010000061.1 coordinate 8,716, forward strand.
GAAGCTCGCCAGCGCGAACACCACGGGGTGACGGGATGTCTCGTTCGCCCACCGGGCCGACAGGGTCTTGTGGGTGTCCCCGGTCTCGTCGTGGTGGTGGATGCGCCCGGCGTTGATCCTGGGCCCGTACGCACCGAGCAGGGCGGGTACGAGCGTGAGCGCCGTGATGACCGTGATCAGCACGAACATCGACGCCACGACCCCGAGGGTCGTGACATAGGGGATCGCCACGAAGTACAAGCCGCACAGCGCGATGCAGACGGTGACGCCGGCGAAGAGCACGGCGGAACCGGACGTCTTGATCGCGTTCCCGATCGATTCCTCCACCTCCATGCCGTCCGCCAGGTTCTGGCGGTGGCGACTGACGATGAACAGGGAGTAGTCGATGCCCACGCCCAGGCCGATCATGGTGCCGAGGATCGGCGCGACGGTGCCGATGGTGAACGTGGTCATGAGGATGTCGACGATCATCGTCGAGGTCGTGACGGCGATCACCGCGACCATGATCGGGACCGACATCGATGCGGCCGAGCCGAGCGCGAGCAGCAAGATGATGACCGCCATCGCCAGGCCTATCTGATCGGCGTGCTCGGATAGGGTCGACTGCGGCGCGTTGCCGGCATCGGCCACCGGGCCGCCGAAGTCGACGCCGAGACCTGCCGCCTGCGCGGGGCCGGTGGCGGCGACCACCTGGTCATAGAGGGTGGCGGCCTGCGCGGCGCTCCCGAGGCCGGTGCTGAACGACGTGACCGCGTACCCGACGGTGGCGTCGGTGTTGAGCAAGGTCGTGGCGGTCTCGAGCTTGGGGTTGCCCTGGTCGAACGAGATCGAGACAGGTTGGGGCTGCAGCGGGTTCGACACGCTCGAGGCGCTCGGCAGCTTCTGGAGGTTGGCGACCGTCTGGTTGATCGCCGCGGCGTTCGCAGGGTCGGTCAGCTTGCCGGCGCTCGTGTGGAAGACGACCTGCGCGCTGGTGCCGGCGGCCGCCGGAAAATCCCGCTGCAGCAGGTCGAGCGCCTCCTGGGACTGCACCCCAGGGATCGCGAACACGTCGACCGGCTTGCCCGAGTGGCCTGCCGCCCAGCCGCCGAGGGCCACCAGGATCACGGCCCACCCGATGATGACCTGCCAGTGGCGTCGCGCGGCCCAGCGACCGAGTCTGTCGAGCATGAAGGAACGCCCTTTCCCCGCAGTGAAGGTAGCCCGCTCCCCAGCGGGCCGCCGTGGCCCGATCTCCGCCCGGACCGTCGGGGTGCATTGTGGCACGTGTCCGCCGCGGCAACTCCCGGAACGCCGGTCCCTGATCTATCGACACTGAAACTGTCGATATATTGCGCACGCGGGCGCAACGGGCTTCATCCTCCAGATCGTGGGGGATCTGTTCCGCAACAAGGACATGTCGGGCGGGCTCAAGGCCGTGTGGGTGATCCTGCTGATCGTCTTCACGCCCCTGACGATGCTGATCTACCTGGTGGTCTACGGCGGGGGGATGGCCCAGCGTCAGCAGGCTGCGCACATGCGCTCGCAGGCCGACTTCGAGTCCTACGTGCAGTCGGTCGGCGGCGCCGGCCCGGCCGATCAGATCGCCAAGGGCAAGGAACTGCTCGATCACGGCGCGATCACCCAGTAGGAGTTCGACGTCATCAAGGCCAAGGCCCTGGCCTGATCGGACTGACCTGATCGGCCCGCGCTCGTGATCTCACTCGACCATTTCCCGCTCGAGACCTGACCTGACCTGACCTGACCTGACCTGACCTGACCTGGTCCTCTGCGTCCGGCTGGGCCGACGCCGGGCCGTCCGGCGAGGCGTCCTTCAGGCTCGAGGGTCGGTGGTCGCAGTCAGGTCGGGCACGACCGGACCGGTCAGGTCGGGCACCACAGGGGCGGGCCGCCCGGCTGGCACCGTCGCTACCCGACGGGTCCGCAGCACCCACGCGAGCCACGACAGGGTCGCGCTGATCACGACGGCGTCGATCACGACGAAGGTGGTCGGCGTGGCCAGCGCCGGGCTCCACGCGGGTGTCGACTGGAACCACCACGCGTGCTCAGCCCCTGCCGTGAACCGCTGCATGGTCTGGGCGAAGGCCGCGACCTGGGCCACCACCACGACGGGGACCAGCACCCACGCGGTTCGTGCCGGCCACCGGCGGCCGATCGGGCTCTCCGCAAGACCCCGCGCCGCGACCAGCGGGAGACCCACGGCGAACGGCAGCAGGTACCGCCCCTGGAAGTAGGGAAACGCCCGGCTGCCGATGAGGACCGGCGTGGTGAGGACGAGGGTCAAGATCAGCACCAGGACCCCGGCGAACCGCCGGGCGGAGAAGATGAGTGCCGCGAGCACCACGAAGCCGGCGAGCATCGTGTAGGTGAGGTAGACGCCCGACGGGAGGATCGTGTCCAGCCAGCCCAGGATGCCGCCGAGCATCTGCTGCGCGTAGTACGGGAACTCGCCCAGCGCGGCGAGCGCGTTGCCTCCAGCCCCGCCGCCTTCCGCGATCGACGACCCGGCCTCGGCGCCGGACAGGGTGAGTTGCAGCAGCGCACAGGCGAGCACGACAAGGGCCCAGATGCCCGCCGCGGGCGAGCGGCGGAGCGCTCGTCGCGCATCGATGGTCGAGAGCGCCAGCAACACGATCATGATCAGCGCGGCCCACAGCACCGAGTCGCGCCGGATCAGGATGAGCAGGCACAAGGGGATGGCGAAGCGGGCGGTGGCGGCTCCGATTCGAGCTGGCGCGTCGTCGCGCACGAGCGCGAGTCCGCCCGCCCACGTCGCCAGACCCGCCGCGATCGCGACGCCGCTCGGCGACGCCGTCGCACCGACGAACAGGACGATGGGCGTGAGCACGAGGAGCATCGCGGGGAGGAACGCCCCACACGAACGGTTCCGGGCCAACGTGTGCACCGCCACCGCGACGAGCAGCGCCACCCAGAACGCGCTCGCCGCGCGCAGGAGCACCAACATGGCTTCACCCGAGCTCACCAGCGTCGGCCACCCGATCAGCAGGTAGTAGAAGGGCGGGTAGTTCGCCGCAGTGGACCTCGTTTGATGCGTTGCGTCGTCGGAGGCGAGGGTCTGGCAGTCGGCGGTGTGATGCTGGTCGAGCGCGAAGCACACGGGCGCGCCCGAGAGGATCGTGGGGACCTCGAACACGCGATCGCCCGTGGCCGGGTCGATGTGGCCGGCCTCGCGATGCCAGAGGGCATAGGCCTTGACCGCATGCTGGTTCTCATCGGGTGCCGCATACGCCGGCATGGAGATGCTCCACACGAGGAGCGCAGCGAAGACGACCACGAAGGTGACCAGCCCCTCGGTCCACCGGTGCCCGCCCGTACGCGGACCGACCACCTCTCCTGGCCCATCGTCATCACCCACCACCATGGGGGGGAACACTATGTGTTGGGGCGCGAACCGGCACGCGGGAGCACGGGCGACGGACTCGGGGCGCGGGACTCGGCGGCCCGACCCGGACGCGCGACGGGCTGGGTGGGGCGGCCTTGCTCCCGGTCGGCCCGGTGGCCCGGTACCGTTGGCCGATGCCCATGTCGCCCCCTGCCGCGCAGCGCCTGTTCGACCTCGGCCTCTCGTTGCCGGGGCCGTTTCCACCCCACGAACCGCTCGACGCGGTCGTCATCCACGGCGGTGTGGCGCGGACGTCGGGACAGCTCCCGCGGGATCACGACGGGCGGCTGGTCCACCCCGGCGTCGTCGGGCTGAGCGTCGATGTCGAACAGGCGACCGAAGCCGCGCGTTGGTGCGCGCTCAACGCGCTGTCGGTCCTGGCGGCCGCGCTCGGGTCCCTCACCCCCATCGAGCGAGTGCTGTCGATGATCGGTTTCGTGGCCTGCACCGCGGAGTTCGATCGCCAGGCCGCAGTCGTCGACGGCGCCAGCCGGCTGCTCGTGGATGTGTTCGGACCTGCGGGCCGACACACGCGCTCGGCCATCGGTGTCGTGGCGCTGCCCCGCGGTGGCGCTGTCGAGATCGAGATCGCCGTGGCGCTGAAGGAGCGCACCGCGTGACCGACGCGACCGATTCTGGGTCGGCCCGCGGGATCGACGCGCCCTCGTCGATCATCGGCCTCTTGCGCGGCCACGGCGCCGCCACGCTGGGGGAGTCCGGTGGCCACGCGACGCGCGCCCGACTCCATGCCGCCTGGCCGGGGGCCACCGTGTGCGGACCGGCGTACACCGCCTCGTGCGGCGCGGGGGACAACCTCGCCATCCACGTCGCGACGGCCGTGGCGCCGGCCGGCCATGTGCTCGTCGTCGAGACCGCCGGCCAGCCAGAGCTCGGCTACTGGGGTGAGGTCCTGACGACGGGCGCGCAGGCTCGGGGCCTCCAGGGGCTGGTGATCGATGCTGGTGTGCGAGATGTCGCGGCGCTCGCGGCGCATGGGTTCGGCGTGTTCTCGACGATGGTCGCGTTGCGCGGCGCCGCCAAGTGCACGCCGGGGACCGTGGGCGCGCCGGTGGTGGTGGGTGACGTCGAGGTCCGCACCGGTGACTGGGTGGTCGGGGATGCCGACGGCGTGGTCGTCATCCGCCGCGCCGAACTGGACGCGGTCCTCGTGGCCGCGACCGCGCGCACGGCCGCCGAGCAGGAGCTGTTCACGGCACTGCAGGCGGGCGCGACGACCGTTGCTCTCCTCGGCCTGGATGCGTCGCTGGTCCGACGCGCCGATGAGTGACGCGCCCGGGGGTGGAGCTGCCGAGGCCGACGCAGAGCGACTCGACGCCGTCGTCCGGCGATGCTGACGCCGCGGCCACGTGGCCGATGAGCCGCCCGGTCAGTGCTCGGTGTAGTTGACGGGTCCGGCGTCGGGAAGGCCGACCGCGAAGCAGAAGCAGTGGATCGGCGCGTGGTCGCTCACCGGTCGCAGGCTGTGCACCGTGTTCGGCGGGATGCGCACGAGGTCGCCCTGGGCGATCTCGCACTCCTCGTCGCCGATGGTCATGATCCCTCGGCCGGAGGTCACGTAGTAGAACTCGTGGGTCGGGTGCTGGTGGGGATCGACCAGTCCGCCCCCGGCGACCTCGAACTCCGAGACCAGCTCGAGGTGCCCGCCCGCAGTGATCGAGGCCAGCTCACGGGGTTCGACGAGCCACCACACGGGCACGGTCCCGTTGTGCTCGATCACCGGGGCCACGTGTTCGATCGATCGTACGTCCATGGTGCCCTCCTCGGCCGCGCGGTCCGCGCGTAGCATGACGACGGTGTCAGAATAGACCCCCGAGGAGGTCCCCGCCGATGACCGAACCCCGTGTCCACACCGTGGTGGCGGAGCCCCTGACGTCAGCAGGGTGGCGTCCGTTCGGGCAGGTGATCGGTCGCGATGAGTGCCTCCTCGAACTGCGCGACGGTGCCGCGTTCCACCTCGACGTGCTGACCTACGCGTGGCGCCCGCTGTGGTGTGATCTGCTGAACCGGCACCACACCGCGACCCAGGCCCTCATCCCGCTCGGCGGTGCGCCCGCGGTGATCCTCGTGGCGCCCCCCGAGGTCGACTTCAGCCGCTCGGAGCACCTGATGACGCTCCGAGCATTCGTGATCGCCGGTGACGTCGGCATCAACCTGGCGATCGCCACGTGGCACTGGGGGCCCTACCCGCTGGGGTCCGAGGTGCACCTCGCCAACGTGCAAGCGCGTGATGTCGCGAGCGACAACGAGGTGGCCCATCTCGCCCGGGATTTCGGTACGGCCATCGAGATACGACTCTGACGGAGGCCATGGACCACACTTCGGCATGGCCGATGATCCCCACGACGAGGAGCAGGACCCTGCGCCGCATGGGCCCGACGCCCCCGCGAGCCCCGAGTCGAAGCCCGAGCTGAAGCCTGATCCCAGCCCTGAGTCGAAGCCCGAGGCGAGGCCCGATGCCAGCTCCGAGCCGAAGCCCGACGTGCGGGGCGGTCCGACCGGCGGTGTCACCGTCGGGGCGGGCGACGACCTGCGGATCAACCTGCTCAGCCGCCTGCAGGCGCCGGTGCGCAAGATCACCAAGGTGCAGGCCGTCGCGCTCGTGCTCTTCACGATGCTCACCCTCGGCCCGGTCGTGGCGTTCGTGATCATCTTCCGGGCCGACACGGCGGCGCGTCCCGAGCTCGTCTCGGAGGCCAGCGTCCCGCCCCCCGGCGGGGTGCTCCTCGTGGTCACCGTCACCAACGTCAACGCCGTGACGAGCGAGATGGCGACGCGCGTGCGCGTCGTGCCCGATGCGTCGCTCCTGGTGCAGGGGGGCGGGCTGAAGGACCCCCTCACCGTCGCGAGCAACGACCTGCAAGGTCGTGCCGTCGTGACCACCCCGGCCGACGAGGCCCCGAGCCCGATCCAGATCGTGACCGCGATGTCCAGCGGCTCGGTCAGCCGCTATCCGTTCGATCACTACACCGCCCGCCTGCAACTGATCGTGAGCGTGGAGGTCAACGGCAGCCGCAAGGAGCTCCCGACCGTGCTCACGATCGAGTCGGGTGTGACCGACATGGCCGTGTCGGCCGCCGTGCTCCCCGACGATGTCACCCCGGTTGGACGAGTGGCGGACATGGAGTTCCAGCGGAGCACCCCGACGCTCATCTTCACGACGTGGATGATGGTGCTCTGGTGGGCGCTGTCGATCTCGGCGGTGTTCACCGTGTGGTCGGTGGCCATCTGGCGCTCGACGGTGCCGGCGTGGGCCTACGGCTTCTTCGTGGGTGTGCTCTTCGCCCTGACCCCGCTGCGCAGCGCCCTCCCCGGCTCGCCGCCCTACGGGGTGCTGGTCGATTACGTCTCGTTCTACTGGGCCATCGTGATCGTCGGGGTGGGCCTGATGATGCTCGTCGCGTACTTCATCCGCGACGCCCGCGCCCAGAGCCGCACGCTGGCTCGCGTCGAAGCCGAGCGGGCCGCGGCCGCGGCATCGTCACCGGCGGAACACGCTCCGCGTCCTTGACGCGCCCGCTTCACCCTGCCCAGGGCCACCTTGCCGCGGGTCGGTGGGGTCACCGATCTCGCTCTGACCGGTGCCTACGCTGGGGTCCATGGCGGTCAACCGGAGTCGCAAGGCGAGGAGCGCCCGGAAGCGCAAGCGCCGGATGGATCGCGTCGAGCACGACCTGAGCGACGAGCAGTGGGCCGCGCTCAAAGCGGCGTGGGGCGGGTGTGCCTACTGCGGTGCGACGGACAGGGCGCTCCAGCGCGACTGCGTCCTGGCGTTGTCGCGTGGCGGGCGGTACACGCTCGACAACATCGCCCCCGCGTGCGGGTCCTGCAACGCCAGCAAGTGCAACGACGAGGTCACCGGGTGGCTCCGACGCAAGCGGTTGGACGAACGCGCCTTCCTGCTCCGCCACCTCGAGATCGGCGCGTCGCTCGCCCAACAGTTCGCCGGGGCGGCCGATGCCGAGCCCTACGCCACGGACGACGACGCCTGACGCAAATCCCAGGACGGAGGGGAGCGCGGCGAGGCGTGTGCGACCAGGAGCGGTACCCCCGGAGAGGTGGAGGGCTCGCGGGTATCGTCATGCCACCGTCGTCTGATGCCCAGGAGCGCGCATGGCCTACACAGTGGATTTCGTCACGGTCTCGACCGTTGGCGTCGAGTCGTCGCCGGTGGCCCCGGCCCTCGCCGGCTTGCGGGCGAACGAAGCCCGCTACTTCAAGAACAAGTACGACCACGTGTTCACGGTCGAGCCCGCTGCCAAGGCGAAGAAGGCCGTCGACTGGGTGCACCGGATCCTGAAGGAGGAGCGCGACATCGTCATCTCGTCGCCGCCACTGGAGGCGACGGCGTTCCAGGTCGAGCAGATTCGCATGGCGTACGTGTTCTACGAGAGCGGTCTGTCCATCAACGTCATGTACCCGATCGATGATCCGAAGAAGCGAGCGGTCGGGTTCAAGCTGTCCGATGGGATGGAGGTGCCCGAAGAGCTCGCCTCCCGGTTCAAGTTCGCGAGGCAGAAGTCGAAGCTGGCGGGAACGATCCGCGGTACGTACTTCGTGATCAAGGGCGAGTACTGACGGGCCTGCCGGAACACCTGCGCGGCGAGTCGATCCCTCTCTGCCGACCTACCCGCGAGGGGAGCGATGAGTTCTGGAAGACTCGACCGTCGACATCGGTGAACCCCCGAACGACCGAGCACCCAAGGAAGCGGGTCCCATGAGCGAGCACCAAACCGCGCAGTTGACCGAGGTGGCGACCGTGGCGGTGCCCACCAGCGACCAGGACCGGGCCCTCGAGTTCTACGTCGCCACCCTCGGCTTCGAGCTGAAGTTCGAGGCGCCGTTCGGCGACGGGCAGCGCTGGATCGAGGTGGCGCTCCCCGGCACCGAGACCACCTTGGCGCTCGCGCCCACCCCGGCGGGCGCGCCGATCGGCATCGACACCGGCATCCGTCTGCGCACGAAGGACGCCGACGCCGATCACGCACTCTTGAAGTTCCGTGGTGTGGACGCCGACCCCGAGGTCATGCGCTGGCCCGGAGTCCCCCCGATGTTCAGCTTCACCGACCCAGACGGCAACCGCCTCTACATCGTCGAGCAGGTGCACTGAATCCTGCGCTTCACCGACACCAGGTGGCACGCGAGTCGGGGCGCCCGAGGGCGCCCCGATCCGATTGTGCGTACAGATGTTCAGACGAGGACGGGATGGGCCTTGACGAACGGGACATGGCTCCAAATCTTGCCGAAGCCGACCGTGTTGCCGGCGTGGATGAGGGCCAGACCGATGAGGACCACGGCATAGATGAGGTGCTCGTCGAGGAACGGGTTCGTCACGATCGGGAGCGAAGCCGCCCACATGAACACGAGCAGGAGCGCCCCGGAAGCAGCCGCGATCCGCATGCCGACGCCGAGCATCACCGCCGCGCCGATCGCGAGGAGGCTCACCATGAACAGCCAGTCGACGAACGTGTTGCCCGCCATGGGGTTGAACACGCCGGCGAGGGGTCCGTGCACGCCCTTCAGGAACCCGGTGGTCGGTGAGCCACCGTTGAGCCACGACTTGCCGGAGGCCGTGGCGTAGCCGAACCCGAACAGCTTGTCGACGAACGCCCAGAGGAACGTGAAGCCGATGCCCAACCGGACCACCGCGAAGGCGTACCGTCCGGCCACCTGTTCCTTCGTCTCGGTCACCACCGCGACGATCGGGGCTGGCGTTGCCGCCACTGAGGTGGTCTTGGCGGTCGTCGCCGCAGTGGGTGTTTCGTTCAGATCGATGACGGACATGGAGGGTCTCTTCCCAGTACCTGTGCGCACGACCGACGGTCGTGGCTGTCTCCATCGTGACGGAACACCGGCGGGCCGCCCACAGGACAACGCCTTCGATCGCGAGGGTCTTCTGGCCCAGGCTGCTCCCAAACGACCCCGGTCGATGACGCGGCGGGCAGGTGCAGCGAACCTTGGTGGCGTCCATCCGACGCCGCGTGCGACCGATCGTGGACGCGTACGTCTGTTCCCGAGCTGATGCACCCGCGTGTAACGATCGGCACCAGGAACGGCATGCGGTTCGATGATTTGATTTCGTCCTGGCGCCGGTCGCCGGCAGCCTTGTGCCACTGCAGGGCCGGCTACGCCGAGTTCCGCGAGAGATGCCCGTGGTGGCTGCCGCGACCGTGGGAAACCGAGGGCCCGAACAACGTCCGCACGATGGACCACGTCTTTCGCCAGGTCGAACGGGTGCTCGACCAGCCGGGTGAAGGCAGCCGGTCCGCCACCTACGACCCGTCGCTCGGCTACCCGACGTCGGCCAGGTACAAGATCGACGGCAACGGCATCGTCGATGACTTCTGGAGCTTCTGGGTCAAGAACTTCACCATCCTCGACAAGTAGGGGGACCGGGTTTCGGCGACGGAGACCTGGTCTGTGTTTGATCGCGAAGCAGTCGTTGCCGACGCGCTTGGCCGCGCGGCAACCTGGGATCGTGCCGGCGTCCGCCCGGCAGGTCGAGCTGCGAGATGTGCGCATCATCGATGGAGACACAATGCACACGAAACTGTCGTGTTGGTCCGGCATTCGTGGCGGTTCGTGAGGGTAGGGGTGCCGTATGGACCCGCTGCTGATCATCTTCCTCATCGTCATCGCCATCTTCATCGCCGCCATCGTCTTCGTGGTCGTGCAGCGCAGGCGACGATCGGGTGGTGTCATCGGGTCGGGGCGCGCGGGATCGACGGGAGCGGGAACGTGACCGGGCTGCTGCGAGCGAGCACGCTCGTCGGGGGACCGGTCGTGACGTTGAACGGTGAATCTCCGTTCGAGGTCAAAGACGTCGTCTTCGACCGGGCATCGGGCGAGCTCCGCGGGTTCACGCTCCGCAAGAAGGGCATCCTGGGAAGCCCGGTCAGCGACTACCTGCCGTGGAACGCCGTGCACGGTCTCGGGCCTGACGCGGTGATGATCAGTGACGAGTCGGCTCTTGCGTCCGACGCCGGCGGAGACCTCGAGGGAGGCGGAGACGTCCTCGGCAACCGCGTCCTGACCGAGAGCGGCTCCGACCTCGGCGAGGTGATCGAGGTGGTGGTGTCGACCGGCGCGCACGCGGACGTCGTCGGCTTCGAGGTCGAACCCGTGGCCGCCGCCCACGACACGGGCGGACGCAACGTGTTCATCCCGATGCCGGACACCCTCGCCATCTCGGGCGAGAAGATCATCGTCCCCAACTCGGCCACCGAATTCATCAGAGACGACCTGTCCGGGTTCGGCAGCGCCGTTGCCGACTTCCGGTCGGCGCTCTCCGGAAAGGACAACTGATGCGCTGGAGCGATGCCCTGGGCCGGGAAGTCGTCGATACCTCGACCGCGGAAGCTGTCGGCCATGTCGACGCGCTGGTCGTCGACGCGCCCTCGTCGTCGATCACCGGTTTCGTCATCGGGGACCAGGTCGTGTCCTGGTCCGCTACCGGGGGGATCGGCGCTGATGCGCTCACCATCTCTGGCGCCGATTCCTTGCGCGCCCCGGCATCGGCGGCGGAGCAGGGGGCCGTGGACGGCCGCACGCGTCCGCTCGACAAACCGGTGCTGACCGAGGACGGTTACGGCCTCGGTGACCTCGCCAACATCGAGTTCGACCCGGTGAGCGGTGCCATCGAGCAACTGATCTTGGCTGACGATCACCTCGCGGGCTCGCGGTTGTTGGGAGTGGGTTCGTTCGCCGTGGTGGTGTCCTCGGTTCAGGGTCCGGTGGCGAAACGCAGGTGGTAGGCGTTCTGGACGTCGCGGAGGTCGGCGGGCAAGTTGTTGGCGGCTGCGCACCCGGCGACGACGAGAGTGGCTTGGCGCTCCAGAGCCTGGCGACGTTCTGACGGACCGGCGTCGAGGACCTCGGCGAGGAGGTGGAGCGCTTGGAGGAGGTAGATGCACACTGTTGGCATGGTGGCGGCCGCTTGGCGGACCTCGTCGAACGCCAGGCAGATCAGGTCCTCGTGGGTGTCCTGATGCAGGAGCACCACTCGACCACAGCC
>JBBQHT010000062.1:0-20144 GCA_038324235.1 Acidimicrobiales bacterium
GAAGCCAGGCGTCGACGTGGGCACGATGATCATCGAGATGCCCTTGTGCTTCGGCGCGTCGGTGCTGGTGCGCACGGCCAGCCACACGTAGTCCGCGTCGGTGGCGAGGCTGGTGAAGATCTTCTGCCCGTTGATCACCCACTCGTCGCCGTCGCGCACGGCGCGGGTCGTGAGGGCGGCGAGGTCGGTGCCTGCGTCGGGCTCGGTGTAGCCGATGCAGAAGTGGATCTCGCCGGCGAGGATCTTGGGCAGGAAGAAGTCCTTCTGCTCCTGGGACCCGTACTTCATGATCGTCGGAGCCACGGAGTTGACCGTCAGCATCGGCACCGGCGCACCGGCCCGCATCGACTCGTCGTAGAAGATGAACTGGTCGATGAAGCCCCGACCCTGGCCGCCGTACTCCTTGGGCCAGCCGATGCCCAGCCAGCCGTCGGCCGCCATCTGCAGGACGATCCGCCGCGACACCGGCCCCACGCCCTCGCTCGCCGCCAGCTCCTGCGCGATGTCCGGAGTCAGGAGCTTGTCGTAGTACGCGCGCAGCTCGCGTCGCAGCTCGTCGTGCTCGGGGGAATAGCCGATGTACATGCGCACCTCGCTCCGCGGCGTGTCCGACAGGCGTGGTGGAACCGTCCCCCGGATCACAGAATAAGAACGTGTTCTATTCAACTGCACGCAGTCGACGTTGTCGACCGCAGCCACGAGAACCCACGGCTAGGTCCGGGCTGGAGCAGGCCGCGAGCCCCAGTCGCTCGGTCAGCGCGTGGTGCTGGTGGGCACGGCGTTCGACGGCGGCGTGACCGGAGCCGTGGTCGGCACCGTGCTTGCGGCCCCTGGCGCACCCGACGAGGGCGCGGTGGCGGGCGCCGTCGTCGTGGTGGACGAGAGATCGATGCCGCAGCCGATCAGCACGATGCGGTTCAGGTGCGCGTCGGCGTCGGCCGCGCGCCCTTCGAACTCGGCCTGCGCCTGCTGCAGATCGCTGACTGCGCCCAGGTAGGACGGGTCCTGGATCTTGTGCTCCTGGATGGCCTGCGCCTTCTTGGCCAGCTCATCGGAGATCGAGGCCAAGGTGTCGATGTCGCCGCGCAACGACGTGGGCGCGACCGGCGAGAGCCGCCGGAACGTGTCGGCCTGGCGCGTGAACTCGGCGCTCAACTGGCTGATGTCGAGCGTCGCGCTCGAGGTGTCGCCTCTGATCGCCCGGACCTGTGCGCAGAACTGCGCCTGGTCCCCTCCGCCCAAGTCGTCGTCGGGTGCCGGCTTCGAGAGCACGACCGAGATGACCAGGGCGGCGACGACTTCGACCACGATGACCGCCAACCAGAACCGACCGCGGCGCCACCACGGGCGCCGGGCGATGGTCCGCCGGGGTTTGGGGGTGGGCGTCGAGCCATCGGGGAGGTCGACTCGTCGCTTGCCGGCACGCGAGGCCACCGACGACGAGGGGCCAACCGGTGGTCGGGTGCCCTCGCCATCTCCCGCCTCGTGCGTGCCGTCGGCCATTGCTCCCCTTTGCGGTCCCGCGTCGGAACCCGTCATCGTAGGCGCCCGGGCACCAACCCCAGAGCCGCACGTACCACGTCCGACGATCCTCCCACCGCGGCTGGGCAACGAGCGCGCTTCCCCCGACATCGACGGTGAGCGCGACCTACCCTGTCGGGAATGCGAGTGCAGATCGGGCCGGTCGACTCCGGCAGCGTGACGATGTGGGTGGCCTACGCCCGCACCGTGCTGGGCCACGCCCTCGCCCGGCCCGCCGATCCACGCATCCCGGTCGCTCCGGAGGCCATCGAGGGGTTCGAGCGGTTCCTGGATCAATGGCAGGCCCGAGCGGAGCAGGACACCACGTTCGTGTGGATCGCCGACGTCGACGCCGACGAGGTCGAGTTCCTCACCCACGCGTGGTTCGGCATCGCCGGCGCGCTCGCGAACGAGGCTGACCAGCGGGGCTTTCCGAGGGCGCCGTCGGAAGGTGAGCAGTTCTACCAGTCACTGGTCAACGGCGTCCTCGACGCGCTCAATGCCGAGGACCGCTCCCGCCAGGAGTTCTCCGAGCAGCTCCGCGATCAGTGGCCGGGGCTCAAGGAGTCCTGACCGGGCTGACGCCATGCTGCGTCCAGTCAGATCACTCGTTCTCGGCGCCGTCGATGAAGTGCGGGTGCTTCGGGTGCTCGGCCTCGACCTCGCGGCGGGCGACATCGATCTCGTCCGAGATCTCGGCGAGCTCCTTCTTCAGCTCCTCGATCGACTTCTCATCGCCAGCGCTGGGGGTCTCGGCATCGCTCATCGGATTCGTCCCTTTCGTTGTTCCTACGAAGACGGGCGCTCGCCACTCGGCGAACGCCCGTCGTGCTGTGGGCGGAACAGGACTCGAACCTGCGACCCCTACCGTGTCGAGGTAGTGCTCTAACCAACTGAGCTACCCGCCCGTGCGGGCGCTCACCCTAGCAAACGATCGCGACCAAGCCGAAGCCCGAAAGGCGGGCCCTCCCCCGGGCCGACGGTGGGCCGCCCCAGCGGTAGCCTCGGCCGCCGTGGCCGATCCGTCCGCTTCTTCCGGCGTCCCCCCCGAGGGCCCCGGCGCCGACCTCTTCCCGGCCATCTCGCGGGCCGAGCCACGCGTCGCCCTGACCGTCGATGGCCTCTCGGCCACCTACGCCGAACTGGCGCGCCTGAGCGCGACGCTCGCCACGATCGTCCCCGCCGGCGGGCGCCTCGCCGTGCTGGCCGCCCGCACCGTCGACGCCACCGCCGCCGTGGTGGCCGGGATCCACGCGGGCGCAACCGTCATCCCGGTGAACCCCACGGCGACACCACGTGAGCTGGCCTACCTGCTCGACGACTGCAACCCCGAGCTGATCGCCCACGGCGCGACCACCGCCGTCCCCTCGGCACTCGCGGGGCGAGCCACGCTCGCCGTGGCGGTCGGCCCGGATGCCATTGCCGATGCCGATGCCGTTGCCGCTGCCGTTGCCGATGCCGTTGCCGACACGTCGGGACCGGCGCCTGGCACCAGCACCGCCACCGGCGCCCTCGCCGACGCCGGTCCGGCCGTGATCATGTACACCTCGGGCACAACCGGTCCGCCCAAGGGAGCGGTCCTCTCGCGGGCGGCGATCGCCGCGAACCTCGACGCCCTCGCGTCCGTGTGGAACTGGACGGCGGATGACGTGCTCGTCCACGCGCTCCCCCTCTACCACGTCCACGGGCTGATCCTCGGGGTCCTCGGCCCGCTCCGCCTGGGCGGGCGCGTCGTGCACACCGGCCGGTTCGATCCCGCCACGACGGTCACCGCGCTCGCGGCCGGCGGCACGATGCACTTCGGCGTGCCCACCATCTACGCACGCCTCGCCGACGCGGCCGAGGCCGACCCCGCGGTCGCGCAGGCGCTGGCGCGCACGCGCCTGCTCGTGTCCGGGTCGGCGGGATTACCCACGTCGGTCCAGCAGCGGATCCACGCCCGCACCGGTCACACCATCGTCGAGCGCTACGGCATGACCGAGACGATGATCACCACCGCCGTGCCCGCCGGGGTGAACGATCGGGCGGGCACCGTCGGGCCCCCGTTGCCGGGCGTCGAGCTCCGGGTGGTGGATGACGACGGCTGCGACGTGGTCGCCGATGGTGAGGCGTTCGGCGAGGTGAGGGTCCGCACCCCGAGCATGTTCAGCGGCTACCTCGGCCGCCCCGAGCAGACCGAGGCCGCGTACGAGGACGGCTGGTTCCGCACTGGTGACGTCGCCACGATCGCAGCCGACGGGTACCTGCGCATCGTCGGGCGCAACAGCACCGACATCATCAAGCGCGGCGGGTTCAAGATCGGGGCGGGTGAGATCGAGGACGCGGTCCTCGAACACCCGGCGGTGGCCGAGGTGGCGGTGAAGGGTTGGCCCGACGACGACCTCGGCGAGCGCGTCTGCGCGTGGGTCGTCGCGCATCCCGGTACGGCGTTGACGATCGACGACCTGTCTGCCCACCTCGCGGATGCGCTCGTGGCCCACAAGCGCCCGAGGGTGATCGTGTTCGTGGCGGCGCTGCCGCGCAACGCCATGGGCAAGGTGCAGAAGTCCGCGCTGCCCGCGCCACCGACCTGACCGCGAGCGCGACCGCGGCGATGGCGGCAGGGACCTGACCGCGCGCCGGGGCGGACCATGGGAAACTCCCGGCATGGACCATCGCCAACTCGTTCGTTCACTCGCCGCCGGACGCATCGCCGTGGGCGCGGCCCTCACCATCGCCCCCGGGTTCGCCGGCCGGAGCTGGATCGGCCCGACCGCGTCGCAACCGGAGGTCAAGGTGATGACTCGCGCCATGGGCGTGCGTGACCTGGCGCTCGGTGCCGGCACGTTGCACGCGATCGAATCCGGCGAGCCGGCCAAGACCTGGGTGCTCCTCGGGGCGGCCAGCGACGCGGTCGACTTCGCAGCGACGGTGATCGCCATCCGCCGCCTCGGGTTGCGTCGGGCGCTGCCGGTGATGGTCGTCGCCGCGACCGCCGCGACGTTCGGCTTCCTGGCATCCGACCACCTGGAATGACCGATGTGTGCCGCATGGCCATGGGCGTAAATCCACGTCATCCTGAACGACAATTTTCGCGAGAGAACGCGTGCATCGCGGGGACGTCTTCGTTATGGTGTCCTCACCACCAACACCCTTCGAGCTCACCACTCGAAGAACCACACCACCCGGACCGCCGCCCTCCCAACCAGGGCGGCGGTCTCGTTTTCGAACGACGCCTGGCGAGCGTCTCCCGCACCGGGATCGCGGGTCGAGCCGGTCCAGCCGGTCGGGCTCTCAGAGGTCGAGCACCATCGCCTGGGTGTGCAGGCGAAGGCCACCGCGGTCGCGCAGGCCGGGGACGCGCACCGGCCCGCCGAGTTGCTCGAAGCCGACCGACGCGAAGAACGCGATCGCCGAACTGTTCTCGGCAAAGGTGTGGAGGTGGCAGCCGGCGACACCGTCGCCACGCAGTCGATCGAGCCAACCATCGATGAGGAGCCGCCCCGCACCCTGGCCCCGCGCCTCGGGCAGAAGATCGATGTGCAGATGGGCGGGCCACCGCGCCAGATCGACCTCGGGCGCGTTGCGGCCGGGCCCGGAACCGTTCCGGCCCCGGAGCAGGTGGCGAGCGCGCTCGGGCACCTCGTCGGCGACGGCGCGCCACAGCACCCCAGCAGTGCCCGCGCGGACCAGGAGGCCGCGGCGCAGCACGTGGCGGGCAGCAACCGCCTCGGGGGCCCAGGCGCGGCGCGTGTCGACACACCCGAGGAGATACCCCGCGACGACGCCATCGACCTCGACGACCGACGCGGACTCGGGTTCTTCGTCGGTGTAGTAGCCGCTGAACATGTCCGCGAAGCTCGCCGAGTCCCGCCACTGCCACGCGATCGGTTGACCGAGGAAGCCGGTCTGGAAGCAGACGAAGCGCACCCGCTCGCGGTCGGTGGCCAGGTACGGCCGCACCTCGAGCGCATCCGGCAAACGAGGGGGACGTCGGGTTCCGGGCGACACGACGGCATGTTGGCACACCGGCAGACCGGCGGACCGGCGGACCGGCGGACCGGGCGATGCTCAGGCGGTCGTCACGTCGAAGACCGCGGCGATCTCCTGGATCGTCGCTGCTTCCCGATCGCTGGTGCCCTTCGACGCGGCGGCGACGGCCTTCGCGATGTCCACGAACCAGCCGCCCACCTGCGCGCGCTCGTCGGCCGGGATCTTGGCCAAGGCCTCGGCGGCCACACCCAGATCGCTGATCCCACCGGCGATGAGCTGTTCGATGCTCTGGCCCTTGCGGTGCTCGGCGTCGTGGCGGGACTCCTTGCTCTGCGCCTCCGGCACGATCTGGGCCACGAGCGCGGCGGCTGGTCCGCGATCGCCGGGCGTCTGGAGCACCCTGGCGCCGGCCGCAGACTCCTTGACCATGGCGATCGGCCCGTGCCCGCCCGCGGCAAACATGGTCACCATGATGAGCAGCGGCGCGTCGGTGACCGCCCTCCACTCGGCCTCGGTGAAATCGGACTTCTGCGCCATGAGCTGCTCCTGATCCAACGGTGGGCGCCAGACACTACCGGCCCACCACCCACGCACTTCGAACCGACCCGTGCCCGGCCGGGCCGCAGGGTCGACGCGTGACCCGGCGTCGTGCGCGACGATCGCGCCATGGCGACACCGTTTCGGGGCTGGTCCGACGAGGCACTCGACTTCTACCGCGAGCTCGAAGCCGACAACACCCGCGAGTTCTGGCACGCCCACAAGGCCATCTACGAGACCGAGGTGAAGGCGCCGCTCGAGACGCTCAGCGAACTGGTCGCCGACGAGTTCAGCCCGTTGCGGATCTTCCGACCCAATCGCGACACGCGGTTCAGCAAGGACAAGACGCCCTACAAGACGCGGTGCTACGCCGTGGGCGAGGGCGAAGGGGGCGAGGCCTTCTACGTGGAGATCTCGGCGAGCGGCCTCGTCGCGGCGACCGGTTACTGGATGATGGCCACCGACCAGCTGGCCCGCTATCGCGAGGCGGTCGATGACGACGAGACCGGCGACGCGCTCGCGCAGATCGTGTCGGACCTGCGCGCGCAGAAGCTGCAGATCGAGGGGCACTCGCTGAAGACGGCGCCCCGGGGCTACCCGCGGGACCACCCTCGCATCGAGCTCCTGCGCCACAAGAGCGTCGCGATCATGCGGTCCTTCGAGCCCGCGGCGTGGTTGCACACGAAGGCGGCGGCCACCCGCGTCATCGCGGTGTGGCGCGCGGGTGCGCCGTTGAACGCGTGGCTCGACGCCCACGTCGGCCCCTCGACCGATCCTCCACCCGACGCCTGGCGCTGACAGCGAGCGACCACGCCCCGCGGGCGCGGCGTGGTCGTGGCGATCGTTCAGGTGAACGCCCGGCGGCAGTGCCGGACGAGCTCGCGCCGGGCAGGGTTCGGGGATGAGGACCAGATGAGCGCGAGCACCGCGGGGATGTCGAGGTCGGTGATCGCGAGCGGCCGCAGCCGACCGTCGTCCGGCGAGACCATGGACGTCGAGAGAATGGCGATGCCGAGGCCGCGGCGAGCGAGGTCGGCCACCGCGTCCGGCGCACTCGCCTGAAACGAGATGTCCACGCTGATGCCGGCGGCGGCACAGCCCTGATCGAACGCCGTGCGGATGCCGGTGCCCTCGGGCAGGCAGACGACCGCGCACTCGGCCAGCTCGGCCAGGGTCACCCGCCGCCGACGTGCGAGCCGATGGTCGACGGGCACCGCGGCGACCAGCTGCTCGGTCACGATCGGCATCGCCTCGAGCCCCGCCGGCGGGGCACCGGCGGTGGCGATGAGCGCGACGTCGAGGCGCCCGCCGCGCACCTCTTCGACGAGCATCGCGGAGTTGCCCTCGCTGAGGGTCAGGTCCACGCCGGGGTGGTCGTGGTGGAAGCCGGCGAGCGCCTCGAACAGCGGGGCGATCGTGCAACCGGTGACCATGCCCACACCGAGGTGCCCCCGGACCAACTCGGCCACCTCGTCCACGGCCTGGCTCACCGCATCCACCGCTGCGAGCGCCGCCCGGGCGGGGCCGAGCGCCGCGGCCCCCGCCATGGTGAGCGTGGCGGCGCGCCCCGAACGATCGATCAGCGGCGCACCGAGCTCGCGCTCGAGCTGGCGGATCTGGGCGCTCACGCCGGACTGGCTGATGTGGACCCGCGCCGCGGCGCGCGTGAAGTTGGCTTCCTCGGCGACCGCGATGAAGTACTCGAGCTGACGCAGTTCCATAACTACACATTCTAGTTATGAAAAGAATGATCTGTTGGACTTCTGATCCATGAGGTCGCACGCTGGTCGAGTCAGCTCCTGACCCACCACTCCCCGAAAGGACATCCGTTGACTGATCGCGACACCGCCAGGCAGCCCGAAGATCTCACGAGACTGTTCGTCGAGTGCGCCAACGCCGTCGACGCCGCCGGCATCGCGGCGCTCTACGAGGAGGACGCGGTCATGGCCTACCCGCCGGGGCAGGTCACGGTGGGCCGGACCGCCATCGAGGCGCTGTGGGAGCAGGTGCTCGCGCACGCCCCGCGCTTCGAGCCCGAGACCCCGCTGCCGACCCTGACCAGCGGTGACATCGCCCTCACCTCCACCCCGCCCCGCGACGGTGCCGGCGCCCGCGCCCAGGTCGTGCGCCGTCAGGCCGACGGCACTTGGCTGCGCCTGCTCGATCAACCCGAGTTCGTGCCACCCGGCCGTTGACCCACAGTCGGCGGACCAGTCTTGGGCACGCTCTTGCCTGGCGCGGCGGCGGGCCGGCGCCGGGATCCGTCACGCCGCGAAGGTAGGTTCGTGCGATGGTTGCCGCCGCGGACCTCCCCGAACTGATCGTGCCCGACGTGGCTGCCTGGCGAGCGTGGCTCGACCAGCGCCACGACGCGGCGCCCGGCGTGTGGCTCGTGCTCGCGAAGAAGGGCACGACCGAACCGACGAGCCTCACCTACGCCGAGGCGCTCGACGAGGCGCTGTGCTTCGGCTGGATCGACGGGCAGAAGGCGACGCGCGACGACGCCACGTTCCGCCAGCGATTCACCCCGCGCCGGGCCCGCAGCGCCTGGTCGAAGCGCAACGTGGGCCTGGCCGACGCGCTGATCGCCGCCGGCCGGATGCACCCGGCCGGGCAGGCTGAGATCGAACGGGCCCAGGCGGACGGCCGGTGGGAAGCCGCGTATCACGGCCAAGCCTCGATCCAGGTGCCGGCCGACCTCGCCGCCGCGCTGGCGGCGGAGCCCCAGGCGGCCGCGATGTTCGCGATCCTCAGCAGCCAGAACCGCTACGCGGTGCTCTACCGCATCGACAACGCCAAGCGCGCCGACACCCGGGCCCGGCGCATCGAGCAGTTCGTGGCGATGCTCGCACGTGGCGAGACCATCCACCCCCAGACGCGCACCCTCGAGACCTGATCCGTGCCACCTGTCCCCGCGCGACCCGGACGGCCCGCGACCGTCGACGCCGGTAGCGTGGCGACGTGAGGGACCGGGGAGATCGCCCAGACGACGACACCGGGACCGACGACGCCTCGCCCGACGACACCTCGCCCGACGACACCTCGCCCGACGGCACCTCGCCCGGCGACCCCGGCCACGCTGGCTCGAGCGAGGGACAGTGCCGGTACTGCGGGGCGCCGTTGGCCAAGCTCGTGCACGGGGCGTGCGCGTACTGCGGCACGCCGGTCGCTCGTGATCAGGATGTCCCGGCGGGTGGCTTCTCCGTGGTCCTCGTCATGGCCGGCATCCGCCGCCTGAAGGTCATCGACCGCCTGCACACGCAGACGGGCTGGCCACTCCCGGATGCCATCCGCCTTGTCGATGCTGCGGCCAGCTCGCCGCAGGCCCTGACCGTCGATCAGCCGCCCGGCGCGTCGCGGCGGCTCGCGAGCGCGCTGCGCGAGGCCGGGGCGACCGTAGAGGTCCACGCCCCTCCCCCACCGCCATCCCCGCCGCTCATCCCCTCGGGCATGTTCGCCGTGGTGCTCACCGATGCCGGCCGCAAGCACGGCCGGCTCGGCGCCGCGCTCATGACCTCCGGACACCTGTCGAGCGACGAGTCGGCCTGGCTCGTCACCGAGCTGAGCGAGGGCGGCGGCCCGCAGATCGCCGGCTACTTCGCCGATCGCGACGAAGCCCAGACGCTGCTCGACCGGCTGCTCGAGCTCGACGCCCGCGCCGAGCTGCGCGACGTCTGATCCCGTCGGGAGGTCAGAGCGAGTACGCGTTGAGGTGGGCGCTGCCGTCTTCGATGAGCAGCACGCCGTTCTCGACGATCGGGGTCTGCCAGTGCATGGCGCCGAGCGTCGAGTCGGACCAGACCTTCGCCCCGGTCAACGGGTTGTACGCCCCGACCGTCGAGCCGTGCGCGAGGTACAAGACGCCGTTGGCCACCAGCGGCGTGGTCGAGGTGGTCGTCTTGGTCCACTGGGTCGCGAGCGTCGGGTTGCCCTGCGCATCGATCACGAGCTTGAGCGCGGACGTGCCGTTGTTGTTGCCGATGAACACCCAGGTGCTCGAATCCGCCGGGTTGACCCACACGGTGGGTTGGGTGAGGACGCCCCCGCCCTGGGGCACGCCGATGATCGGGCCGACCTCACCGCCGGTGTGCCCCGGCCCGCCCTGCCCGCTGAGGTTGTCCAGGTTGAGCAGTCGCAGATTGGCATCCTTGCCCGACATGACCGCGAGGCGCTTCACCTTGCTGGCCGCCGGCGTCGGCAGGATGGCCGGCAATGTGCTGCCCAGATCGGCATCGGCGTCCTGCAGCGCCTGGTAGTTGGTCGGCGTGTACGCGTCGATCGGGTCACCCGCCGCGGTGCCGGTACCGTCAGGATGCAGGGCGATCACACTGTCGCCCCAGCGATGCGTGGCCGGCGAGTACAGCCCGTTGCCGCTCGAGATGTAGAGCCGATCGTTGGCGGCGTCGTAGACGGTGCCGGCGCGGGCCCAGACGCCAGACTGCACGTTGGAGCAGTCCGGGGTGCCCGGGTTCGTCACGAAGTGGACCGCCAGCGAGCTGCACAAGGTGTTGAAGACCCGCTGCGCGCCGGTCGCCAGGTCGATCGCCACGATGTGGCCCTGGTAGTCACCGCCGTCGCCGGGGTACCCGGCAGTCGCGGCGTACAGGTAGGACGTGCCGTTGAGGCGGGTGGCGATGCTCAACGCGGACGAGCCCTTCTCGTCGAAGCCCTTCAGCGTGACGAGCTCAGGCCAACCCCCGGTCACCACCTCGGTCCCGGTGCCGACGGCGAGCTTGTGCACCTTGCCGTCGAGGCCGTAGCTGTAGACGTAGGCCCGCCCCGGGTCGACGGCCGGCGACGACGTCGTGTAGCAGGTGGTCGACCCGTTGTTGATCTTGCACGTGCCCGGCCCGAAGGTCTTGGTCCACACCGTCGCCCCGGTCGCGGTGTCAACGGCCACGATGTCGCCGCCCCGGGTCGTGACGAACGCAAGGTTGCGGGTCCCCGTCGCGGAGCTGACCCCGCCCAGGTAGGCCGGCGCGCCATCCGCCGTGGCGGGCAACGTGGCCTGCCACACCCGGTGCAACGTGGCCACGTTGGCGATCGTGAGCGTCGATTCGGCGGTGTTGCTGCCGCTGTGGCCGGCACCTCCGCCGAACTGCGTCCAGTTGTAGAGGCACCCCGTCGACAGGAGCGCCAGCGCGGCCCCGCCGGCAACCAGGGACAGTGCCCGCGGAACGCGGCAAGGGGCGAACCGGCGGCGCGCGGACGGGCGGCGGGTCTTGGACGAGTTGGTGAGCATCGGGCTGGTCCCCTGTCGGTTCGCCGCCACCTACGCCCGCCGTCGGTCGAGTGGTGGGCTGAGCAGCAACCCGCCCCGCCACCTCCTGTGTTCCATCGACCGTCTACCCATGGGTCTTGAGACCTATGCCCTCTTCCCACGGTCACCGGCGCCGGACCGGTCGTCCGCCGATCGGGAGCTCCCGGGCAGAGACGTTCGCCGAGCGCACTCCCGCCGCGCCGCTGCGGGGCCGGCTTCTCGTCCTTGGGCTATCTGGTGCGACGCAGCTTCTATCGACGGGGAAGGAACGGCCTACGAACGGGCGCGAGCATCGTCGAGGTCACCACGGGTGACCAGCGCCGCGAGCGACAGACCGAGCGCGGCCAGGTGCTCGCGGCCGCCCTGCTCGCGATCCACCACGCACATCGCGTGGTCGACCAGAGCCCCTCGCTCCCGTAGGTCCCCCGCCGAGATCCCGATCTGACCGCCGGAGGTCACGACATCTTCGACGACGAGCAGACGACGCCCGTGGATGTCCGCACCCTCGGCCAGCTGGCATGTGCCATAGGTCTTCGGCTCCTTGCGCACGAACACTGCCGGCAGGCCGGTCTCGAGCGACAGCGCCGTCGCGATCGGGACCCCACCGAGCTCGAGACCCGCGAGCACGTCCGTGTCGGCGGGGATCAGCCCGACCAGGGCGACGGCGATCTGGTGTAGCAAGTCGGGATCGGACTCGAACCGGTACTTGTCGAAGTACTCGGTCGCGACGAGGCCGGAACGAAGGGTGAAGGTTCCCGACAACCGGGCGACATGATCGATGCTGGCGGCGAGCGTGGACGTCATGGTCGGAGTCTCGCGCCTCGCCCGGCGCGTCTCGGCACCCGATTTAGCTGCGGTGTCGCGCGGGCTACCCGACGCCAGGGGTTCGAGCCCGCCCGGCTACGGCCCACGTCTCCCCGGCCGCCGTCAGAAGCTGGCTGGTCTCGGCGGCCATGACACGCGAGGCTTGCGGCGGTGGAGGGGACCTCGATCGATGCTGACTTCCGCTTGACGGGCCGCGTCGCCGTGGTGATCGGCGGGACCGGCGTGCTGGGTGGTCGCATGGCTGTGGCCCTGGCCCAGGCCGGCGCCCGTGCCCTTGTGGTCGGCCGAGATCGAGAGAAAGGTGAGGCGACCGCCGCCGCGCTCCGCCTCGCGAGCGACGACCTCGACATCGTCTTCGCGCCGTGCGACGCGACCGACCGGGCCGCGCTCGCGGCGCTCGTGGCGGAGACCCTCGAGTCCCACGGCCGCATCGACGTGCTGATCAACGGGGCCGGCGTGAACTCGGCGACGCCGTTCCTCGACATCGACGATGACGAGCTCGAGCGGATCGTGGCGATCAACCAGCTCGCCGTCGTGCGCGCGTGTCAGGAGTTCGGGCGCTACTTCGTCGCCCGCGCCGAGGCCGGCGGTCCCGGAGCGAGCATCATCAACGTCGGGAGCGCGTCGGGCCGCCGGCCGCTGTCACGCGTGTTCACGTACTCGATGACCAAGGCCGCCGTGCACAACCTGACCCGGAACCTGGCTCGCGAGTGGGGGCCACTCGCCATCCGCGCCAACGTGTTGGTGCCCGGCTTCTTCCCGGCCGAGCAGAACCGCGCGGTGCTCACCCCGGACCGCGTCGCCGCGATCCTCGACCACACCCCGCTCGGGCGCTTCGGCCAGAGCGACGAGCTCGCAGGTGCCACGCTGCTCCTCGCCAGCGACGCGGGACGCTTCATCACCGGCACCGAGCTCGTCGTCGACGGCGGCTTCGACGCCATGAGCATCTGATCCGGGAGGCATCTCATGACCCGCTCGAGCGAGCCGACGACGTTCCTCGGCGACGACTTCCTCCTGCACGACGACGTTGCGCAGCACCTGTACCACGAGGTGGCCTCGCGCTCGCCGATCGTCGACGTGCACAACCACCTGGTGCCCACCGACATCGCCGATGACCGCACGTGGGAGACGCTGACCGAGCTGTGGTTGGGTGACGATCACTACAAGTGGCGAGCGATGCGCCAGGCCGGCTTCGCCGAGGAGCTCGTCACCGGCGCCGCGGATCCGTGGGACCGCTTCGCCGCCTGGGCGGTGACGGTGCCCCGGTTGCTCGGCAACCCGCTCTACGTGTGGACCCACCTCGAACTGCGGCGGGCGTTCGGGATCGACCTGGTGCTCACACCGGCCACGGCGGCCGAGATCTGGCAGGAGGCCAACCATCAGCTGGCGGCGACGTCGGCCCAGCGCCTGCTCGCGCACTTCGATGTCGCGCTGGTCGCCACCACCGACGACCCGACCGACGACCTCGCCGCGCACCGCCGCCACCGCGCCACCGCACCCACGACGGCGATGGTGCCCACGTTCCGGCCCGACGCCGCCCACGCAGCTCTCGGTGATCCGGTCAGCTGGAACGAGTGGGCGGATCGTCTGGCGACGAGCGCCGGCAGTCGTGTCGATGACCTGGCGTCGTTGCTCGACGCGCTCACCCACGCGTACCGCCGGTTCGCCGCACTGGGCTGCCGGGCCAGCGACCACGGTCTCGCCCGCGTGCCGGATCGGCCTCGCGACCCCGAGCTGGCCGACCGGACGGTGCGCGCCGCCCGCGCGGGGCGCCCTGCCACCGACGACGAGCGCGAGGCGGTGCTGCTCGAGGTCGTGGCCCACGCGGCGCGGATGGCGGCGGCGGACGACGCGGTGCTCCAGCTGCACCTCGGCCCGATCCGCAACGTGTCGCCTCGCCTGCTCGGCCTCGTCGGTCGCGATGCCGGCGCCGACGTCATGGGCGACGAGCCCCAGGCCCGCGGCCTGGCCCGGTTCCTGGGCGACCTCGAAGCCGACGGCACGCTGCCGAGAACTGTCCTGTACAACCTCAACCCCGCCGACAACGGGCTCTTCGTCGCCCTGGCTGGCGCGTTCGCCCGTCCCGGGGTCGAGGCCCTCGTCCAGTGGGGCGTGCCCTGGTGGTTCAACGATCACGAGGCCGGGATGCGCCACCAGCTCGACGAGCTCGCCCAGGTCGGCATGCTCGCCGGGTTCGTCGGCATGCTCACCGACTCCCGGTCGATCCTCTCGATGACGCGTCACGAGCTGTTCCGCCGGGTCCTGTGCGGCAAGCTCGGCGACGACGTGGCCGCCGGGCGCATCCCGGACGACCGCGACTGGTTGGCCCGCGTCGTGCGCGACATCAGCGTGGGCAACGCCCGCCAGTTCTTCGGTCTCCCGACCGAGCTGGTCGCCACGCCATGACCGCGCCGATCGCGCCGACCGCGCCCGGGCCGGTCAGGCCGGGCGGGCCGGCCGTGCGGGTCGTCGTGATGGGCGTCGCCGGGTCGGGCAAGACCACGGTCGGCCAGCGCCTGGCCGAGGCGCTCGACGCGTCGTTCGGCGATGCCGACACCGCCCACCCCGCGGCCAACGTCGCCAAGATGACCGCGCGCATCGCGCTCACCGACGCCGATCGATGGCCGTGGCTGGCCCGCCTGCGTCAGGACCTCGCCGACCACGACCGCATCGTCATCACCTGCTCCGCGCTGACTCGCCCGTATCGTGACCTGCTCCGACGAGCGGGCGGCGTGCGCTTCGTGCACCTGGTCATCGACCCGACGACCGCCCGGGATCGGGTCGCCCGCCGGTCCGGCCACTTCCTCGGCCCCGACCTGGTCGCCAGCCAGTTCGCCGCGCTCGAGCCGATCGACGCGGACGAGACCGACGTGGTCGCCATCGACGCGACCGACGCGCTCGAGGGGGTGATCGCCCGAGCACTCGAGGCGATCGCCACGCTCGCGGCGGGCACCACCGTCGGACCCGTCCTCGCGGACGGCGCGGTCGATCGCGAGATCACCGCCGACGAGCTGGCGGCCCATGTCCACGCGATCGTCCGCGACCGCATCGTCGGGCGTGACGCCCGCCGGGTGCTGCTGGTGCCGCCTGACCACACGCGCCTGCACTCACGCGCCGGCGAGATCACGGCGCGGCTGTTCGACGAGCTCGAAGCGTGCGGCTGCGAGGTCGGCGTGCTGCCGGCCGTCGGCACGCACGTCGCGATGACCGCGGCGGACGCCGAGCGGTTGTTCGGCGGCCGCATCCCCCACGAGCGGTTGCTCCGTCACGACTGGCGCCACGGCGTGGTCGCGGTCGGCGAGATCGACGCGTCGGAGGTCGCCGTCGTCTCACGCGGCCGGCTGACCGACGCGCTACCGATCGAGATCGACCGTGAGCTCCTCGCCGGCTGGGATGTCGTGGTGTCGGTCGGTCAGGTGGTGCCCCACGAGGTGATCGGCATGGCCAACTTCACCAAGAACCTCGTCATCGGCCTCGGCGGCGCCTCCACCATCGATCGCAGTCACTTCCTCGGCGCCGTCGCCGACATGGAGCAGATCATGGGCCGGGCGGACAGCCCGGTGCGCGAGGTCGTCGACGCCGCCTTCGACCGGTTCGTCGCGCCCGCCGTCCGCGTGCTGTGGGTGCTGACGGTCATGGAGGCGACAGGCGACGGGGTCGTGCAGCGGGGACTGTTCGTCGGCGAGGGGTCGTCGGGCGCCAGCGGCGGCGCGGCGTACCGCGCGGCCGCGACGCTCTCGGCGAGCGTGAACATCGAGCAGGTCGACCCACCGTTCCGCCGGGTCGTGTGCTGGCTCGACCCTCACGAGTTCCGCACCACCTGGCTCGCCAACAAGGCCATCTACCGAACCCGGATGGCCATTGCCGACGGGGGTGAGCTGGTGGTCCTGGCGCCGGGTGTCGGCCGCTTCGGCGAGGACGACGGCATCGATCGGCTCATCCGCCGCCACGGCTACCGCGGGACCGATGCCGTGCTCGCCGCGCTGGCGACCGATCCCGAGCTCGCCGCCAGCCTCGGCGCGGCCGCCCACGTGATCCACGGCAGCACCGAGGGCCGGTTCCGCGTCACCTACTGCACCGATCCCGACCACGGCGGACTCACCCGATCCGAGGTCGAGGGCGTCGGCTACGAGTGGCGCCCGCTCGCCGCCGAACTGGCGCACCTCGAGCTCGACGACCAGGCGCCGACCGGCCCCCGCGTCGATGCCGACGGCCACCCGTTCGCCTTCATCGCCAACCCGGCGCTCGGCCTCTGGGCCCGACCGACCCGCAACTGACGTCGAACGTGGGGCAACCGCGGTGCCGACGCGCCCGCACGCAGCGTCGCGACCCCGTAGGGTGCGGCCGTGCCTCAGATCATCGACCCCGACCGCGAGATCGTCGATCCGCACCACCACCTCTGGACCGCGGACGACCAGGGCGACACGCCAGGGGCGTACCTGCTCGACGAGCTACGGGCCGACATCGGGTCGGGTCACCGGGTGACCAGGACGATCTTCGTGGAGTGCGGCGCGCAGTACCGCACCACCGGCCCCGCCCACCTTCGCCCCGTCGGTGAGACCGAGTTCGCCGCCGCCGTCGCCGCGGCCAGCGAGTCCTCCCCCGGGCCGACGATCGCCGCCATCGTCGCCCACGCCGATCTCACCCTCCCGCTCGACCAGCTCGACGAGGTCCTCGACGCGCACACCACCGCGGCGGGCGGTCGGCTCCGCGGCATCCGCCACTCCCTGGCCAGCGTCCCCGCCGGCGTCGACCTGTTCAGTCCCGGGGACGCGGCCCCGCACCTGGCCGCTGACCCTGACTTCCGGCGCGGGGTGGCGCACCTCGGCGACCGCGGCTTGCCGTACGAGTCGTGGCACTACCACGTCCAGAACCGCGAGTTCCTGGATCTGGCCCGGGCCGAGCCGGGCACGACGATGGTGTTCGATCACTTCGGAACGCCGCTCGGGGTGGGTCCGTGGGCCGGGCGCCAGGACGAGGTCTTCGCCGGGTGGTGCGACGACGTCACCGCCCTGGCTGCCTGCCCGAACGTCGTGGCCAAGCTCGGCGGTCTCGCCATGCCCGACAACGGGTTCGGCTGGGATCGGGATCGGTCGAGCCGGCCCGACGTGGCCACCTTCGTGGCGGCCCAAGCGCGCTGGTACCACACCGCCATCGACGCCTTCGGTCCGGCCCGCTGCATGTTCGAGTCCAACTTCCCCGTCGACAAGACCGCGGTCGACTACGACGTCTTGTGGAACGCGTTCAAGACGATGGCCGCGCGCTACACCGCCGCCGAGCAGACCGCGCTGTTCTCGGCCACCGCCATGAGCACCTACCGGCTGTGATCGCGACGATCGCCACGCACGTACCTCCCTGCCGGCGTTGCGTGTGAACGAAGCGTGAACTCGGGCCGCACCGGGGTGGGCCAGGGCAAGGGCCGTCGTACGCTCCGGCCATGACGACCGACGTGACCACGGCACCAGGATCCGAGCTGTCCGCAGAGCTCCGAGGGTTCATCGAGGGGCTGCCGAAGTGCGAGCTCCACGTGCACCTCGAGGGGACGTTGAGCCCCGAGCTGAAGCTGGAGCTCGCCCACCGCAACGGGATCGAGTTGGCGGAGAAGACCGTCGAGGAGATCCAGGCCACGTACCGGCTCGAGTCGCTGACGGCCTTCCTCAGCGTCTACTACCCGGCGATGCAGGTGTTGGTCACCGCCGACGACTTCTTCGACCTCGCCTACGCGTACCTCACCCGGGCGGCCGCCGACGGCGTGCGCCACGCCGAGATGTTCTTCGATCCCCAGGCGCACACCGGCCGGGGCGTGGCGTTCGCCACGGTGGTGACGGGCTACCGCCGCGCCATCGTGAAGGCCGAACGCGAGCTCGGCCTGAGCGCGTCGCTCATCATGTGCTTCCTGCGGGACATGTCACCCGAGTTCGCCATGGCGACCCTCGTCGAGTCGTTGCCCCACAAAGACTGGATCATCGCCGTGGGCCTGGACTCGGACGAGCGGGACAACCCGCCGTCCAAGTTCGCCGCAGTGTTCGCGCGGGCGCGAGCCGAGGGCTACCTGCTCACCAGCCACTGCGACATCGACCAGACGGGCAGCATCGAGCACATCCGGCAGGTGCTCGAGGACATCGGGGTCGACCGCATCGACCACGGCACCAACATCGTCGAGGACCCGGCGCTGGTCGAGCTCGTCCGCGACCGCGGCATCGGCTTCACCTGCTGCCCGGTGTCGAACGACTTCGTCGTCGATGACATGAAGGCGACCGAGATCACCCAGCTGCTCGCGGCCGGGGTGCGGGTCACCGTGAACTCGGACGATCCCGCGTACTTCGGCGCCTACATCACCGACAACTACCTGGCCCTCGCGGCAGCAGCCGACCTGAGTCAGTCCGATGTGGTCCAGCTCGCCCGCAACGCGTTCACCATCGCCTGGCTGTCCACCACGCGGCGCGACCAGTACCTGGCCGAGCTCGACGCGTACGCGGCCGACGCCGGGAGCCCCAGCTCGAGCTGATCGCGATGTTCCTCGGAGGAACGCACCCGCGCCGAGCCCTATCTGGATGGTTCGGCGTTCGCGCTGAGCCAGGCCTGCCAGCGCGGCTTGTCGCGGGCGACGATCGCCTGGGCCTCGGGCCCGTACAGGTAGGACCACACCGAGACCTGGCTACCGTCGCCGCCGTGTTCGGCCGCGAGGATCGCCGTGCCCGGGGCCGGGGAGTCGACCAGCAACCCGATCCAGTTCGGACCCGTGCGCACGACCGTGCCGCCCAGACCGAGACCAGCACCCGCCGACGGCTCGACCCGGCTGTCGACCACGGGCGCAACGGGGATGCCCAGCATCGAGCAGAGCCGGGCCCAGGCCTCATCTCGCGCCGGGGCCCAGGACCCCACCGGCAGCATCGACACCGCATCCTCGCCGGCGAAGTGCCGGCAATGGAGCTGGAGGTTGAACAAGAACAGCTGCCACCCTTGCGTCAACCCGTCGTACTGATCATCCCAATCGCCGCCCTCACCGAACCCGGAGTTCACCAGGCGGACCACGCAGGTGCCGCCGTCTCGGGCTTCGACCAGCCACTCGAAGGCCAGACCGTCCACCCCTTCACCACCGTCGAACACGATGCGATGGGGGGGCTCCCAGACCGCGACCCGCCCGGGGATCTGCATCTCCGGCCCCTCGCCGAACGAGGCGGTGGCCACCCCTCCCTCGCGCTCTTCGACCACGTGCGGCACGTACCACGACGAGATGCCGGGGCCGGTGGCGATCGCCTGCCACACCTCCTCGGGGGTGCCGGGGACCTCGACCTCGAGCTCGATCGACCGTTCGGATTCGCTCATGTCATTGCGCCCTTTCGGGTCGTGCATCGGACCGCGATGCACCAGGTGCCGGTGGATCGGGATGGGGATGGGGATGCGGATGCGGATGCGGATGCAGATGCGGATGCGCGGCCACGAGGAGTCGATGCCACCGACCTCGTGGCGCCGATTCGTCGTGGTAGCGCGCCGCGAGCTCGCGCACCACGGACGCCAACTCATCGGCGAACGCCGCTCGCTCGGCGGCTGACCGGAACTTGATGTCGGTGTCGATGACCAGGGTCGGGAGCGACTGGCCGGCCTGCTCGGCGCGGCGGGAGAGGTCGAGCACCTCTTTCACCAACCGCGCCGCCACGGCGAGCAGATAGCGGGTCGAGAGCCGGTCGACTCGGGTGGCATCGACCGCGTCGGCGCCGAGGGCGTCGGGGGCGACCAGGTACGCACGGGCGGTCGCCTGCACGATGCGTTCGGTCACCCCGCGCCGCGGCCGCTCCTCGACCAGGGTGACCAACCCGTGGGCCTCGAGCGCCCGCACGTGGTAGTTCGCCTTCTGACGGGTCAACCCCAGCTCGCTCGCCACCGTCGTCGCCGAACTCGGTTCGACCAGTCGTCGCAAGATGCGCGCACGGACGGGATCGAGCGCCGTGATCGCGGCGCCGGGATCGTCGATGACGTCGAGGTCGAGCACCCGCTCATTCTCGTATTGACAACATTCTCTGTCAAT
>JBBQHT010000063.1:0-20135 GCA_038324235.1 Acidimicrobiales bacterium
AGCCAAGAGGAGCGCGAGGCGATCCATGCCTTGTTCTTCCTCGCAGGGTCGGCCTTGAGCGACCAGGCCGACGTCGTGGGGTTCGCCGTGCGCGCCCCGTTCGACGCCGACAGCGGACTCACGCTGCGCTACGAACCAGACATCTCCGCCGAGGGCAGCCGGGCCGGGCTGCGCCAGGGCCTCGACCAAGGGTCCACCCACGGCATCACCATCATCAGTGGCCACGGCCAGACGCACTGAGACCAGAGGAACCACCATGACCGATCCATCATCGACCGACCCCACCGCCGAGCGGGCCCTCGGCAAGCTGCGCACGTTCGTGGCGGCCCTCGACGACGACGAGCGGGCGGTCGTCGCGGCCCTCCTCGCGCCCGGCGTCGCCAGCGCCTACGCCGAACCCGACGCCGATGTGGTCGGGTTCGAGATGACCGGCTGGTCCCCCGAGCGCCTGCCCGACAGCCTCGCCGCCCGGATCCGCGCCCAGCACATCCGCGTCGAGTTCGACTGACCGGCCGAGCTGAACCTGGCGGCGGCCTATCGCGCGGTGGTGGCCAGGGGCTTGCCGCAGGTGGTGCAGCCCCGGGCGTGGATCGCCGCATCCACCAGATCTGAGCTGGACACCAACTGGGCGAACACGTCGCAGGCGTAGGCCGCGGCTGACGCCCGAGCGGTCGCCCCGGCGGGCACGGTCGAGGCCAGCAGCATCGCATTGCGCAGACGCTGGCGAGCCCGGTGGATCGCCACCTTGGCCGCGGTCGACGTCATGCCCAACGCGCCGGCGACGTCGGTCGGCGTGAACCCGAGCGTCGTGACCATGGCCAGCAGGGTTGCGTCGCGGGGGGCGAGGCGAGCGAGGCCGGCCTGCACTTGATCGGCGAGGTCGCGCAGCTCCGCGAGATCGTCCGGACTGTCGTGGCCGTCCACGAGGACATCGAGCTCGACCCCGTCGTCGGTGCGGTCGTCGCGCCGGCGAGCCCGCCGGACGTAGTCGAGACCGGCGTTGCGGGCGATGGCATACAGCCAGGGCACGAAGCGCTCGGGATCGTCGAGCGTGGTCAGGCGCTGGAGGGCCCGGAGGAACACCTCCTGCACGACATCGCTGACATCGTCCACGTTCTTGACGTAGCTGCGCACCACGGTCCGCACGCTTGGGGTCGTGTTCCGCATCAACGTCTCGAACGCGCGAGCGTCACCAGCGATCGCCCGCCGGACCAGATCGGGTGACGCCTCAGGAGCCATGGCGGGCCATCCGAGGGAGGGGGAACAACGCCGCGCTCGTCGGGGGCGCGGCCGCATGCGAGGCGGGCATCGGCCCAGCGTAGGTCGCGGCCGGCGGACGTGCCGCGACGCGTGGTCGCGCGACGCCTCCCCGGCGCCGCCGACCGGGCGCGTCAGACCTCGGAGGGCCGGGTGAGCCCGAGCGTCTCGCACGCGTCGGCGTAGGCCCAGCCCGGGCAGCCCGTCGCCCTGATGGCCCGGGTGAGCAGGTCGATGTTCGCCGCCGCGAAGTCGGCCGAACCGCGCCAATCGACCACGAGGTCCTCGGGCGACCCGGAACCGACCCACGGCTGTGGGTCGGCGGCGGCCCAGGCGACGACCTCGTGGGGCTGGAGCCCGGTCTTCACGAACACGTCGAGGGGGTGCCCGCCGACGGCGGCGCGCACGTCGTCGATCACCGACGCGCCGGGTGCCCCCACGGTGAGGACGAACCCGATCTCGCCCGCGAGCACGGGCAGGAGGGTCGTGGCGAGGGCCGGGGCGTTGGCGTCGAGACCGATCGTGGCGGCGGGGAACTGCTTGTGCAGGCGCCGTACGAGCGACGCGATCTCGTCGAGGCGGCCGAGCGCCCCCGCGAGATCGACGAGGTAGCCATCGAGCGCCAGCCGACCCGTGAAATCTCGAGGGATGCTCGCCAACTCGGCGCGGAGGAAGACCCCGAACGCCTCCCACAGCCGTCCGGTGGGCGGCAGGGCCTTCAGGGGGTTCACCCCGAACCCGCTCTTGACCAGGTTGGCGGCGCCGAGCGCCTTGACCAGCTCGACCGGGCCTTCGTTCGTGACCGTGCGGAACGCCTTCGCGATGTCGGGGGCCACGACCAGGAGCTCGGCCCCGGAGTGCTGCAGCGACGCGAAATCG
This sequence comes from Acidimicrobiales bacterium, assembly GCA_038324235.1. Classification (GTDB taxonomy): domain Bacteria; phylum Actinomycetota; class Acidimicrobiia; order Acidimicrobiales; family Acidimicrobilacustridaceae; genus JBBQHT01. The sequence continues at coordinate 2,137 of JBBQHT010000063.1, forward strand.
CTCGTGCCGATCACGTAGCGCGCGCCCTCCTTGGGGGCTCGGGCCAACGTGGCGGGGTCGTGCAGGCGGCGGACATCGACGAAGCCCGGCGCGAGGGGGGGCAGGTTCCGCAGCTCCGGGCGCACACCGGGCGCGGAGTCCTCGAACCGGACGCGCTGGGCCTTGTCGTACGCCTGGTTCGTGATGCGCTCGATGCGCTCGGCTTCGGCGAGGCCGTTGCGGTCGGGGTGGCCGGCGAGCAGGGCCCGCTGCTCGAGCCAGTAGCCGGCGCCACCGTCGTTGGGCGCCGGGTCGAAGGCGGACGGCTCGTCGAAGCACGACATGAGCTCGGGTTCACCCGTGGCCACGCCGTCCCCGTCATGGGGGAAGAACACGGCCGACGCGCCCGACAGCGCGAGGGTGCCTCGATCGGTCTGCAACCGCACCGAGTTCTCGGGGATGACGAACTCGGAGAGGTGCCAGCCGGCGAACAGCGAGCCGCTCACCGAGCCGTTCGAGAGGTGGACCCAGGTGGCATCCTCGACGAGTCGGTCCGGCGACACGAGCAGCGTGGCATCGAGCACGTCGAGCGGACCGATGAAGAGGTCCAGCACAGACAGCACGTGGGCCGCGACCTGCGGCAGCGCACCGCCCCCGGCGCGCTCGGGGTCGAGCTCCCAGGACAGCTTCTTGCCGCGGGGCACGGCACGTGACACGAACCCGAGCGCGCAGAACCCGCTGATGTTGCCGAACTCGCCGGCCAGGAAGCGGTCCCGCGCCCGGCGCAGGTGCGGCAGCTGGACGAAGTGGTAGCCCGCCGCGGCGGTCGCACCGCCGTCGGCGAGCGCGGCCTCGGCCGCGGCGAGCAGTCGGGCGCGCTGGTCGGGCACCGGGGTCACTGGCTTCTCCACCAGGACATCGACACCCGCCGCGAGCAGCTGCTCGGCGATCTCGGCGTGCGTGAACGGCGGCGTGGCGATGATCGCGGCGGTGGGCTTCGCCTCGGCGAGCGCCTCGGCGAGGGTCGAGTAGTGGGGCACGGCACCGATGAGCGACTGGATCCGGCCCGCCGCCCCCTTGCTCGGATCGACGAGGCCGACGAGGACGGCGTCGGGGTGGTGCTGCGCGCACAGGGCGTGCACCGAGCCGATGCGACCCGAGCCGACCAGGATGAGGCGCGCCGGCTCGTCAACCGCCGACGCGGCCTGCGTGGCGTCGGCGGTGTGGGCGGTTTCGGCGGTGTCGGCGGTGGCGGCGGTGGCGGCGTCGAAGGGCCGCAGATCGATGTTCAGGGCCGCGTTCACCGGGGCGGTGTCCATGGCCCGCCAGCCGACGATGCCATCGACGACCTCACCGACCGCCTCGCCCACCTTCACCGCGCGGCCGAAGGTCGCGGCGCCCTTGGCGACCGAGAGCGGGATGTTGATGAGCTTCGGCCGCACCCCGGCGCGGACCTCGGCGGTGGATGCGACCAGCTCGCCGAGGGGCCAGAGGGTCGGCTCGGCCAACTCGAGCAGCTCGGGCGCGTCGGGCTCGCGACTGACCAGCGCGAAGCGCAGCAACGTCGTGCACAGGTCGTCCATGTGGATGGTCTGGGCCTTCGCATCGCGACCGCCCATCACGGGGAACGCCCGGAGCTTGGCCGCGGCGCCCGACGCCAGGCCGAGCAGCCCGTCGGCACTGCCGTCGTACACGAGGCCCGGCCGCACGATGAGCACGCCGGGCTTCCCCTCGAGCAGGCGTTCGGCCTCGCGCTTGGTCCGGCCGTACAGGTTGCGGGCGCCGTCGTGAGCGGACTGGCTCGACACGAAGACGAACCGGGGCACGCCGGCGGCCTGGGCCGCGTCGTAGAGGTCGATCGTGGCCTCGACGTTGACCGCGCGGGTCACCGCCTCGCTCGAACCGTGGGCCGCCACCGCGAGGTGGATCACCGCGTCGAGCCCCAAGAAGTCCTCGGCGCCCGGGCGTCGGGGCAGCACGAGCTCTCGCCGGTCCTCGGTGGGCACGTGCGGGGCACCGTCCCACGACCGGCGGGTGAAGGTGCGGACGCGCAGACCTGCGTCGAGCGCCTGCTGGGTCAGGTGACGGCCGATGAAGCCGGCGGCGCCAACGATGCCGATCGTGGTTGGGCCGGTGTGCTCACCAGCGCGCTGACTCGCCGCCACGTTTTCCCCTTGTGCTCGTCTCGCCGCCCGACCGCGGATCGGTCAGACGCCACCCGGACCGTCGGGCCCGGGCGCCACTCCTCCACGGGCGCAGACCGTGGGAATCGACCAGTGTACCGACCGCTCCCCCATCGGTCCCGTTCGCCGGTGGCCGCACGAAATCGAGACCGCAAACCACGGATAGCGAGGCTCACCGTCCCAATTTTGCAGTTGTTCGGAAACCGGGACCGCGAAGCACGGATGGCGGGGCTCGCGGTCTCGATTTCGGGGGGGGGGGTCGGGGCTCAGCTGAACCCGAGGACCGTGAGGAGCTCGGCGTGGTCCGCGATCACGTGGTGCGCTTCGGGGGCGTGCGCGTCGGCATCGGCGCCGGCCGCCACCGACGCGTCGCCCTCGCCGGGAGGGATCGTGTCGTCGTTGCTCCCGGTGTAGCGCACCGCCGTCATCCCGAACGCCCGCGCCCCGGCCACGTCGGTGCGGCGCAGGTCGCCGACGTGGGCAGCGTCGTGCGGCGCGATCCCGCCCAGCCCGACGAGCGCGTGGTCGAAGATGACGGGATCTGGCTTGTACACGCCGACCTCGTCCGAGAACGACCAGTGGTCGAACAGGTCGAGCACGCCATGGCGTTCCAGGTAAGACCGCAGCACGGGTGACGGGCTGAGGCCGACATCGCAGATGATGCCGATGCGCACGTCGTGCGCCCGCAGCGCGCGCAACGCTGGTTCGACGTTCTCGGTCAGCGGCGGTATCAGCTCTTCGTGGACGCCGGTGAAGGCGTCGATGATCCGCCCGGTCCAGGCCTCATCGTCGCGGGCGATCGCACCGAGACCGAGGACGTCGAGCAGCAGGGCCACCGCCTGCGTGCCGGAGAACTGCTCGTTGGCCACCCAGTGCTCATCGAAGGTGACCCGCACCGAAGCGAGTGCGGCGTCGAGCACCTCGTCGTCCGGGCTGGCGGCGGTCTCCTCGAGGACGCGCAGCAGACGCTGGCGGCGATACATCCGGGTCTCGGCCACGCTCGGCGCACGCACGAGCGTGTCCCAGAAGTCGAAGGTGACGGCGGCTGGTGGGTGGGTCATGTCGGCACGGGAGCCGGATCGGCGGAGGGGGTGCAGGTCACGGCGTCGCCGAGGCGCACGAGACCAGGTACGGCCGGCGCGGCGTAGATGCCGAGGTGGTTGCCGTGGTGCGCGTTCATGGTGCGGAAGATCTCGAGGTCGCGGGCGAACGCCGGTTGCGCGCGGGGCGGCATCGCGCAGCGCACCGCGGGCATGACCACGGTGATCGAGGCCGCGCCCAGCCCCACCGTGGCGCCGACCCAGGCGTCCTCGGGGAACCCGGGGTGGGCGGTGCCCGGCGCGACGGGCGCGGCGGGCGCGACGGCGCCGCCCGCAGGAGGAGGGGTCGAGATGAGCACGTTCGGGCGGAAGCGCCGGACGTCCCACGTGCCGTCGGGGTACGCCGCGGCCATCGTGGCCAAGCTGCCGGTGGTGAGCGCGTGGACGGGGGTGAGATCGAAGAACGTGCCGGCCTGGATCGGGATGTCGACCAGCTCGGCGGTGTCGTCCTCCGGATCGAAGGTCATGTCATACGACGTCACGCGCCCCTCGTCGGCGGCGAGCAACGCCACATCGCGTTCGAGCCACGCGGCGACCAGCGGGGACGTCGCGGGATCCGCGGCGTCCAGCTCGGAGCCGTCCGGCAGCGTCACCACGACGGTGTCGCCGACCGTCCGCGCGGATGCGAACAGGAGCTGCGGCACGGTCTTGGCCGACAGCGTCTTGCCCGTGGCCTGATCGACGACGGCCCAGCGGCGATCGCCCACGAAGCCGGCTGGCGTCAGCTCGACCTCGTCGACCCGCTCCCCTTGCAGCGACTTCACCGGGAAGCGCCAGAGCTCTGCGATCTCCCCCACGTCGGTCGGATCGGTGTTCCCCATGTGCTGCTCCCCCCTCGGGCGACACCTTGACCGGGCCGCCGCCGGTGCCGAGGGACCGGCGGCGGGACACGGCCAGGGGGTCGCGAAACCCATGTGCTCAGCGCTGGCGGATCACGCCGTCGCGCACCGCCGCCGCGGCGGTGGCCTCGGCGACGAGCTCGGCGACGTGCTTGTCGAACACCGACGGCACGATGAAGTCCGCGGCGAGCAGATCCTCGGGCACCGCGCTGGCGATGGCATCGGCCGCGGCGAGCTTCATGCCCTCGGTGATCGTGGTGGCGCCGGCATCGAGAGCGCCCCGGAAGATGCCCGGGAAGCACAGCACGTTGTTGATCTGGTTCGGGAAGTCGCTGCGCCCGGTGGCCACGACGGCGGCCACGCCCTTGGCCTGCTCCGGTCGGATCTCGGGATCGGGGTTGGCGAGCGCGAAGACGATCGGATCGATGCCCATGGTCTTGAGGTCGTCCCGGGTGATGAGGCCAGGGCCGCTCACACCGACGAAGACATCCGCGCCGGGCATGACCTCGGCGAGCGAGCCGCGGCGCTTGTCCGGGTTGGTGTTCTCCGCGAACCACTGCTTCGCCGAGTTGAGCTCGCCCCGTCCGTCCCAGATCGCGCCCTGGCGGTCGACGCCGACCACGTTGGGCACGCCGGCTTCCATGAGGATCTTGCTGATCGCCACGCCCGCCGCGCCCACCCCGGCGATGACCACCTGCAGATCGACCATCTTCTTGTCGACGATCTTCAGCGCGTTCTCGAGCGCCGCCAGGACGACCACTGCGGTGCCGTGCTGATCGTCGTGGAACACCGGGATGTCGAGCAGTTCCTTGAGGCGCTCCTCGACCTCGAAGCACTGCGGGGCGGCGATGTCTTCGAGGTTGATGCCCCCGAAGTTGGGGGCGATGCGCACGACCGTCTCGATGATCTCCTCGGCGCTGCTGACGTTGAGGCACACGGGGAAGCCATCGACGCCGGCGAACTCCTTGAACAGGAGCGCCTTGCCCTCCATGACCGGCAGCGCCGCCTCGGGACCGATGTTGCCGAGGCCGAGGACTGCGGTGCCGTCGCTCACGATGGCGACCGTGTTCTTCTTGATGGTCAGGTCGTGCGCCTTGGACTTGTCCGCCGCGATCGCGTTGCACACCCGGGCCACACCCGGCGTGTAGGCCATCGAGAGGTCGTCCCGATCACCGACCGGCGACAGGGCGAGCACCTCGATCTTGCCGCCTTCGTGCATGGCGAAGGTGCGGTCTTCCCACTGCAGCAGCTCGATGCCTTCGCTGGCCAGGCCGCGGATCGCGTCCAGCACGACCTGCTGGTGGGCTTCACTGGAGCAGTTGACCACGACGTCCTCATCGAGGTGCGCGGCCTTCGCCTCGAAGCCCTCGAGGCCCGAGATGTTGCCCCCGGCGTCACCTACGGCGACGGCGAGCTTCCCCAACTGCCCTGGGCGATTCTCCAGGCGGACGCGAATGCGGATCGAAAACGCAGCTGTTGGGGTGTCTGACATGCGGGGGAGGATAGTGGAGCGATCCTCGTGCTCCCCAACCGGTTCCGGCCGCCGGGGCGACCTGCCCGCCCGTTCGGCGGTGCTTCGGTCACCACCCGCGAGATCATCGTCGGGTGACGCCACCGTCAGTTCCCCGCGTCGCGGGGCTGAACGATGTTCGCCTCGAGGGCGGTCGTGAACGGGTTGTGAAAAGTTTGCCCGGTTCATCGCGGCGTCAGTGCGAGATGTGCAGAAAAGCCCCGGAAAGTGGGCCTCGATGACCGTTCGGAACGCGTTTCTGGTCTCGCGCCGCGATCGACCGCACTGGCTCGGTCCGGTACCCTGCAACCCATGACTCGTGTGTTCGCCATCGCCAACCAGAAGGGCGGCGTGGCCAAGACGACCACGGTGCACACCCTCGGAGCGGCGCTGGCCGAGAAAGGCCAGCGGGTCCTCCTCGTCGATCTCGATCCCCAGGCCTGCCTCACCTTCTCCAACGGCATCAACCCCGACGAGCTCGATCGGTCGCTGCACGACGTCATGCTCAACCGGGCCCAGGCGAGCGAGGTGATCATCAAGGTCGGTGATCTGCACGTGCTGCCCTCCACCATCGACCTCGCCGGCGCCGAGGTGCACCTGCTGTCCAAGACGGGCCGCGAGTTCCAGTTGCGTCGAGGCCTCGAACCCGTTCTCGATTCCTACGACTTCATCCTCATCGACTGCCCGCCCTCGCTCGGCATACTCACGATCAACGGGCTCACGGCGGCGTCCGAGGTCCTCGTGCCGCTCCAGTGCGAGACCCTCAGCTCCCGTGGTGTCGGCCAGTTGCTCGAGACGATCGCAGACGTGCGCGCGTTCACGAATCCCCGCCTCGAGGTCCGCGGCGTGATCGCGACGATGTACGACAGCCGCACCAAGCTCGCCCAGCAGGTGATAGACGGCGTGCCCGCCAGCTACGGGCTGCCCGTCTTGCAGCCGCCGGTGCCCAAGTCGGTCAAGGTCGCCGAGGCACCCGCCCGCGGCTTGTCGATCCTCGCCCACGCCCCCTCGTCCAAGGGAGCCACCGCGTACCGGGAGCTGGCCGACCACCTGCTCGAAGCCTCGTGACCGGCGGCCACGGCTCCGACGCGACCGACCCCGCCACCGCCGCAGATGTCGCGGTGGCCCGGGCCGCCGCTCGCCGCATCGACCCCAACGGTCGCCACGCCCTCTTCTCCGCCCCACCCAAGGCCGCTCGCGATCAGCTGGGGCCGGGCAACGCGAAGGACGGCCGCCAGGCGTTCTTCTCGACCGGCCCACGCCAGGCGGGCACGGTGGTGGTCACCTGTTCGGACTGCCACACGCGCTCGCGCCTTTCGCTGGTCGACCTCGGCGTCCGCCTCCTGAGCATCTCCGCGTGGCTCCCTGGTCGGCGGCACAGCCACTGGATGCGCTGCCCGAGTTGCCACCAGCACACCTGGTGCGCCATCGGCTGGAACGACTGACCGCTCACGCTCGTCACCGTCGTCGCCCGCCACTGACCACGGCCGCACGTGGTGCGGTGGTGCGGTGGTGCGGTCAGACCTTTTCGAGCACGACCACGGGAATGACGCGCGTGGTGCCGTCCTCGTACCCCTGGAACTGCGGGTAGGCCTGCTTCTGGCGGGTCCAGAGCTCGTCCCGCTCGTCACCCTCGGCCACCCGGGCCTTGACGGCGAGCGTGTCGGCGCCGATCTCGATCGACGCGTCGGGGTTGGCGACGAGGTTGTAGTACCAGTCCGGGTGGGTGGGGGCGCCAGCCTTGGAGGCGAAGATCACGACATCGTCGCCGTTGAGCTGCGCCATCAGCGGGCTGACGCGAGGTTGGCCCGACTTGGCGCCCGTGCTCGTCAGCAAGACCATCGGCGCACCCTCGAACGGGCCGCTCACCTTGCCGGCGTTCGCCCGGAACTCGGCGATGATCTGCTGGTTCCAGTCGTTCATGTCAGCATCAGACACAGGACGCTCCTCGTGATCGCGGGGTGTGGCCCTCGGGAGGGCACGGAAGCCCCCACCGTACCCTCCCGTCGAGGCAGTTGGTTGCGATCTGAAGCACTTCTCGCGCGCCGCGACGGCGGCGGGAAACCCGACCCTCAGGCTACGGGATCGCGCAGCAGGCAGAACTCGTTGCCTCCGGGGTCGGCCAGCAATCGACGATCAGTTCAGTGAAGGCGACGGACATGGCCACGAGTGTCGCGTGCCGGGGGGCGCGATCGAGCCGACGAGTGCCGGTTCCACCGCGAGGGATCCTCCCGATGTGGAATCGATCGCGGACCTTCGGCTGGGCGAGCGCCTGCCACCGCTACTTGCAGTTGGCCATGGTGTAGAGCTGGAGCTGCTTGGTCGCCGCGCTGATCCGCTGCTGCACATCAGAGGTGAGGGTGACGAACCAGGCGTCGAGCTGCGCAGTCGACGAGATCTGGCCGGCGTCCACCGCCGGTTGCACCGCATCGAGCGTGGCCTTTAGGTCGAGCAACGCCTGCTTCACCGACGGCGGCGCCATCTGCTCGGCGTTGTTCACGGCGTCGTGCAGGTTGCCGAAGGCCGTGGCCCAGCTCGCGTTGTCAAGGGTGTTGAAATCGACCGAGGCGATGTAGGCGCAGAACTTCTGCACGTCGAGCGGCTGGGTCGTGACCGTCGGGGCCCGGGTCGTGGTGGTGGCCTTGGGCAGCGTGGCCTTGGGCAACGGCCGGGTCGTGGTCGTGGGCTTGGGCTTGGTGGTCGGCGGGAGCGGCTTGACCGTCGGGGGCACCGTGCGCACAACCGTCGTGCCCACGTCAGGGATCGTCGTGCCGACGTCAGGGATCGTCGTCCCCTCATCGATCGTGGTGTCGGTCCCCGGGGTGATCGGAGCCTGGGCGTCGTCGTTGCTCCGACCGCACGCTCCGGCCAGGAGCGCCAGGACGATCACGACCATGGGCAGGACGAGTCGACGCGAGGGACCACCGGCAGTGCGCACGGCGGACAGGCTAGACCCCGCGCCGGCGACATCCCTCGCGGCGTCGCGCGATCAGTACGCGTCGAAATCCAGGAACTCGAAGGTCTCGAAGCGGAACGAATCCGTGTCGACGTGGTCCGAGGTCGACAGGAACAGCAGGTTCAACGGCGAGGGCAAGCGATCCTGGCGCAGGTGGAAGCCCTTGACCGGCACGTTGGCGTTGAACCCGGCGTAGACCGCCGCGGGCGTCCAGTGGTACTTGCAGATCGCCGCGATCATCCGCGCGGACGAGAGCGGCCCGCGGGCCCCGTGACGGGGCACGAGCTTGAGCAGCGCCGCGATCGGCACCCCGTTGAACGAGGTGAGGGTCGACACCGCCACGAGGTCGGGACCCACGTGGACCGTGTAGTCCCGCCCCGGCCAGCGCAGTCGCCACCGCATCACGTCGGGTGTCCAGCTCTGGGTCCAGGCGCCGGCGGGTGTCTCGTCGATGTCGGCCATGATCGACTCGAACTCGGTGCTGTCGAGGAAGGCCGCGTCGGCGAGGTGGTGGGTGTGGTGCGGGGACCGCAGCACCGTGGGCACGCACAGCTTGGCGGGCAGCGCTCCCAGCATGCGCGCTTTGAACCCCTTGGTCGCTGGACCCGTCGAGGCGGCGTTCGTCACGCCCATCATCCCGTGGAACCCCAGCTCGGTGGCCCGCCCGTGCAAGGTGAACAACGTCTTGACGTAGGTGCCCTTGCCCTGCTCCTCGGGCGCCGCCGACGAGTTGTACAAGATCATGAAGCGGCCAGCATCATCCGCGCTGCGCAACTCGATAGGGACGCCACCGATGTGGCACAAGCGCTTACCGTCACGATCCACGTTCTGCTCGACCAGCTCACCCACCGGGTTGCGGTCATAGACCCAGTCGAGGAAGTCCAGGTTGTCCCACCGCGGGCTCGGCAGCACCGTGCGCAGCAGGTCGAGCGTGAGCTCGTGGCCCGTACGTGGATCGTCTTCCATGGCGTCGGCCCGGCCTCCCTTGACCCGGCCGGGGGCCTGGTCGTCGCGCGCGTTCCCCGCCACCGCGGGGCACCGCACTGTAGTCGGCACGCACCCGCGTGCCCCCGTTGCCGTCAGCCGGGGGCTGACGTGTCCATCAGCGACATTGCTTCTGGGCGAAGCCGATGAAACCGATGCCGGCCGTGCCGATCGCCGTGCGGTCCTCGGCGCTCAACTTGTCGAGCAGCTTGCCCTGGGTGAACCCCGCCGCCTGCGCCTTGGCCAGCAGCTCCCGGATCGTCTGCGCGTCCTTCACCACCTCCGGCGGGGCCACGGCCTCGACGCGCTTGAACGAGGCGATGACGCCACCGACCGTCGCCGGCGACAGTCGCTCGTACAGCTTGCCGTCGGCGAGGCGCTTGTCCTTGATGATGACGCACGCCGCCGCGACCGGGTCCGTGGGCAACGTCGTGCCACCTGACACCGTCGGATCGCCGTTCGGATCCGTGGGGTTCACCGTGGCGGCCCGAGCCGGTGCTTCGACCTTGGAGGACCACACGAGCACGCCGACCACGAGCACGCACGGCACGATCACGAGCGCCCAGGTGCGGGGCGACCAGCGCGGCGGGCGAACGCGAATGGCCCGCAGGTCCGCCCCGATGGTCGGCATGGGCACGGCCCCGTGCTCGTCGGCCCCGATGCCGGCCTCGGCCCGGCCGGGATCGCGATAACGGCGCAGGCCGGCGTCGATGGCGACGCCCGCCAAGAGGCAGATCGACACCTCGATCGGGACGCGGAAGCGCGTGATGCCGAACGTGATCGCGGCGGTGAGGGTCAACGATGCGGCGAAGGCCACCATCGGGATGATCGTGATCCGCCGCCGGTACAAGATGACGAGACCCGCGATCGCCCACGGCAGCAGGGCGAAGTACGAGATCAGTCCGAGGGTGGAATCGACCCGGCCGCGGCCCTCGAGGTTGATGTTGTAGTCGAGGTTCTGCAGCGGCTTGTAGACATCCCACATGCGGCCGACCCGTGCGGCCAGCACGATCGGCGCCCGGGCCTTGTTGGCGGAGATGTAGTCGCTGGCCTGCTGGCGGAACGCCAGGTCGAGGTCGCTCTCATCGCTCGGTGGCCGGTTCTTGTCGAGCAGCTGCGCCGCGCGCAGCTGCGACAGCAGATCGATGCACTCGAAGTCGAGGTACCCCGTGTTGGTGCCGTACCACGCCGAGTCGCAGCTCGAGTTGATCGAGGTGGACCCGACGCTCCCCCCCAGCAGGCTCGGCTGGTGGAACCGGGCCAGGTTGTAGGTGACCCACGGCATGTAGATCGCCGCGAACGTCAGCCACACGACGGCGCCCAACCGCAGGCGCGCCGACGGCGAGAACCGTCGCAGGCTCCAGCACAGCGGGACGACGAGGAACACCAGCATGCTCAGCGCCTCGCTGCGCGTGAAGGTCGCGAGGATGAGCGAGAGACCCAGGAGCGCGGCGGTGCGAGGTCGGGGTCTGCCCCAGAAGGTGAACGCGGCGTACAGCACGAACGCGGAGGCGAGGATCATCGGCCCGTCGTTGAGCATCTTCCAGTCGTTGATCCACAGCATCGGGTACAGCGCCGCGATGATCGCCGCGATGATCGCGGCGCGCTTGCCTGCGAGCTTCCCGGCGGTATGCCCGATGAGCAGCACTGCGGCCGCGCCGAGCAGGGCGGCTGCGACGCGCACGTCGGTGGGGGTCTTGAGGCCGACGAGGTGCATGCCGGCGATGAGCGCCGGCATCGCCGGTGGCTTGCCCGCCCCCGGGGACACCTCACCGGTGATCACGAAGAAGACAGGACTGGCGTAGCCCTTGCCCTCCGACAACATGCGGCCCTGAAGGAACAGGTAGAGCGCGTCGCCGCCGACCTGGAAGCACCCATCCGGGTTGGCCTTGAGCGCGTCGAAGTCCGCGGCGGTAACGCTGCCCTGGGCCCACTTGTCGACGTCGAAGCTGCAGGTCGGGTGCACGACGAGCACCATCGCCAGGCGCAGGGTCAGGCCGAGCACCGCCACCACCAGCAGCGGGCGGATCCACTCCTTCCACCCCTGGTCGCGCTGGCCGAAGGTCGTCGAGCCTGGCCCGGGAGCACCGCCGCGCCGGTGGCGGGTGGGAGCCGGCGCCTCGTCCTCGGTGTCGCCGGCGTCGCCGGCGTCGACCACGGTGCCCGCGCCGGTAGCAGGTATGTCCGAGATCATGACGGCCCCGTCGATCCGGCGTCGGCGCGTGATCGGTCGCCCTGGTCCGGAGCGGACGCGTCAGCCAGGACCGCCGCGTCGGTCGGAGGCGCCAGGTCGATGTCCTGGCCGGCGCGCCGGGCGCCGCGCCACGGGCGGGGCGCGGGATACGGCATCGCCCCGCTGGGTTCGGGGCCGGGCGAGCCGAACCGCACCAGCAGCGCGTCCACCGCGACCGCCGCCATCACGATCGCCGCGGCATCCGCCGCCACACGGAAGCGGATGATGCCGAACGCGAACGCGACCGATGTCGCCACCGTGACCCCGATCGCGATGAACGGGCTGATCGGGATCCGGCGGCGGCGGAGCAGGACCAGCCCGTAGAGCGCGAGCGGCATCGTGATCACATAGGCAACGGTCGCCAGCACGGACTCAGGCTGGCCCCGGTCCTCGAAGCGGTAGTTCTTCTCGATGTTGTCGAGCGGCCGGTAGATCTCCCAGACTCGCCCTTCGCGGTACACGATCATGAGCGGGACCCGGCCCAGGTGATCCTGCATGTACTGCAACGCCTGCTTCCGCATCTGCGCATCGACCTGCGACTCGTCCTGGCCCGTCGGCCGCACCAACTGCGCCACGAGCGGCGCGGCGTCCCCGTCGAAGCACTTGAAGTTCTCGAGGCCGTAGTTGTCGGTATCGGTGTAGTACGCCGCGTCGCACTGCCCGTTGAGCAGCACCGAGCCCGTGCCGAACTGGAGCAACGTGGGTTCCTTGAAGGTCACAAGGTTGCGCACGACCCACGGGAACACGACGACGAGGCCCGACAGCAGCGCCACCCCCAACAACGTGGCCCGACCCTTGGTCGACAGCTTCGGGATCGACGCGATGATCGGGATGAGCAGGAACACCCACAACTGGCTCGCCTCGCTGCGCGCCAGCGCGGCGAGGCCGATCATGGCCCCGAGCACGATCGCGGTGCGCGGGCGGGGGTTGGCCCAGAAGTGATACGCCGCCAGCAGCACACCGGCGATCAGCGGCACGTAGAGCGCCTCGACCATGATGCGGCCGTCGTTGATCCACAGCAGGGGTGAAACCGCGGCGACGCCCGCCGCGATCACGCCGGCCCGCTTGCCCGCGAGCCGCCAGGCGAGCAGTCCGAGCAGCACGATGCCCACCGATCCGAGCAGCGATGTGCCGAGCCGCTGCTGATCCACGGTCTGCAGTCCCAGCTTCTGCAGGAGGCCCAGGTAGATCGCGAACAGCGGGGGCTTGCCGGCGCTCGGCACGACCTTGCCGCTGTCGAGGTAGGCGAAGCCGTTGCCCCACCCCTTGCCCTCCGCGATCATCTTGCCCTGCATGTAGTTGAACAGGCTGTCGCCGGTGAGGCGCAGGCAGCGAGGAGGTTCGAGCGGCGCGTTCGCCGGGAACCCGGCCCCCGGGTTGAAGTTGGTGTCGTCACAGGCGGGCCGCAGGCCGATGACGAGCCAGAAGCGCAGCGCGAGCCCTGCGGCCGCCACGGCCAGCAGCAACCAGTAGGTGCGCAGCGACTCACCCAGCCGGGCCCGCCACGCCCGCAGGTCACCGGCCGCGCCGCGGGGGGCCTTGGTCGTGCCCCGAGCCACGGTCTCCCCTTGCGTGGTCATGCCCCTCCAGCGAATGCGCATCGGTCCGGGAACCGGACCCGGCGAGTGTACGGGACCGCCCCGCAGGGGTGGTTGCGGCTCACCCGCCGGGCCACGAACCGGTTCAGTCGAACCGGACCTGGCCGTGGCCGTCGACGATCTCACCGATCTCGACGGCGCGGTGCCCGTTGAGGCGCAGCACCTCGATCGCCTTGAACGCGTCCTTGGCCGGGACCACGGCGACCATGCCGATGCCCATGTTGAACACCTTGTCCATCTCGTCGTCGCTCACGCCGCCGAGCCGGGCGATCTCGCCGAAGATCCGGGGGGCCTCCCACGACCGCTTGTCGATGACCGCGTCACCACGAGCCGGGAGCACCCGGCGCAGGTTGCCCGGGATCCCGCCGCCGGTGATGTGGGCGACCGCCCGCACGTCGACGTCCCGTTGCAACGCCATGATGGCGGGGGCGTAGATCACCGACGGCCGCAGCAGCTCCTCGCCGAGGGTGTGGGTGGAACCGGCGTAGGCGAGGTCGTCGACGCTCCGGCCGGCGATGTCGAAGAGGACCCGGCGAGCTAGGGAGAAGCCGTTGCTGCGCAGGTTGGGCGACGGCAGCCCGATGAGGACATCGCCGGGCCGGACGTGCTCCCCGGTGATGATGCGATCACGTTCGACGACGCCGACCGCGAAGCCCACCAGATCGAACTCGCCGGGTTCCATCGCGCCCGGGTGCTCGGCCATCTCCCCGCCGATCAGCGCGCAGCCGGCCTGGCGACAGCCTTCGGCGACACCCTCGACGAGCTGTTCGATGTGGTCCGGGTCGAGGCGACCCACGGCGATGTAGTCCAAGAAGAACAGCGGCTCGGCCCCCTGGCACACCAGGTCGTCGACGCACATGGCGACGAGATCCACGCCGATGGTCTCGAACTGGCCGACCGCCTGGGCCACGAGCGCCTTCGTACCGACGCCGTCGGTGGACGAGACGAGCACCGGCTGGCGGTAGCGCGTGGTGTCGAACCCGAACAGGCCGCCGAACCCACCGATGTCACCGATGACCTCGGGCCGGAAGGTCGAGCGCACCTTGGCTTTGATGCGATCGACCGCTTCCTCGCCCGCGCTGATGCTGACGCCTGCCGCTTCGTATGTCTCGCCCATCTACCGGAAGCCCTTCGTCGCTGTCGATCGCGTCACCAGCGTCAGGTCGGCGCGGCGGTCCGTGAGCGTAGTGTCCCCGCCGGTCGTCGGATCGCCGACGCGATCAGCCGCCATCCTCTCCACGTTTCGCGTGGTCCGCGGGCATGAGGGTCTCGTTCTCGAACAGGAGCATGAGCGTGTCGGCTCCGTCGGGCGCTTCGGCGCTGGCCGATGGCTCGTCTTCGAGCACGCCCTTGGTGAGGCTGACCGGGACGGCCACCGGGTACGAGCCGGTGAAGCACGCATCGCAGAACCCGGCGCCGTGTGCACCGGTGGCGGTCTTGAGCCGGTCGATCTCGAGGTAGGCGAGGGAGTCCACGTTGAGGTACTCGCGGATCTCCCCGACCGAGAGGCTCGCGGCGATGAGCTCCCCACGGGTGCCGGTGTCCATGCCGTAGTAGCAGGGCCAGGCGTAGGGCGGTGACGAGATCCGCAAGTGGACCTCGAGCGCGCCGGCCTCGCGCAGCATCGACACCATCGCCCGGGTGGTGGTGCCGCGCACGATCGAGTCATCGACGACGATGAGGCGCTTGCCCTCGATGTTGTCGCGCAGCGGGTTGAGCTTGAGTCGGACACCCAACGCCCGCATCTGCTGGTTGGGAGCGATGAAGGTGCGCCCGATGTAGCGGTTCTTCACGAGCCCGAAGCCGAACGGGATCCCGCTGCCTCGAGCGAAGCCCTCCGCCGCGGGGATGCCCGACTCGGGCACGCCCATGACGAGGTCGGCCACGACGGGCGCCTGCTCCGCGAGCTGCACGCCCATGCGGACGCGAGCGGCGTGCACCCCCTGGGTGTACAAGGTGCCGTCGGGGCGATGGAAGTACACGAACTCCATCAGGCACAGCTTGGGGTCGATGACCTCCGGCGCGAACGGCGTGACGCTGCGCACGCCGGTGGCGTCGATGATGACCATCTCGCCCGGGGCGACCTCGCGGATCTGATGGGCGCCGACGATGTCGAGCGCCGGGCTCTCCGAGGCCAGCGCCCACCCGTTGTCGAGCTTGCCCAGGCAGAGGGGCCAGAACCCGTGCGGATCACGGACGCCGATGACGTGCCCCTCGTCCATCAAGACGAACGAGAAGGCGCCCTCGAGCTTGGGGAGCACCTTCATCAGTGCCCGTTCGAGCGCCCGGTGATCGTGGCTCTCCTCGGGATCGATGGCCAGTTCCCGTTCGATCAGCTCGGCGACCAGGTCGCTGTCGCTGGTGACCAGGCCCGGGAGCATGCCCGCTTCCGCCGCGAGCTCCTCGGTGTTGACCAGGTTGCCGTTGTGGGCGAGGGCGAAGCTGTGCGCGCCCGTCGCCCGGTAGAACGGCTGGGCGTTGCGCCACGTGCTCGATCCCGTGGTCGAGTACCGGGTGTGGCCGATGGCCAGGTGGCCCGGCAGCGCAGCCAGGGTCTTGTCGTCGAACACGTTGGACACGAGGCCCATGTCCTTGACGACCGTGATGGTGTGGCCGTCGCTGACCGCGATCCCGGCGGATTCCTGCCCGCGGTGCTGGATGGCGTACAGCCCGAGGTAGCTGAGGTGGGCGACCGGCTGCTCGGGGGCGTAGACCCCGAACACGCCGCACTCGTGGCCCGGGGTCTCGTCCAGCTCGGGCTGGGCGTCGGGCGCCCAGGCCGCCGGCGGGTGCCCCGTTTCGGGGCGGTGGCCCAGCGTCGGGGGGGCGAGAGAGATTGGATCGGCAGGGTCAGGGGACGCCGGCTCGGTCACGGGTTCACTATAAGCCGCGCTGCTTCGCGTTGACGACATCGGTCCCGGGCAGGGCGTTCACCTGCGGTTCTCCGCGGGTTCTCTGCTGGTTCTCTGCGCGTTCCCTGCTGGTGCCGCCTCGTTGCGGCCGATCAGTTCAGCTGGTCGGGGCCCACAGCACACCGCTCATGGGCTTGCCGGCCGTCGAGGTGGCGCCCCCGAACTGGCCGGTGACCGATGCGTAGCCACCGGCGACATCGACGGTCAGGATCCGGGACAAGAAGCCCCACGAGTGGTCGGCGAGCCCGTACCAGACGACGTCCGCGCCGCTCGGGTTGTGCCAGAGCAGGTCGGCCCGGCCGTCGCCGTCGAAGTCGCCGGTCGCCAGATCCAGGCCTGCGCCGATCGTCCAGCTCCGGCCCGGGACCAGGCCGGACCGGTCGGCCGACCCGTACCAGACCGAGGCGCTCACGCCCGGGACGTACCACATGAGATCCGCCGTGCCGTTGCCGTCCACGTCGCCGACGAGCGGCGTCACCGCGCCCGGCGCGACCGGCGCAGCCACCGCCGTGAACGACGCGGTTCCGGCGTCGGCGACGCCGAACCAGATCTGGGCGCCGGCCGCGCCCGCCCAGTAGATGTCGTCGTGGTGATCCCCGTCGAAGTCACCGATGACCGGAGACAGGCCGGTGGAGAGACCGCCGAGGACCGTCGCCCCGGTGAACCCGCCCGGGGTCGTCGAGCCGAACACGACGATCGCGGCGGGATAGGCCGGCGACGAGAACACGATGTCGGTGGTCCGGTCCCCGTTGAAGTCCCCGGCCGAGACCCGTAGACCGAGCGGCAAGGTACCGACATCGACCTTCAAGAAGGTCCGGTCGGCCAGGCCGTACCAGAGCTTCGCGATGCCGGTGCCCGGGTCGTACCAGACGATGTCGGCCCGCCCATCGCCGTTGAAGTCGCCGACCGTGGCCACGTACGCCCCGCCGAGGTCGACCGCGGGCGTGAAGGTCCCACCGCTGAGCTCACGCGGATCGAAGAAGGTTGCGTGGTCGGCTCCGAACCAGACCGTGTCGCACTCCGCGCCCGGGCCGTACCAGATGACGTCGGTCTGCCCGTCCCCGTCGAAGTCCGCGGTCACGGCCTGGTGGTGGCCGTAGAGGGTCTGGCTGCCGTAGGACGTGAACGGCGCCGTGCGCGGACCGCTCGTCCAGGCCGCGGGCGCCGCGGTCGCCGACACGACCGGCGCGGTGACGTGGACGTAGAAGAACCTGAGCGTGCGCCCGACCTGGTCGGCGAACTCGGGCTGGTCCTGGCCCACGAGGTGCACCGGGTGCTCGGTGCCGGACGCGTCGACGGGGTGGCGGCAGTAGCTCGCGAGTTCGGCCAGGTTGCCCACCGCGTTGGCTCGGGCCACCACCTGCCGGGACTGCTCGTACATGTCCTGACCGAGGTACTCGCCGAGCGGGTCGTTGGTGAAGGTCATCAACAACGCCGGACCCGCACCGGCTCGCTGGTCCGTGTCCACCATCATCCCGGCGAGCGACGCCGCCGCGCTGACTGCCGAGCTCCCGGTCGTCACGCCGACCGACCCGGGGTCGTCCGGCTTGTAGAGCACGTTCAGGGCGGCGAACGCGCCGGCGGACTCGCCGACGACCATGACCTGGTTGGGATCGATGCGGAACGGGTTGTCCGCGCCGCCGCCGGAGACGGGCTGGGCGCCGAGGCGGAGCCAGCGGATCGCCGCCTGCGCATCGTGCTGGGC